>DATNBU010000017.1:0-300000 GCA_035571835.1 Candidatus Limnocylindrales bacterium | reverse complement strand
CGGCGGCGTCAACGTCAAACTGGGCGGCCGTATCTCGGCAAATTCGTCCGGGTCGGGCGGCGGGTGGCTCTACGTCGAGTCCGGCGGAGACGTGCAGCTGGACGGCCAGTTCTCCGGGAAATCGCTGGCGTTCGACTACGGGTACGGCGGCTATGCCGAGATCTTCGCCGACGGCGATGTGGTCGTATCCGAGTCGGGGGATGTCAATCTTGCCGCCACCGACGGCGGGATCCTCGAAATTCGAGCCGGCGGAAACGTCGACTTCCGCGGCCACGCGAATGCGAGCGCAAAGTCGTCCGGCTACGGCGGAAGCGTCCAGCTTTTTTCCGACCACGCGAATGTCGGCGTCCCGGGAGTCATCAAGATCCGCGGCGAAGACGGCGAGATCGAGATCGATGGATGCAACGTCGAGTTGTCCGGCTCGCTGAGCAGCCATGGCGAAGGCACGTACACGACGCTGACGGCATTCGACGACCTGACGACGCTCGCGGGTAGCTCGGTGCGCACGTCGGGCGGCCAGAGCTGGATGCGCTATGCCCACGCCGACAATCCTCCGGTCATCCTCGGCAACGTCTCGCCAGTAGCGGGCCTGGTGATCGGCCTCGGGCGCGCGGACTGCCCTTACTGCGGAAACTCGGAGGTCGACGACGGCGAGACCTGCGACGATGGCAACACCGAGGCCGGCGACGGCTGCGACGGCGGATGTCACACGGAATGATTCAGTACTCGGGGTGGATGCCTTCGCGCGGCCGTGACTGCTTGGCCGCGAAGAGCAGGTAGAAGCAGCCGTTGGCCTCGTTGCAGCAGCCGTCGGCCGTCTGGCAACCGGCGGTCGTCGCGAGCGGATTGGTATCGCAGGTGTTCCACTACGTATTCGTCGATCGCAACGGGGCTGGGCGGCCCGCCGGGTTTCAAGGCCCCCTCGAACCACGCTCTTCGACCTGCCGGCGAACACGTCATTGCGCTGAAGTTGGGCTCTCTGGTAATGGCAAGCTCATGTACTGTCTCGTTCGCGACGTGATCGGCGCGCTTTGTGGGGTATTTCTCTCGGCATCGGCGACGCAAGCCCAACTGGCCTCGCTTCTCGGGCTGGAGTCGTATGCCACCGCAGTCGCCGTGCACACCGACGGGAGTATCGCCGTCGCGATTCACTCGTCCTATTCACGGTTTGCGGTCGCTCGCTACCATGCCGACGGTGCGCCGGATCGAACGTTCGGAGGGGACGGGGTCGTCCTGACAACGCTTGGAAGCGGTTTCGAGACCCCCTACGACCTCGCAATACAGACCGACGGGAAAATCGTGGCGAGCGCGCTGCTGGACGACGAATTCCGGCTGGTGCGGTATCTCTCCGACGGCAGTCTCGATCCGGATTTCGGAATCGGGGGGATCGTGACCACGGCCGTTTCGATCGAGCCGATCGCGATCCAGGATGACGGGAAGATCCTTGCCGCCGGGAGTGCACTTCTACGCTTCAACGAAGACGGCACACCCGACGCTGCGTTCGGCTCTGGCGGAAGCGCCAGCCTCGGAATCGATGCGCGGGCATGGGATGTCGCGATCGCTCCGGATGGCGACATCGTCGTCGTGAGCAGCGGGCCGATGCCGATCGCGCGGTTCCATCCCGACGGTTCGCTCGATGGAACGTTCCACGCGAGCTCGGATTCCCGCCTGACGGACGGCCGGCCTGGCGGCGTCGCCGTCCAGCCGGACGACAAAGTCGTCGTCAAGTATGGGCTGGAGTCGGAGGGCGTGATCGCACGGTACAACCCCGACGGGACCTTCGACACTACGTTCGCTGCGGACGGGGTCCTGAATCCTCCCGGCTACTCCGGCAGCGGCGGACGGGATCTGATCATTCAGCCGGATGGACGGATCGTTGCACCGTATGGCGGCGGGCTCACAGCGGATCGCTGGAACGGCGACGGTACCGTCGACACCACCTTCGGCGTAAGCGGCATCTCCTCCACGGACGCGGGCGGAGGCGACATGGCCTACGGCGAGTTTACGGCGATGGCGCTTCAGGCCGACGGTAAGCTCGTTGGCGCGGGATCCTGGCACCATGGTGGGAACACGACCACCGCGGTCGTGCGCGTAAACACCGACGGGTCTCCCGATGCGACGTTCGACGGCGAAGGCTCGCTCGTCGAATCCGATTGTCTCCACGTCATCTCCGACTGGGCGAGTTGCTATCTGGCCGGCGATACGGTGCTGAAAATCCGCAGGCCCCGCGACTCGCTCACGTGGACCTGGAAGAAAGGCGAGCCCTTCGATCACAGCGAGCTCGGAACGCCGACAATCGACAATCGGTTCACGCTATGCGTGTACGAGGAGATCTCCGGCGTAGAGCGGCTGAAGACCTGGTTCGACGCTTATGGTGGATACGACGAGGCAACGAGGTGGACCGACTTCGATCCCCGCGGATGGTCGTTCCACGCAGCGCAGGGCTTCAACCCCGATGAAGTTCGCAACTTGAGGATGCGCCCGTCACCGACCGAATCCGATGCCATGTTCAAGGCGAGCTCGTCGTACGGGGTCGCGGCGATTCCTCCGCCGGTAAGTGACACCAGCTACTTCGACGAGTCGGCCATCCTCACGGTACGTCTCGTCGGCGCGAATGGTTTCTGCGCGACGTCGCAGTATTCCGTCGCCGGCGCAGACATCAATCAACACGACTCGTTCAAGGCGAGGACCCGTCCATAAGACACCCCCTCTAGTAATCCGGGTGGATGCCTTCGCGCGGCGGCGACTGCTTCGCGCCGAACAGCAGATAGAAACAGCCGTTGGCCTCGTTGCAGCAGCCGTCGGCCGTCTGGCAGCCGGCGGTCGTCGCGAGCGGATCGTCGCGATCGACGAGCACGTAGTGGAACACCTGCGGCACGCCGCCGGGATTGAGCCCGACGAGGTCGCACGTCGAACGGAATGCAACCGCGTCACCGGTGTCGCGAAGCGTCGGGAAGTTGTTCTCGCAACCGACGGTTTCGGTGACCTGCGTGATCTGGTGCTTTCCCTTGGTCAGGAAGATCTCGGGGTTCGCATCGCTGTTGAACGGCGGAATGTCGCCGGTGCGAAGCGGCCGGTTCGGCCGGAAAAGATCGGCCTTCGATTCGAACGTCATCCGGCCGCCGCCGTCGCTGATCGCCGGGCGCGCGCTGTCCTCGGTCGCGAACGTGTACTGCCACAGCTCGTTCTTGAACAGGCGGAAGCGAAACAGCTCGTACGATGAGCTTCCGTTGCCGATCGGATCGGTATCGGTCTCGTAGACGACGAACGGGCCGCGCGCGAAGTTGCTGGCGCTCGACATCGCCGGGTTGCGGTTGATGCCGGCGCCGGGCTTGGACAGCTGCTCGATCACGCCCGTGTTCTTCGTGTAGTTGTAGATGTGCGACCCCGACGAGCCGTTGCCGAGCTGGTCGTGATCGGACTGGTACGCATTCGAGCGGCACTGGCGCGTGAACCAGTAGCCTCCGACCACCGGATGCGAGCTCGCCGTGCCCGCCGGCCCGTTGCTGACCTGCGTCGTGACCCAGAAGTTGCGGTCGAGATCGTTGTCGCCAAACGACAGGTTGAAGACCTCGTCGCTTCCGTCCGCGTTCCCGAAACCCCTGCCGGGATTTCCGACGTCCGAGCCGTCGTTGTCGTCGAGATCGGCGTTGCTGCGGAACGTCAGGCATTTGCCGCTTTCGCTCGCGTACACTTCGCCGTTGACGACCGGCGCCACGGTGTCGGTCACCTGCAGGAACGAGCCGTCTTGCTCGAACCACAGGAAGATTTCCGGATTGTGGTCGGCGTTGCCGACGGACGGATCGAAATCGCCCGTCGAGACGAATGCGACCAGCACGTCGCGGCCGCTGTTGACGTCGTCGGTCTCGCGCGAAGCTTCATAGCTCTCGCCGGCGACCGTATTGGTGATCCTCGTGATCGCGCCGCTCTCGGCGCTGTACATGTAGACTTCGCGGTGACCGGGCGCGGTGCCGGGACCGAGCACGTCGCCGTCGGAGACGAACACGATCGAGCTGCCCTGCTGCGAGCGAATCTTCGGCGCCTCGATCTCGCCCACAGTGTTCCGCGTGACCTGGATCAGCACCGGCGTGCTCGAATGCGCGCCGGCGTAACCTGCCGGCGCCAGGACCGCCAGAACGGCGAGGAAAAAACGGAAAAGTCTGTTCATGGAGCCGGCTCGACGTCGATCTGGAACGGTCCGGAGACCATGTCTCTTTCGTTGTAAAGATTTGCCCACCGGAACTTCGACGCGAAGCCGTAGCGCACGGCGACCGGCGACGGGACGAGCGAGCTCGCGACCACGACCTGGTTGCCGTCGATGGCCGCGCTGTCGGCCCATTCCCAGTTCTCGTGATCGGCGCTGAGCGCGAATCCCTGGAGGGCGGCGCCGGTGAACTGGAGGCTGTCGGCGGTGTGCGAGCGATAGCGAATGCGAACGCTGCTGCCTTCGGCCGTGGCCGACTCGACGATCGGGCCGGAATACGTGAAGTCCTGTCCGTAGACTTCGACGAGGACGGCGTCGGCGAGCCGCGCGGCGTACTCGGGATATTCCTGCGGCGGCGGATGAATGCCGCCGATCAGGTCCGACGTGACGATCATGGCGGTGTTCGGAACGACGTCGAGCGTGTCGATGAATGCCTGCCGCAGCGTCGACGCCCACGGGCTGCCGCGACTGCCCGCCGGAAGGTTTCGCACCGGCTCGCCGAACGGAAGTCCTTTGCCGTTGGGCAGCTGGACGTAGACGAACGGGAAATCGCCCTGGTTCCATTCGCGCCGCCATGCGCGAATCATCGCGGGGAGGATGTAGCGGTGGTCATTGGCCGTGCGGCTGTCGGCCTCGCCCTGCCACCAGATCACGCCGCGCATCGCGTACGGAACCAGATGTACGCCGACTTCCTGCCAGACGTCGCCCCAGATCGGATAGTTCGCGAGAATCTCCGGCACTTTCGGATCGGGATCATTGATCGTCGACGGCGGAAGCCACGTGCGGATGCGCGTGCCGCCTTTCGCGTTGTTGATGATGCCGATCGGAACGCCGAGCACGTCGTGCATCGTCAGCGCGAACTCCCAGCAGATGTCGCCGGGAGCGTCCGACCAGTCGTTGAACCGCAGCGCGTGCACTTCCGGATTCGCCGCGAGGCGCACCGGTCCCGGCTGCTCGAGCACCATGTTGGACTGGCCGCCGCACAGCCAGACTTCGCCGACCATCACTCCGGTCAATGCGATCTGGTTGGTTCCCTGGATGATCAGTCCCAGCGGGCCCGCGTTCGCAACCAGCGGATCGAGCGTGATGCGCCACGTTCCGTCGCCCGCGGCGGTCGTGATCTTGTTCTGGCCGGCGAACGTCACGGTGACCTGTTCGCCCGCATTCGCCGTGCCCCAGATTGGAACCGGCATCCCGCGCTGCAGCACCATTCCGTTGGTGAACAGGTGCTGGTCGACGCCCACGGCGTGCGAGGGTGTTGCCGCGAGCACGATGGCCGCAACGACCGTCGCCGCGACGGAAAACATTCGTCGTGTTGTGATCATCGATGTGTGGGCGCGAAACCGGGTCGAATGCGGCGCCGGGGGCCCAATGTATGGCCGATCGGCGGGTGGAATCCATCGCAGAACGCGCGGCGCGAGAGTCCGTCTGCACGCCGACCTTTCGCCGCGGTGCGGCGAGCGCCGGAATGCACGGAACGCAGGAAATCAGGGACAGACACCGATTTTCCGAAATCGGTGTCTGTCCCCGATTTCCGCTAGAGCCCGAGCTCTTCGATCTTGCGGTACAGCGACGACAGGCTGATGCCGAGCAGGTCGGCGGCCTTCTTCTTGTCGCCTTCGCAACGCTGCATGACGTTGCCGATATGTCCGCGCTCGTAGAACTGGATCGCGCTCTTCAGCTCGTCGCCGACCGCAGCGCCGTCGGCTGCCGAAGCGGCGGCCACCCGGTTGGGGAGATCGGCGGTCGTGATCCATTCGCCGTCGCCGACGATCATCGCGTGCTCGATCACGTTGTCGAGCTCGCGGATGTTTCCCTTCCACGGCATGCGCAGCAGCGCTTTCATCGCCGCATTGTCCACGCCGCGGAAGCGGCGGTTCATCTCGGTGTTGTGGCGCCGCACGAGAAACTCGACGAGCGCGGGAATGTCCTCGCGCCGTTCGCGCAGCGGCGGGATCTCGATGCCGAACACGTTCAGGCGATAGTACAGGTCTTCGCGAAACGTGCCTTCCTGGCAGCATTTCGCGAGATCCCGGTTGGTCGCGGCGATGATGCGAAGATCGACGCGCGAAGGCGTCGTGCCGCCGACCGGCAGGATCTCCTTCTCTTCGATTGCACGAAGCAGCTTGACCTGAAGCGACAGCGGCATCTCGCCGATCTCGTCGAGGAAGATGGTTCCGCCGCGCGAGCGCTGGAACAGGCCTTCCTGCGCCGTCACCGCTCCGGTGAACGCACCGCGCGTGTGACCGAACAGCTGCGCTTCCAGAAGCGTCTCGGGAATCGCGCCGCAGTTCACCGGCAGGAAGATACTGTCGCGCCGCTCACTGTCGCGATGGATCGCGCGCGCAACGACCTCCTTGCCCACTCCGCTTTCGCCGGTGATGAGCACCGTCGAGTTGGTCGCGGCCACCTTGTGCATCAGCGCCATGATGCGGCGCATGGACGCGCTCTCGCCGATCAGGTTGTCGAAGTCGTATTTCGATTCGACCTCACGGCGCAGGTACTGGATCTGCCACGCGAGCTCGCGGCGCTCGAGCAGACGTCCGAGCTTGGCCAGCACGTCGTCGAACGACAGCGGCTTGATCATGTAGTCGTGCGCGCCCTGGCGAAGCGCTTCGACGGCCGTCTCGACGCTCGCGTGGGCGGTCATCAGGATGACGAGGGTCTGCGGGCAGACGCGGCGTACCTCGCGCAGCAGCTCGACGCCGTCGAGCCCGGGCATGCGCAGGTCGGTGATCACGACATCGAACTCGCTGTTCTGCAGAAGCTCGACGGCCAGCTTGCCGTCGGCAGCGGTGGTGACGTCGTAGCCTTCGTCGCCGAGCACGTCCTTCAGACTCTCGCGGCTTGCCGCCTCGTCGTCGACGACCAGAATAGAACCGCGCGCCATATCGGGTGCCACCTTTGTCCAGGGATGCTGCTGCTGCAATGCGCCAGTCGTTGACTCACTGGTTGTGCGGTGCGAATCAGTCCACATGGCGACGCTCCTCGAGCTTGTCGGTATCGACGCGGAGGCCCGCGCGCGTCGGATGGAATTCCTCGGGATCACCGAGGAAGACAGGAGCCTGCTCGGGGCCCAGGCCGAGTTCGTCGAGTCGATCGCCGACGGAATGGTCGACGTGTTCTACCGGCGAATCCTGGCGTTTCCGGAAACCCGGTGTTTTCTGGAAGACCCGGCTCTCGTCACGCGCCTCAAGGCGGCGCAGCGCGCGCACTTCATCCAGCTCTGCACCGGACCGTATGACGAAGCGTACTTCGAGAGCCGTCTTCGTGTTGGGCTTGCGCACGCACGGATCCGGCTCGAGCCGCACCTGTACCTGGGCGGCTACCTCGTGCAGATCGACTACGTCCGGCAATGTTTCCTCGAACGCTTTCGCGGGGAGCCCGACCAGGCCGAGCGCTGCACGCGAGCCTTCGGCAAGATCATCATGCTCGACATCGCGCTTGCCACCGACGCGTATATCTACGGCGGCTTCGTCGAGCGCGCCACCGCCGACGTTCGCGCGTACGAAGCCGCGCTCGCCAACGAAGCGCTCGAGAACAAGGTGCGGGAAGAGGAAAAGCGCGAGGAGCTTCTGCGCATGGTCGTGCACGACATTCGTAGCCCCGTCACGGCGATGATGGCGACCGCGCGGGCCGCGCTGCGGCGCTATCGCGATGTCGCCGAAAGCCCCGGCAAGCAGTTCGCGCTCGTCGAAGCCACCGGCCAGAACGTGCTGCACATCATCGACAACATGGTCTCGCACGCGCGCGCTCCGGGCGGCGAGCTGCCGCTCGTGGCCGAGCCGTTCGACGTCTCCGAGGTGGTCAGCGCATGCGTCTCGCAGCTGATGCCGTTCGCGCAACAGACCGGCCACACGATGGTCGTCTCCATGCTTGCGCCCACGCCGTCTACGCAGCTCGACAAGGTGCTGGTGCGGCGCGTGATCTCCAACCTTCTCGTCAACGCGTGCCGTCACACTCCGGCCGGTAGCAGGATCGAAGTGGGCTGCGTGCGCGACGGGGACTGGTGCCGAGTCGTCGTGGCCGACGATGGCCCGGGACTTCCGGCAACGATTCGCGATGCGCTGAAGGACCCGGGTTCGCTTCGGCCCCGAACCGATGTGGGAGCGTACGTGGACAGCGGGCTCGGCCTGCCGTTCTGCCGCATGGCATGCGACCGCATGGGAGGACTGCTCGAGCTCCAGCCATCTCCGCGACGCGGAACACGCTTCGTCGTTCATCTGCCTGCCTAGCCTACGAGTGAACCGGCAACGCCGCAGGCTTGCCGGTCCTGTCGTGCGACGTTGCCTTGCGAACGGCGCCGCGTCCGCGTTTCGCGGATTTCGTGTCGGATTCGATCAGTCGAAGAACGCGACGGATCTCGACTCCGGCAACCTCGAGGAGGGTCGAATGGAGCTCGCTGCGCGGCGCGGCGTCGAGCGATTCGACCAGCTGGATCGCGCTCGGTTCGTCCGGCGCCTCGTCCAGACGCGCGCGCACGCGGTCTACGGCCTTTCGAAGCGAAGCCAGTTGCAGCGGGACCTGGACGAGAAACGGCCCGTCGTCTCCGAGGGCGACCGACATCTCGGCAGCGGCATGCAGCAGCCTCGCCTTCTGCCGTTCGCCCGCGGCGGCGCTTGCCCATGCGGCTGCTCGCTCCGATGCGACCGCGGGGGAAGCCGCCAGTGCCGCGTACGCGGACGCCACCTCGTCTTCGAGTGCGGAGCATCGGCGAAGTGCTTCCCGGTAGAACATTGCGCGCTGGTCTGAGCAGGAAGCATGCCGAGGCCGGACAGCCGTTCTCGAGCACCGAAACAGCAGGCCTTTGCCATCCGCACGCTGCGTCGCAAATCGATGAACCGGGCAGATTTTGGCGAGATTGGGAATGGCCCTGGCCGCACTTGTCAGCGCCGGGAACGGCGCATCGCCGACGGTCCGGCCGGCATCCTGCGGCGCCTGCGGCCACGGCTTCCCCGCGATCGTGCGCGCCTGGCGCGTCAGGTTTGTTGACTGCGCAGGCGCCGACCGCTTTTTTCTGCGCGCATGGATTTCGACACGGCCTCGCACATCGCGCGGATCGAACGCGACGGTTACACGGTCATCGAGGACTTCCTGTCCGCCGACGTTCTCGCGGAGGTGCGGCGGGTCCTGGCGCTGTATCTCGATACCAACTCGGGGCGTAACGACTTCGAAGGGCTCAAGACCGAGCGTGTCTATACGCTGGTGGCGCGGGCGCGGGTGTTCTGGGACATCGTGCTCGACGAACGCGTGCTCGCGCTCTGTGATCGCTTCCTGCTTCCGAACTACCTGCTGACCGCGTCGCAGGCGATCCGCATCCTTCCCGGAGAGACGCCGCAGCCGGTCCACAGCGACGATTCGTTCCATCTGCTGCCGCGGCCGCGTCCGATGATCTCGCTCTCGACGATCGTCGCGGTCGACGCGTTCACCGCCGACAACGGAGCGACCAGCATCATCCCCGGCAGCCACCTGTGGGACGAGGAACGCGCGAGCGCGCAGTATTCGTTCCGGCCGGGGCACGACGAAAACATGGAGAGCCTCGCGCGCCAGGCCATTCCCGCAATCATGCCGGCGGGTGCGGCGATCGTGTTCTCGGGGACGCTGCTGCACGGCGGCGGTGCGAACTCGAGCAATGCGCCGCGGCTCGCGTTCTCGAACCAGTACTGCCAGCCGTGGGCTCGCCCGCAGGAAAACTTCTTTCTCGGCGTTCCGATCGACGTTGCCCGCCAGATGCCGCCGCGGCTGCAGGCGCTGCTCGGTTATTCGATACACCCGCCATTCATCGGACAGGTGACCGCAAGTCATCCGATCAAGGCACTGGCACCGGATTACGAAAATCGCGTCACCGCGCAGGCAATCGCCGCCGGCGCGCGGCTGCCCGAGTAGCGCGCTTCGTCACGCCGATACGCTCGCATTCCGTTTCGCAGATCGTCCGGCACATCGTCCGGCAAAGGATTTGTCCATGCGCGTAGAGACCGGTCTCCCACTTGGCAACTGGCGCAGCGTCGCCGACCACGCCCGCAGGGCCGAAGCTGCAGGCTATGACGGCGTGCTCAGCTACGAGATCGGACACGATCCCTTCGCGCCGCTGGTGATCGCCGCGACCGCGACCGAACGCGTGCGTCTCGGCACCGCGATCGCCGTGTGTTTTCCGCGCAGCCCGATGGTCATGGCCAACATCGCCCGCGATCTTCATGCCGAGAGCGGCGGGCGCTTCACGCTCGGCCTCGGCACGCAGGTCAAAGGGCACAACGAGCGCCGCTTCAGCGTTCCATGGACGGCGCCGCTTCCGCGGCTGCGCGAATACGTCGAAGCGCTGCGCGCGATCTGGCGCTGCTGGGAGACCGGAGGAAAGCTCGCGTTCGAAGGGCAGCATTACACGTTCACGCTGATGACGCCGGAGTTCTCGCCGCCGCCGACCGGGCTCGGTCCGATTCCGGTGACGATCGCAGCCGTAAAGCCTGCGATGATCGGACTTGCCGGCCGCCTGTGCGACGGCATCCGCCTGCACGGCTTCGCAACGCGCCGCTACCTGGAAACCGTCGCGATGCCGGCGCTCGAGGAAGGATTGCGCGCGAGCGGGCGCGAGCGGAGGGCATTCGAGATCTGGGGCGGAGGCTTCATCGCGACCGGCGCAGACGACGAGGCCGTGGCGAAGTCGCTCGAAGCAATCCGCTACCGGATCGCGTTCTACGGCTCGACGCGCAGCTACCACGGCGTGCTCGAATCGCACGGCGCCGAAGAGCTCGGCCACAAGCTGCACGACATGTCGAAGCAGGGCCGCTGGAAGGAAATGGCCGCGGAAGTTCCCGACGACCTGCTCTACGAGTTCGTCGCGATTGGCCGCTACGACCAGCTCGCGGCGGCCGTCGCGAAGCGCTTCGGCGGCATCGCCGACTCGATCACGATCGATTTCCCGCGCGGCGTCTCGACGGAGCAGGCGGCCGAGCTGGTCGCGGATCTCAAGGCGATTCCGTGCACATTCCGGGGTTTCGACGCGGCCATCTGACGTCGAACCCGGCTTCGCGTGATTGAGCAGCGCGGACGTGGCACCGTCGCCGCCATGGCCGACATCGACTTCGACAAGATCCCGCGCTTCTCCGAGCTTCCGGTCCGCAAGGATGCGCCTCCCGAATCGAACTGGGGCGTATTCGGTGACGATGACGAGCTTGGCTGCCTCAACTTCCTGACCGCGCGCGGCGTCGTCGAAGCTGCAAAGCTGGTGCGCAAGGGCCGTGTGTTCCGGCTCGACACGCCGATCAACTACGCAACGCCGCCGCTGTTCAACCGCAGCCCCGCGCGTCACACGATCGTGAGCTTCGAGCAGTACGGGCTTCTCGGCCATGACGATTCGCTCGACGCATACAACACGCAGGAAGGCAGCCAGTGGGACGGACTCGGGCATGTCGGCCACGTCCGCCATCGCGCGTACTACAACGGCGTCACCGACGACCAGATCCAGGACGGCACCGGCGGCAAGCTCGGAATCCATAAGTGGTCGAACAAGTTCGTCGGCCGCGGCGTGCTGATCGACGTGCGTGCGCATACCGAAAAGTTGGGGCGACCGATCGATCCGCTCACGAGCGCCTCCTACTCGCTGGCGGACCTCGAGGATGCGCTGGCCGCGCAGCACGCCACGCTGGAGCCCGGATCGATCCTGCTGGTGCGCACCGGCTGGCTCGGGGCCTATCTCGCATCGAGCGACGAACAGAAGATCGCGATGGCTCCGCTCAATGCGCTCGCAGCGTGCGGGATCGAATCGTCGAGCGAGCTCATCGCATGGCTGTGGGATCATCGCGTGGCCGCGATCGGCACCGATTGCCCGGCCGTGGAACCGTGGCCGTGGTCGTTCGGCGACGAGAGCGCGCTCCACTACCGCACGCTTTCGCTGATGGGTCTTCCGCTCGGCGAGCAGTTCGTCCTCGACGAGCTCGCGGCGGATTGCGCCGCCGACGGAAGCTACGAATTCATGCTGGTGTCGGCGCCGATGCACCTTGAAGGCGGCATCGCGACGCCGCCGAATGCGGTGGCGATCAAGTAGCCAGAAACGCCACCGCGCAGCGAATGTTCGGCACGCGAGAAAGCCGGTCGAGAAATGCGAGCCGCTCGCGAGCGGATCATTCCCGGCACAGCGTCTTGTGCATCGATCGATGCGCAATTCCGGCATCCTCGAATACCGGCCCGTGTGCCGCGTAACCGCGCCGTTCGTAAAACGGGATGACGGCAACCTGCGCGGACAGTACGACCTCGGTGAGGCCAATGGCCCGTGCGTGACACTCGACCGCATCCATGAGGCGGCTTCCCGCGCCGCAACCGCGCCACGGCTCGCGGACGGCCACGCGCTCTACCTTTGCATGGCCATCCACGACCCGAAGACGCGCCGTGCCGATGGTTTTGTCCCCGATCACTGCAATGAAATGGGTCGCATCGCCGTCGAGTCCGTCGATCTCTCGATCGATCGGCACGCCTTGACCCCGAACGAACACTTCGCGGCGGATCGCAAACAGCTGCTCCATCTCGGTGGAGCAGGCGAGTCGGACTTCGATCATGCGCGGTCGTAGCCGGGCCGAATTTTCTGGACAAGAGCGCGCCTACCGTTTAACTGACGAACAGCGCTGACCGCAAAAGGCCGTTCGTTTCGTCACATTCTCGTCAGGAGTGAGCAATTGAGAACCAGCAAACTGCAGGAAAAATCGTTGCGGCGTCATCGGCCATTGGTGACGATCGCAGTTGCGATCGTTGTCACGCTCCGCGCGGGCGCGAGCGCGGGCGCGCCAGCCTGCGAGGGCCTCGTCATCGAAAGCGAGCCGGGGTCCTCGCTGAGCCTGGGATGGGCCGGCATTGGCGACGATCGCAGTCTTCCGGCTGGCTTTGGCACTTCGTGGGAAATCGTCCGGCGATGCTCGAACAATCAGGAGCCGTGCAGCGCCAACTCCGATTGCGGCGGCGGCCAGTGCACCGCGACGTGCGATTGCAATGCCGACTCGACGTGCGAGATCGCCGGGCCTGTCGGCACCGGCAGCTGCGCCACGACGCTCGCCGAATGTTCGACCAACGCCGACTGCCCGACCAATGTCGCGTGCGTGCAGCTGTTCGAACCGCCCATTCCCCTTTCGCTGTTGAACACCCCGTTCTGCGCCGTTACGTCTTACGACAGCGTCGCGTCGGGAACGTTCGATACGGCGACCGGTGAGACCTCGCTGTCGGCGGTCCTGCGCACGCGGCTGTACCTCGGCATCAGCTCGGCGCAGCCGTGTCCGCGTTGCGGGCCGCCGAACCAGAGCCCGGCGGTCGGTGACACGTTCACTTGCGAAGGAGGGCCGTCCGATGGCGCGACCTGCACGGTCGAGGGCGTTACCCCGTTTTTTGGCGGGACATCGTCGGATTGTGCGCCGGCAATCGCAGACAACATCGCCGGTACAGGCCTGGTCTTCAAGATAGGAGATCTCGGCACCGGCACGACCACGAGAACCGCCGGTCTGCAGTGCGGGAACGGATCGTTCGCGGCCAATCCCCTCAATCCCGCCACCAACCCGAAATGCACCGACGACCCGACGGGAGGTGTATGCACGAGCAATGCCGACTGCAGGCGCTGCACCGGCGATTCGTCGATCCATTGCGCGGGCGACGGAAACTGCACCGGCCACGGAGTTTGTGCCGAAGCACCGGAACAGCCCGTCACGTGCGGGTATTGGTGCCACTGCGGGTTCTGCAACAACGATCCCGCGCAGCCGTGTTTCGAAAGCAGCGAGTGTTCGGCCGGACAGACCTGCCAGAAAGGCACCGGGGGCGTGACGTCACCCAACCTTGCACAGCAGAAGCCGAATGACTGCTCGCAGGACAAGGGCATCTGCGGCACCAACGAGAGCGAGCGCTGCGAGGTCACAAAGACCAGGAGCTGCTCGCTGAAGCCGTATCTCGGTTGCAACAGTAACGCCGATTGCGAGAACGAGATCGCAGGCACCTGCATCGTCGCGGGCAGACCTTGCTACGAATCACGCATCACCCGCTCCGGCGACGCTTCGCCGGTGGGCATGTTCTGCGCGTTCCAGGACAAGACTTGCGCATCGAATGCCGACTGTACGGCCACGGGCGACTTCTGCGCACCGGACTCGACCCGGGAGCAGTTGGCCGGGCTTTTCTGCGTTCCGGCATCGACTTCGACCCTCATCAACAACGTGGTGGGGCTGACCGGCCCTGCGGACCTTCGGATCAATACCTTCGTAAAACTCTGTCGCTGCACTGCGGGTGAGTCCGGCTGCGAATCGATCTGCGGCGTCGCACCGGCCGGTTGCGGAAACGGCATCGTCGACGCCGGCGAGGACTGCGACGGCGGCGCGTGCTGCGAGAGCGACTGTTCCTACAGCAGCGCGGCAACCACGTGCCGCGGCTCCGCCGGCCTATGCGACGTTGCCGAGACCTGCAGCGGCAGCTCGGCGGCATGCCCCGCGAACTCGTTCAGCGTTTCGTCGACGATCTGCCGCGCCTCCGCCGGCGTCTGCGACAAGGCGGAGAACTGCAGCGGCACGTCGGCGAGCTGCCCCACGGATTCCTTCCAGCCCAATGGCACCGCGTGCGACGACGGTGACCAGTGCACGACCGACGAATGCGTCGGAGGGGTGTGCGAGTCGACGCCTATCCATCCCTGCAACGGCCAGTGCGGAGACGGCAACGTGGACGAAGGCGAGGCGTGCGACGACGGGAACAAGACGTTCACGCCGGGAGAATACTGCGGCGTCGACTGCGTGCGCATCCCCTGCGGCAAACCCACGAACTCGACGGGCGTCCTTCCGAAGTCGAGTGACGCGTTGTTCGTGCTGAAAGCGGCCGTAAGCGGAACGCTCTGCGACCCGCGTGTCTGCAGCGTCGACGGCAATCAGACCGTGCTGGCTTCAGATGCGCTGCGCATCCTCAAGGCCGCCGTCGCGCAGGTGGTCTCGCTGGTCTGTCCGACCTGATCGTGCGGGCCGACAGGATCGTGCGACGAAAGCTGCCGGCCGCCTAACCGCGGCCGGCAGCGATGATCGCCGACAGATCGAAGAATTCTTCCGTCGTCCCTTCCTTGTCACCGAGGTCGACGTACCAGCCCTGTTCGCCGGGGAACCGCGAGCTCGGCAGCGAGCAGTACGTTCCGTGCTCGAGCTGGATGTCGACCATCGAGATCGACGGCCGATAGCCGAACACCCACGGCATGCCGTACTTCGCGCCGGCAATCGGCTCCTTGGCGAACTTGTAGTTGTTCACCCACACCTTCCAGAGCTCGCCGCCGTTGTCGTACATGTCGGTAAACGGCACGCGGAAGACTTCCTTGTCGAGGTAGATCACGCGCTTGGAATACGCGTACTGCGGCAGCTTCGAGACACCTTCGATGATGTACACATCGCGCGGCTCCCAGACGTCGTCGTGGAGGAAATCGCCCGAGCCTTTCTGCCAGACCACCGGCAGCTGTTTCGCATGCATCGTGCCGAGGATTTTCTGCTCGCCGACGAGCTTCCACGTCATCCACGCGATGTTGCCCTGGTAGCCTTCGAAGCTGTCCGCGTCGGTGTCCTGGCCGAAGAGCGCGTCGGAGCGCTGCGCCGAAGAAAGTCGCCGCACCCGGCGAAGCTGCGGCAGGTACAGCCACGTGTCGTCCTGGCGCGCGTTGTCGGTGTAGCGCGTGAACGTGAATCCGGTTCCCTTGAGGTCGAACGGTTCGATCAGCGGATAGAGCGCTTCCTTGAAGCGCGCCTGGTCGCGGTTGGCCATCGCCGGTTTCGGATCGACCACCAGACGTTCGCGGAAGAAGAGCCGGCGGATGTGATCGATGAGGAAATGCTTTTCGACTCGAGTCGGATTGCCTTTGGCGCCGACCTGGCCGGTGTCGCAGTCGAAGTTGCGCGTATCCGAATCGTCGATCGCGATCGCGGCGCCGAAGTTGAACATCAGCTTGTTCGCAATCCACGGATCGTCCGGATCGATCTTCGGAAACGGCTTGCCCGCGACGTGATTGACGAGCGTCACGCCGTCGGGCGACAGCGACACCTGGCCCGCGAACTTCTCGGTGGCTTCGATATACGGCGGCGGATCGTCGATTTTTTCGTACGCGCGGACCGGCATCGCGCCTCCGCGCTCGACCAGCCATTGCATGCCCGGGCTCAGCAGGTGGCGGTACTGGTTGACGTTGGCCGCGCTTACGACTGTACCCGGCGGCGGAACCGCCACCGGCGCGGCCTTTGCAGAGTTGCGGGAAACCGGGGCGTCGGCGGCGCGCGCGACCGACGCGTTATCCGCGGCGCGCGCCGGACCGGCGACAGCGAGTGCAAGCGCCGCGGCGAGCACGGATGGGACGATCTCTCCGGATCGGCGCATTGCGAACGCCGGAAACTCGCCGTGAGGCGGGCGTGCGAATCGGTTCATGTTTCCCTCCAGTCTTTCCCGTCCGGATCCCCCGAGAACACGGTCGCGGCGACAGAGTACTCTCACGGTCGGACTCGGCGCAAGCGAGGGGGCGCAGCGTTTTCTTGCCGCGCAGCGTCGTTACGGAACGTCGCAACCAGCCTGCCCAAAAGCTGCGGACGTTTCGCGGACGGCCGTCGATACGATCCCGCATGACCTCGCGGCACCGACTCGCTACAAGCGGGCCCATGAGCACCATGCGAACGACTGCCTTGAAGGCCGCGCACGACATCGCGATCGCCGTAACCGGAGTGGCATCCCGACTGATTCCGGATCGCGTCCCGATGACGCTGCTCGGCGCCGGCTCCTCCAGGGATTTATGCTCCGCGATCGCAGAAGCCGGCGTGAAAAAGGCGCTGGTCGTCACCGACGCCGTGCTGGTCAAGCTCGGGATCGTCGCGCGCATCACCAGCGCGCTCGAGGAATGCGGCGTTGCGACGTGCGTCTACGACGGCGTCGAGCCCGATCCGACGTCCGATCACGTCGCCGCGGGCCTCGCGATGCTGAAGCGCGAGCGCTGCGATGCGATCGTGGCCATCGGCGGCGGCTCACCGATGGACGCCGCGAAGGTCATCTCCGCCGCGGCAACCAACGACAAGCCATTGCGCAAGCTCGAAGGCCTCCTGAAAGTCCGACGCCAGCCGGTGCCGCTGTACGCGATTCCCACCACGGCCGGCACCGGCTCCGAGGTGACGATTGCCGCCGTCGTCTCCGATCCGGTCACGCACGCCAAGAAGTTCTTCGTCGATCCCAAGCTTCTGCCGCTGATGACGGCCCTCGATCCGGAGCTGATGGTCGGGCTTCCGCCCGCGGTGACCGCGGCGACCGGCATGGACGCGCTCACGCACGCGATCGAATCCTATCTTTCGAAGACGTCCAACCAGCAGACCGAGCGCTGGGCGTCGGCCGCCATACGGCTGATCTTTACGAATCTGCCGAAAGCTTACGAAGACGGCTCGAACCTGGATGCGCGTCGCGCAATGGCGCTGGCCTCATACTACGCAGGCCTCGCCTTCACGCGTACGAGCGTCGGATACGTGCATGCCATCGCGCATCAGCTCGGCGCGCACTACCGCACGCCGCACGGGCTCGCGAACGCGACCGTGCTGCCGCACGTGCTCGAGTTTTCGATGGACTCGGCAAGCTCGCGCATGGCCGACATGGCGCGCATGATCGGCCTCGAAGGAACCGGCGAGCTCGCACTGGCCAGGGCGTTTCTCGATGCGGTGCGCGAGCTGGCGGCGAGAGTCGGCATTCCACCGACGCTCGCAGCACTGCAGCGCCACGACATTCCCGAGATCTCCCGTGCCGCGCTCGCCGAAGCGCGCATGAACTATCCCGTGCCGCGCTACATGGAGATGGCCGACTGCGAAGCGCTCGTCGCGCGCCTGCTGCCGCAAGCCTGACGACGGGTGAGCTCCTCGCCCGCCAGGCTCGGCTACACGTTGGTCTGCGTGCTGCTCGGGCTCGTCCTCGGCTGGATGCCTGCGCTCGTGCATGGGCCGGTGCCGGAGAAGTGGAGCGTGTACGGAGTCGCCGGCGGGATCCTGGTGTGGGGTTACTACGTCGCGCGCATGTCGATCGGCCTGTGGGTCGGCATCACCAGCGTGCCGCCGCCGTGGTACCTGCGCGGTCCTCTTTGCGGTGCGCTCGCGATGATCCCGCTCGGCTTCGTCGGGCTTTCCAATCCGTTGTGCGGAGCGCCGTGCATGTGCTGGAACACGCTGACCGGAGCCACCGTCGGTTTCGCCGTCGGCGGTCTTGCGTGGGCGATCACCGGCAGGCACCACGCCGGCTCGTAAGGCTTCGATGCACGCGCTGACCTATCATCCACTCGAGAAGCTGTCGGTCGCCAGGCCGGTCGAGCGCATCGATTACATCGTCGAGCGCTGCGCCGGCCGCCGCGTGCTCGACCTCGGCGCGCTCGACGAAACGCTGATCGGCAAGCCGCAGCATTCGTCCTGGAAATGGCTTCACCGCGAGATCGCGCGCTCGGCCGCCGAAGTGCTCGGCGTAGACGCCGGCGAAGAGGTGCGAAAAAGCGGAGAGATCCGCACCGACGCCGGCACGCGAATCGTTTATGGGAAAGTCGAGGACCTGGACGCGCTGATGCGCGACTTCCGCCCCGAGGTCGTCGTCGCCGGCGAGCTCATCGAGCATACCCCGGATACGCTCGGCTGGCTGACGCGCGCCGCCGCCGCCGCTCCCGGCGCCCGCCTGATCGCGACGACACCAAACGCCACGTCGATCCTGAACATCCTGCTGTCGTTCGCCTCGCGCGAAAGCCAGCACGAAGACCACCTGCACGTCTACTCGTACAAAACCCTGACCACCCTCGCAGCCCGCCTCCGCCTCGAGAACGCCGCCCTCTTCCCGTACTACTACCACTCCGAACAATTCCGCGGCCGCGTCCCGAAACCCGTAGCCCCGCTCATCTCCGCCATCGACTACGCCATCCTGATGCCGATCCAGTACCTCTTCCCGCTCACAGCCTTCGGCTTCATCCTGGACGGAACATTCCCAAAGAGCTGAGCGAAGCGAAGAACGAGCATAGCGCCGGCCCAAGCCGCGGCGTCAAACGAGCATTCCGCTAGCAACGAGCACAACCCCAAGCTACCTTCCGCAAAATTTTTTTCGTGCCGGCCCGAAGTCAGCAAGAAGCTGCGCGGGCACCTATCTCAGCGGTCGCGGAGAAGGGTCCAGATGCGAGGCGGATTCCGCGTAGTGAGCGGAGGCGTACTTCCCGTACGTCGAAGCGAACGAAGCGGAATCCAACGAAGCAGATGGGCCCTTATCCGCGGCCGTCGCACCGATCTGGAGGACAGAGTGAAGACACGCATCACCGAACTATTCGGCATAAAGCATCCAGTGATCCAGGGCGGCATGCACTACGTAGGTTACGCAGAGATGGCCGCCGCCGTCTCGAACGCGGGAGGCCTGGGCATCATCACCGGCCTGACCCAGCCCACGCCCGAAGACCTGCGCAAAGAAATCGCGCGCTGCCACGACATGACCGACAAGCCGTTCGGCGTAAACCTGACGATCCTGCCGATGTTCGTCACGCCGCCGTACGACGAATACATGCGCGTCATCGTCGAAGGCGGCATCAAGATCGTAGAAACAGCGGGCCGAAGCCCCGAGCCGTTCATGCCGACGCTCAAGGCCGCCGGCGTCAAGGTCATCCACAAGTGCACGTCGGTGCGTCATTCGCTCAAGGCCGAGCGCATCGGCTGCGACGCCGTCAGCGTCGATGGGTTCGAATGCGCCGGGCATCCCGGTGAGGACGACGTTCCCGGCCTCGTGCTGCTCGCGCGCGCAGCGGAAGAGCTGACGATCCCGTATGTGGCTTCGGGCGGCATGGCCAACGGGCGCAGCCTCGTCGCCGCGCTCGCGCTCGGCGCCGACGGCATGAACATGGGCACGCGCTTCATGGCGACGGTCGAAGCGCCGATCCATCACAACGTGAAGCAGGCGCTCGTCGATGCCGATGAAATGTCGACGCGGCTGATCATGCGTTCGCTGCGCAATACCGAGCGCGTGCTGACCAACGCGGCCGTCGAGAAGATCCGCGAGATCGAAAAAGAAAAGGGCGCGGCGGTCACGATCGAGGACATCCGTCCGCTGGTCGCCGGCACACAGAATCGCAAGGTTCTGCAAAACGGCGAGATGGATGCAGCCGCCTGGAGCTGCGGCATGGTCGCCGGCCTCATCCACGACATTCCGACGTGCAAGGACCTGATCGAGCGGATCGTCGCGGACGCCGAGGAAATCATTCGAAAACAGCTGATGCGCACGCTCGAGAACTGATCGGCAAGCCGCGCGATCGTTGCTGCGGCGCGTCAGCCCCCGATCGCGCGGGCCTCGCGGGCTCCGTGCCATGGCGTCGAAGCGTGTGCGCGTCGCAGCGGATAAATCCTCGGCGCAGCCGTTGACGTGGTTCGTGGCGCGGGCGTAGAAGTCGGCACCATGAGCTACATCACGAACAAATCCTTCCTCGTCTCACTGGCCTGCATCGCTGCCGTCGGTCTTGCGCCGGTGCACGTGACCTCGTCGCACGCATTCGGCCTTGGCGGAGGCACGACGAGAGACGTCAAGAGCCAGGACGCCATTCGCAAGCTCTATTCCGAGTTCGAAACGGAATGGAACAAGCACGACGTCGCAAAGATGGCGCAGCACTGGGCGATTGACGGAGATCACGTCGAGCCCGACGGCACGATGGCCAAGGGACGCGACGAAGTGACGGCGCTGCTGACCAAGCAGCATGCGAGCGTGTTCAAGAACTCGACGCTCAAGCTCACCGTGAAAAGCGTATGGATCATGTCGGACACGGTCGCGCTGGTCGACGGAACCTACGAGCTGTCGGGCGCGGTGCGGCCCGACGGCGAGGCCGTCCCGACGCGCGAGGGAAAACTGACGTCGGTGTTGCTTCTCGACAAGACCTGGCAGATCGCCGCGAGCCGGCTGATGATTCCGACTGCGCTGCCGTACAAGCCGAAGACCGCTGCCTCGCCGGCGGATGCCGCCGCTCCGAAGCAGCCGTAGCGGCGGGCCTCGCCGCCGCATAAGGCGCCCCTCCCGGG
Organism: Candidatus Limnocylindrales bacterium; assembly: GCA_035571835.1. Classification (NCBI taxonomy): domain Bacteria; kingdom Bacillati; phylum Chloroflexota; class Candidatus Limnocylindria; order Candidatus Limnocylindrales; species Candidatus Limnocylindrales bacterium. Next base: position 278,778 of record DATNBU010000017.1, on the reverse strand, counting down.
CGCCACGTACGAAAACGCCGCCCGGCACCCCAGGTGCTGCGCGGCGTTTTCGTTGAGTCGATTCGCAGGAACGCTCGATGCGCTGGCGGAAGGGCTACTCCTCGGAGAGCTTGTCGATCATCAGCTTCATCGACTTGCGCAGGCGTTCCATCGCGCTGGCGAGCTTCTGCGTCTCGTCGTCGGAGACCGATTCGATCGGAGAATCGAGGTCGCCCTTGCTCATGCGCTCGACGGCCTGCGTCAGCTTGATGATTGGACCCGTCACCCACTGCGCGACGATCAGGCCGAAGCCGAGCGCGAGCACGAGCGCCAGGAGCGTGAGCCAGTTGAACACCGTGCGCAGCCCGGACGCCTTCGCGTACAGGATCTCGGTCGGCATCTGGTCGACGAGCACACCGAGCCCGCCACGCGTGACGCCCGGAATCGGAATCGGCCTGGCAAGCGTGAGCACGTCCTTGCCTTCGTCCTTGTACAGCTCGGTTGCCGCGAGCAGCTTCGGTCCGAGCTCCGGATAATCCTTGGTCAGATTCTCGCCGGTGGCGAGGTCGCGATCGCTGCCGAACAGCTTCGCCGAGTTCGGATGGCTGAGGTACGCGCCGCCCGAGTCGGCAACGAACAGCGTCTCGCCTTTCTCGGGCGCGGACGCGATCAGCTTGAGGATCGGGTCGACCGACACTCCGATGATCAGCACGCCGCGGCGCCGCGACGTGTTGTCGAAGACCGACGTGCTGTAGCGCAGGAGCGGCCTCGGCGTGTCTTCGAGCGTTCCTTTCTCGCGGTTGAGCTCGACCGGCGAAATCATCACTTCGCCCTTCGGCAGCTTGAGCGCCGACGTGAAGTCCGGGGTCGAGCGCCGGGTTTCGAGCTTGTCGGGGGCGACGACAACGGTCACGTCCTTGTCGCGATCGACGCGCAGCCGCTCGGCGCCGGAGCTGTCGATGTAGCGGATCTGGTAGTAGTTGCCGCGAATCTCCGAAAGGCGCACGAACGCGAGCGACAGGTTCTTGCGGGCGGCGTCGATGAGCGCGGTGTCGCCGCTGTCGGATGCCAGCAGGTACTGCGCGAGCGCCGGGGTGTCGGCCAGCAGCAGGAGGTCGCCGTCGACGCCGGCCAGATAGCGTTCGACCTGGGCCGAAAGCCCCGAAATCCTGGCCTCCAGACGCTCGAGGCCGTCGCTTCGCAGCACTCCCTCGATACGGCTTCCGCCATACCACCCGAGAATGATCAGGGGCGGCAGCGTGACGGCGGCCGAGGCCAGCACGAGCTTGTTGCGCATACTGCTCATGGGCTAAACGTCTCTCCTTCGATTGGACGGGCGTCAGGCTGCTCGCAGGAGCGGCCTGTGGACAACGCCACTACTTACACGCTACGCGTCGCGGTTGCACGGCCGGCGGCTGTTCCGAGGGATCAGCTTCCCCTCAGGCGATCGACGGCGTCCATGAACGCCTTCTTCTCGCTGTCGCTCGAAAGGTCGGCTGCGAGGATCTTCGCAAGCTCCCCGAGCGTGCCCACCGTGGGCGTGCCGGTCTCGCGCCAGCGCGTAACGCCGCGCTTGAACGTGACGCGTGCGACCGGACCGATGTATTCCGTCAGCAGCGCGAGCACCTGAGGAAGAATCGGCTCGGCATCCTTGTCGGCCGCTTTCGGGGCAGCCGGCGCGGGTTCCGGCTTGGCTGCGGCTTTCGCCTGCGGCGGAGGAGCCTGCTGCGGCTGCGGCGGCCGCGGCATCTGGCCGCCCTTCGGCGGAGGCGGAGGCGGTGCATTCTTGGCCTGCTGCTGGGGCTGCGGCCGGCCTGTCGCCTGCGGTTTGGCAGCTTGAGGCGGCGGAGGAGCGGGAGCCTGCGGCTTCGGAGGGGCGGCTGCGGGAGGAGCGGCAGCTGCGGGCTTTGCCGCCGGCGCCGGTTCGGCCTTGGGAGGAGTTGCGGCCTGCACCGGAGCTGGCTCGGGCTTCTCCGCCACGTTGTGCATGCGGCGAAGCTGGCGAATCGACGAACCCATGACGACCCGCAGCAGCGGAAGATTGGCATCCGGTGCAGCGAGCATGGCGAGCACGAAATCCTTCTCGACCGGCGCAACCATCAGCGACTTTCCGCCGAACTCGATCAGCAGCTCCTCGAAGCCGCGATCGACGAGCTCGAGCCCGTCACTGATCCCGCGCACGAAGCCGAGACTGGCGGCCTGCGCGACCGCATCCCCGTCGGCGAACGACGAGGCCATCACTTCCCCGCCGCGTACGATGCACGCGGCCTGCACCCCGTTTACGGTGCCGAGATCTCTCAAAAGCGTACGCACCGGTTAACTCCGCTTCATCAACTCGTTCACTTCGGCGAAGAGTTCCGTCTGTGGCCGCGAGCGTTCCGAGACGATCGCCAGGGCCTGTTTGTCCTTCATCACGAGCGACAGATCTTCTTCCTTGTCGGTGCGCACCATCATGCTGCGAACCTCGCCGAGTGACGCCGCGCTCTTGCCCTCGAATGCCACCTTGAACAGAAGCTCGAAGAACTCGTTGAGCTCCTTCGACCCGATGCTCGAATTCGCGATCTCCCCCGAGCTCGCCAGCACGGCCGCGCCCCGCACGCCGCGAATCTTCATCACGTCATCCACGATCGCCTTGTTCATCGGACTCACACTTCCTCCCCGAGATCGGTGGCACTGGCCAGCGCCTGTTTACGAAGCCGCATGCGATCCTGGCGGATGTCCTCGCGCTCCTCGGCGACTTCGCGCAGAGCCGTCTCGAGGCGTACGCGCGAGTCGGCAAGCCAGCTTTCGAGCGACAGAAGATCCTTGCGGCGGCTCGCGATGCGTGTTTCGAGCTGCTGCTGGTCGTCGAGCAGGCTCTCGCGCTCGCGCGCAAGCGCTGCCCGCGCCTCGCGCAGCAGCCGTTCCTGTTCGGTAAAGCGCCGCCCCTGCTCTTCGGCCTTCTTCTCGAGCGCGCTGAGCTCGTCCTCGAGCGCCTGGCGGTCGCTTTCGAGCGTCTCGCGATCGCTCTTGAGCTGACGGGTGCGCTCTTCCAGCTTCGCGATGGCGGCAGCGCGGTCGGTTTCGATCGCCTTGCGCTCGGTCTCGATGCGGGCTTTGGCCGCTTCCCAATCGGCTTCGACTTTCTTTGCGAGCTCGGCGAGCTCGCCTTCGCGTTTGGCAAGGTCCGCAAGGCCCGACGTCAGGCGTGCGTTGTCGGCCTCGGCGCGCTTTCGCGAATCGGCGAGCCAGCTCTCCAGCCCGGAAATTTCCTTGAGCCGGTCGGCGACGGATTCCTCGAGCTTGTCGCGTTCGCGCTGGATGTCGTCGCGTTCGCGCGCGAGCTCCATGCGACGCTCGTCGAGCGTGCGCTCCTGCGCGGCAAATTCGCGCGCGGCGACCTCCGACTTCTCTTCGAGCGACGCGATCTCGCTCTCGAGCGCCTCGCGATCGCCCTTGAGCCGCGCCAGCTCCGCACCGAGCCCGGCTTCGCGCTCTTCGAGGGCAGTCGTGCGTTCGTCGAGGTCCATCGCCATTTCGTCGCGCCGGGCTTCGAGATCGGCGGTCTTTCGCTCGATTTCGGCTTCGGCGTCGGCGAGCGCCTCTTCGCGATCGGCTGCCTCGGCGTCGGCTGCGGCGGACTTGTCGGCGTGGCTCTTCATCTCGGCGTCGAGCGTCGTACGGTCGGTCGTCAGCCGCGTGCGCGCATCGGCGAGCCATTTCTCGAGAGCCTTGCTTTCCTCGAGGCGAGCCGCCGCTTCGACGCCGAGCCGCTTGCGCTCGTCGGCAACGTTCTCGCGTTCGCGAGCGAGCTCGGCCTGGCGGTCGGCGAGCTCCTTTTCGCGCTCGGCAAAGCTGCGCGATGTTTCCTCGGTCTTCTTCGCGAGCGCATCGAGCTCGCTTTCCAGTGCAGCCCGGTCGTCGGCGAGACGGGCCTCGGCCGCGAGCATCGCCTTTTCGCGCTCGGTGACGGCCGCCGCGCGAAGATCGATGTCGACCGACAGCTCGTCGCGGCGCGCTTCGAGCTCCTTCGAGCTCGCGTCGAGCTCCTCGCTGCGTTTGGCCATTTCGCGTTCGCGATCGACGATGCGCGCGGTTGCTTCGTCGAGCTCGGCTTCCTGCTTGCGGCGCTTGACGTCGAGCGCGTTGAGCTCGCTTTCCTGGCGCATCCGCGAGTCGGCAAGCCAGCGCTCGAGGGACGCGATTTCGTTCCTGCGGTCGGCGAACTCCGATTCGAGATTGTCGCGCTCTTTCTGAAGATCCTCGCGGCTCTGGGCGAGCTCTTCCTTGCGCTCGGCCAGCGCACGCTCTCCGGCCGCGATCACCTGCGCGGCCGCGTCGGAACGTTCGTCGAGGCCCTTGCGATCCTTTTCGAGCGTGTCGCGGTCGGCGACCAGCCGCGCGTCGAGCTTGAGCAGCTCGTTCTCGCGCTTGTCGAGCATGTCGGAGCGTTCGTCGAGGCTGACGGCAAGCTGATCGCGACGCGCCTCGAGCTCGGCGGCCTTGCGGGCGAGCTCGGCCTGCTCGGCTGCGATCGCAGCGAGGCGTGCCCGGCCTTCTTCTTCCGATTTCGCGACGGCGGCGGCGTGCTGGCCGCGTTCTTCCTCGAGACGGGCGAGCTCGGCCGAGAGTCTCGTGCGCGACGACGCGAGCCAGCTCTCCAACTCGGATGCAGCGCGAACCCTTGCTTCGGCATCGCCGCGCAGCTCGCGAGCGTCTTTTTCCATGCCCTGGCGGTCGCGCGCCAGCATTTCACGCTCGCGCTCGAGCTGCTGGGCGCGCCCGTCGAGCGCGACCTGCTCGGCATCGAGCGCCGCGCGCACGCCGGCACGTTCGGCTTCGACGGCCTCGCAATCCTTCGCGAAGTCGTCCTGGGCCTTGAGAATCGCCTTCTCGAGCTCGCGGACGCGCGCTTCGTCGGCGGCGACCATGTCGCGCAGCGACTGGTGCTCCTTCTCGAGCAGCAGGCGGCGGCCTTCGACTTCCTGTGCGCGCGCTTCGACCGCCGCCAGGCCTTCGTCGTGATGGCGCTTGAGGTCGTTGCGCTCCGCGGTCAGCGCGTTGCGCTCGAGCTCGAGGGCGGCCCCGCGCTCGTCGAGCTCACGGCTGCGCAGCGCGAACGCACGCGCAGTGGCGGACTCGCGCGTCTCGGCTTCCTTCAGGCGGGCTTCGAGCTCGGCGCGCTGTTCGGTCAGGATCAGGCGGCCGGCTTCGAGCTCGCGTTCGCGCAGCTCGAGGTTGGCGGCGCGCTCGGTGTCCTTGGCGTCGACCTTGGCACGCTCGAGGCGGAAGGTTTCCATCTCGCGCGTAATCTGCGCGCGCTCGGCGACGACCATCGCCTCGCGCGCGGCGATCTCGCGCGTGCTGGCCTGGGCCTGAGCGGCGGCGGCGGCGCGCTCGCGGGCCAGCGCCTGGAGATCCTCATCGAGGCGGTCGTGCGCTTCCTGGAAAGATTTCTCGCGGGTCGTCAGCTCTTCGGCGCGCTTGGCCGCGCGGTCGCGCAGCGTCTTCTTCTCGGCCTCGAACAGCGCGCGTTCTTCGTCGAGCTTGTCGCGCTCGTCGATGAGGTGCTGTTCGAACTTTGCCGGATCGAGCGGCTGGATGGCGCGGCGTTCGAGCTCGTCGCGCTGAAGGTCGAACAGCCGCCGCTCTTCTTCGAACGTCTCGAGCGCGCGGGCGAGCTCGGTGCGGACCTGGCCGATGACGTCGACGCGCGACTGCAGGGCATCGCGAAGGGCGACGACCGACGCAACGGCCTCGCGCTTGACGCTTTCAATGCGGTTCAGGACCGCGTCGGTTGCCAGAGCCGGCTCTGGAGTCTCCAGTTTCATCGTCGTCGTCAGGCCGCCTAATAGTCGCTGCCGAAGGCCCGGCTTGCCGCCAGCCGGGCCGCCTCCTGCCGGAGCTCTTCGAGGCGCACAGAATGCGCCGACTCGATGGTATCTACCAGCAGAAGAATCTTTTCCTCCAGCGCCGCAAAGGCCGTCTCGATCTCAGGTCCCGACCTCTCGCTCTCGGCAAGCCGCCTGCGGAGGACTTCGATCTTGGGATCGCTCATTGCTGCCTCCCTTTCCGGTCGCCGGCTCAGCGACCCTCTCCGATGAACGTCGCGACGTCAAAGGCATTTTCCGTGGTCCCTTCCTCGGACCCGGTGTTCAGGTACCAGCCGTCCTCCTGGCCCTTGAGCGATTCGTCCGGGAACTGGCAGCGGGTCGCGTGGCCGGCCTGCATGTCAAACATCTCGACGTTGCTCAGCACGATGCGGTTGTAGCCCACCTTGTACTTCGACTCGGGGCGCATTCCGTCGCGATAGACCCAGTTCTGGACCAGACCCTTCCAGAGCCTGCCCTGGAGGTCGAAGATCTCCGTATACGGGATGAAGAAAGACTCGCGGTCGATGTAGATGACGCGGCTGCCGAACGCGTAGCCGGGCAGGCGCGAGCGCCCTTCGAGCACCCACACGTCGCGGGGTTCCCACACGTCGTCGTGCAGGAAATCGTTGGGCGGCGGCATCCACGGGGCCGGCAGCTCGCGGCCGTGCATCGACGCGATGATCGTCTTGGTACCGAGCAGCCGCCACGACGTCCACGACGGGTTGCCGGCGTAGCCGCCGTAGCTGTCGAGATCGATGTCTTGGCCGAACACGCCTTCGGACCGCTGCGCCGTGCTCAGGCGCCGCACGCGCTTGGTCTGCGGAAAGTAGAGCCACGAATCGTCCTGCCGGCGCGGATCCTGGTAGCGGTTGTACGTGAACCCGGCGCCCTTGAGGTCGAACGGCTCGAGGACGGGGTGCAGCATTTCGCGGTAGCGGATGTTTTCCGGGTTCTGCCAGGTCGGCTTCGGCTCGTGGTAGAGCCGCGACAGGTAGTAGAGCCGGCGGAAGTGGCCCGTGATGTAGTCGCGCTCGACCACCATCCCGGTCTTCGCACCGAAATTGCCCGTCTCGCAGCCGAAATTGCGGATGTCGAGATCGTCGAGGACGATGCGGGCATCCCAGTTCAGGATCATCTTGATGCCGGCGTCCGGATCGTCGGTCTGCACGAACGGGAACGGGATGCCGGCGACGTAGTTCTGCATGTACGTCTTGTCGGGCGAGAGCTGCACCTGCGCGCTGTAGCGCTGCGTCGCCTCCGCCCTTGCCGGCTCGAGCTCGACCGGCTGATTCTCGACGACGTTCAGCTTTGCGCCGCGCCGCACCGCCCACGCGATCGACGGGCTGATGAAATCCTTCCAGCGATCGAGATTGGACGCTTCGACGACGGTGCCCGGAGGCGGAACGCCCGGCGAGATGAACGTCGCCGCCGGCGCGCTGGCTTCGACAGGAGCCTCGACGGCCGGTGCCGGCTTGCCGGCTTCCTGCGGCTGGGGTGCTTTTTTCGGTACGTAGACCGGACGAGGCTTCGGCTTGTATTTCGGTGGGGCTTTCTTCGCAGCGGTTCTGCCCTTGCCGTTAGCCGGCGCTTCCGGCTCGGGCTCGGGCTCCGGAGCCGCGACCGACGGCACAGGTTCCGGCGCAGGAGCCGGTTCCGGTTCGGCGGCGGGCGCCGCTTCGCGAGTCGGCGGAGCCTGAACGCCGAGCAGTTTGCGAAGCGTATCGTAGTCGGCCTCGGTTGCCGGAGCGCCGGCTTTCGGAGCACCGGCCTCCTGCGCGAGCACGGCGCTCGCCGCGGCGAGCACGACGATCGTCGCAGCGATGCGGAGCCGGCGAAATCGGGAAACGTGGCGGAAAGCGCTGGCGGAAGGCTTGGCCAAGGTTTTCGTTGTCCTGTTCGTCCTCACGACGATTTGGATTCGTTGCGAGTCCCGTCCGACTGCCGGTCAGAACCCGTCCTGTATATGCGGAGACGCAGTCGAGGCGCGATGGTGAGGGCGCAGGTCCCGATGAGCAATCAAAAAGAGAAGGAACCCCACCAAAGCCGGCAGTTTGCTGCCGCGCCTCCGCTCGCCGTCCCCAGCGACGTGGCCCGCGGTTAACTATGATTCCGACGTACGTGATGCAACGAAAAACGCCGATCCACGTGAGCCGCGCTGCGTCGCAAACCCTGAAATCCGGCTGGAATTGCGTAACCCGAGACTGCCGGAGTCGTACGGCTGGCTTCTTTTCGCAGCAGATCACTAATGCCGCGACGCGTCGACGGGCGCGGATCGGCGGGCGCGTCGGCCCGCGTTGGAAGGATCAGCGCGACTGCTCCTCGGCCTCCGCGAGAAGCGCAGGGATGGTCTCGAGCTCGTAGCGCTTGTCGCGCGAGCCGTAGACGTAGTGCGGTGATGCTTCGAGCCGTGCGGCGAGCTGCGCGACCTCTTCGTCGAACCAGCGCGGATTGGCCGCGATGCGATCGTGAATCGCACGCATATAGGCGTCGAGCCCGGGAACGTCGTCGTAGTAGCGGCGGTAGATATCGTAGCGGAACAGTTTCTTGAGGCGCTGAAGGTTTTTTGCACCGGTCGGCAGCGGCAACAGCGCAACATCGGTGCGGCCGCGAACGCGCCGTTCGTCGAGACGCCGCTGGACGATGTCGAGACTGTTTTGCAGCAGACTCTTCGAGCAGAAACACGCGAACTCGTCGTACAGAAGCCGCATCGTGACCATCGCTTCGTCGAGCGGCAGCCGCGCCTGACGCTCGCGGCCCATTCTTCGCAGCAGCAGCATGAACGGCACCGGACGGTGGCCGGTGGCGGCAATCCGCTCGGCGCTGCGGAAATCAGGCTGCCGGTACGGGAAATGGCGCGGATCGATCACGTCGAAGCCGCCGCGCCCGTAGAACAGGATCCGCTGCAGCGAAAGGCGATCTTCCGGCGAGAAGTATTCCATCTCGGCCGCGAGATTGAGGCTCACACCGAAGTACTTCGCCGGCTGGTCCGGCAGCGGAAGGCGGACGAGGCCGCGCTTGTGAAGCTGGAAGAGATATTCGATCGCGAGCTCGACCGGCGCGATGCGCAGCCAGTACGTGAGCACCGTTCCACGCGCTTCGGGCAGCACGTAGATGTGCGAGAGGTACACCGTGCAGAGGTCGGGCGCCCACTTCGGATTGTAGATGACCGAACCGTCGCGCACGCCGCGCAGGTTTCCGTCGCGATCCTTCGCGACGATCAGGAAGTAGCGAATGAACGTGCCGGTCGGAAGCGCTTCGTACGCATCGTCGAGAAGGAACTGGCGGATCGCGTGTTCGGGCTCCATCTCGCCCTGGGCTCCGAACGCATCGCTCAGGATCCCGTAGGCGCGACGGAAGTCGGGATGGTCCGGATGCTCGATCTCGATGAGCTCGTAGCGACGGCTCTCGCGCTCGATCATCTCGACGATGTCCTGCTGGTAGAGGTCCTTGAGGCAGAGCCGTACGCGCCGGCCGAGACTCACGCGGACACTCCCGAGCGGGCTTCGCGCGGCTGCCGGCTGTTGGTGAGCCACAGCGCGGTCGCAAACGCGGCGACGAGAGTCATTCCGAGCGCAGCGCCGAACGGCCAGTTCCGAGCGTTCTTGAACTGGTTTTCGATGATGTTGCCGATCATGTCGACTTTGCCGCCGCCGAGAATGTCGTTGACGGCGTAAAGGCCGAGAGCCGGAACGAACACGAGCAGAGCGCCGGCCGAGATTCCCGGCCATGTCAGTGGAACGATGATCCTCGAAAACACGCGGCCCGGCGTCGCACCGAGATCGGACGCGGCTTCGATCAGCGCCGGATCGAGCTTTTCGACCGACGAATAGATCGGCAGGATCATGAACGGAAGAAACGTGTAGACGAGCCCGAGAAGCACCGCTCCCGGCGTGTAGAGCATTTCGAGCGGCGACGAGATCATGCCGAGCGCGACCAGCAGGCTGTTGAGGAGGCCTTCGCTCTTGAGAATGGTCAGCCACGCGTACGTGCGGATGACGAAGCTCGTCCAGAACGGAATCATCACCAGCAGGATGAGCAGGCCGCGACGCGACGGCGGTGCGCGGCCGATGAAGTACGCGACCGGGTACGCGAGCACGAGGCACATCGCCGTGGTCGCAGCGGAATAGACGATCGAGCGCACGAAGATCCGCAGGTAGGTGGGATCGAGCACGGCTGCATAGTTGTCGAGCGTGAATTCGTAGACGACGCCGCCGAGCATTCCGCGCCGGCAGAAGCTGTAGACGAGCAGCAGCAGCGTCGGCGCGACGACGAACGCGAGAACCCACGCCAGCAGCGGCGACAGCATCAGCCACGCCGCCGGCGTGGCGGAACGCTGCGGCCGCGCCTCGGCGGGTTTCGGGTCGACGGTGTCCTGTCGCATCAGTCGCCTGCCGTGCGCGCTTCATCACCGCGCGCTCTTCGACGACCGCACATCACCCTTCGGCTTTGAGGTCCGTGATGAGCTTGTCGATTGCGGCCGCACGATCACCGATGTCGCGAAAGCCGGCGAGCTTCGGATTGCCCTTCGGATAGCTTGCGGGATTGGCTAGCTCTTCGGGCGTCAGCAGCTTTCGCGCTTCGAGATTCGGATTGGTGTACGGGAAATCGGCCGAGATGAGCTTGCTGACTTCGGGGCGCAGGATGTAGTTCATGAACGCCATCGCGCCGATCGGATTCGCTGCGCTGACCGGAATCGCAAGGCTGTCGAGGAACTGGTGCGCGCCCTCGGCGGGAAGGACGTACTCGAACTTCTTGTTTTCCTTGTAGAGAAGCGCGGCTTCGCCCGACCAGATCACGCCGAGATCGACGTCGCCGTTGAGAAGCGCGGTCTTCGGGCTGTCCGAATCATACACCTTGACCAGCGGCAGCCACGTCTGCAGCACGGGTTTTACCGCCGCGAGCGTTTCGTCGCTCACATCGTTCGGACCGTGCCCGAGCGTCTCGAGCGCCCAGCTCACGATCTCGCGCGGGTCGTCGAGGATCACGATGCGGCCATCGTACTTTTTCTGGAAGACGTCCTTGTAGCCTTTGACCGGGTCCTTGACCTTCTCGGTGTTGATCGAGATCCCGACCGAGCCCGCCATCCACGGCACCGTGTATTTCTGCTGCGGATCGTGCGGGAGGTTCTTGAACTCCTTTCCGATGTTCTTGATGTTCGGAACCTTCGACCAGTCGACCGGCATCAGCTGGTTTTCCTTGACGAGCGCTTCGATCGTGTACTCGGACGGCTGGATCAGATCGTAGCGCTGCGCGCCGGAGATGAGCTTGGCCAGCATCTCCTCGTTCGACGCATAGGTTTCGTAATTGACCTGGATTCCGGTCTCCGCGGTGAAGCCGTCGATGACCGACTGCGGAACGTATTCCGACCACGCGAACAGGTTCAGCTCCTTGCCGGCTCCCTCGGGCAGCTTGGCCGGCGCAGCAGCCTTTGCAGGCTCGACCGCGGCGGCGTCCTTGTCCGCAGCGGGCGCGGCTTGCTTGTCGGCCGCCGTGTCGGGTTTGGCGGCGTCGCCCGTTTCGGCCGCAACGACAAAGCTCGTGGATCCGCCCGACACGAGCGCGAGCACCAGCGAGACAGCAAGAACAGTGGAACGTTTCATGATGCTTCCTCCAGTTTGGCCGCCTGCGGTGTGCCCTGGCGGCGGATCAGCTCCGCCGTCACGGCAAGTACGACAGTCAGCAGAATGAACAGCGTCGAGATCGCATTCAGGGTCGGATCGAGACCCTTCTTGACGCGCCCGAAGATTTCGAGCGGCAGCGTGCGCGAGCCGGCGCTCGCCGTGAAGTACGTGACGATCAGCTCATCGAGCGACAGCGAGAACGACATCAGCGCTCCCGAGATGACCGCCGGCATGAGGTACGGAACCAGGACCTTGCGAAAGGCCTGGACGGGCGTCGCGCCCAGATCCAGTGCAGCCTCCTCGAGCGCGGGATCGAGCCCGGCCAGGCGCGCGTCGACCGCCACCAGCACGAACGGAAAACAGAACGTCACGTGCGAGATGATGATGCTCGTAAAGCCGAGCTCGAGATGAATGACGACGAACAGGATGAGGAGGCTGACGCCCATCGTCACCTCCGGCACCAGCATCGGAACGTAGACCAGCGTGCGCCACAGGCTCGGCGCGGGAAACCGGTAGCGGTGCAGCAGCCACGCGCCGCTGGTACCGAGAAGGACCGACAGCACGGTGGCGATCGCGGCAACGCGCAGGCTGTTTTCGAGCGACCGCACCAGCACCGCGTCGCTCCAGACCGCGCGATACCATTCGAACGTGAAACCCTGCCAGAGAATGTTCAGCCGCGAAGTGTTGAACGAGAACGCGACGAGGATCGCGATCGGAAGGTACAGAAAAACCAGGATCGCTGCGGTCCACGCGCCGAAGAAGCGCTCGAACCGCTTCACGACGCCGACCTGTCCTGCCGTGCCGGCGTCTGTGCGCTCGGTGCCACGATGCCGGCGTACATCACAGCACCGCCGTTTTGCAAAGGCGGGCCGCGCCCGTCACGCGAAAACTTCGCGCGCTGCAACGAACGTGTTCGTGTGCACCCGGACGACTTTGGAGACGTCGGGCGTGTAGCCGCCTGCCAGCACCCATGCGACCGGAATCCCGGCGTCCTTCGCGTACGCGAACGCCAGCCGGTCTCGCTCGAGAAGATCGTCGTGGTCGAGAGCGAGCGGCGAGTACGGATCCTCCCGGAACGGATCGGCTCCTGCCTGATAAAGAAGCAGATCCGGCCTGCCCCACGCTTCGAGCATCGCGAGGCCTTCGTCCATCGCCACCAGCATCTCGGCGCGTCCGGAGCCGGCGCCGAGCGCGATCGACCGATGGTTCGGCCCGTCCTCGTGCGCGCGCCGGCTGACGTCGCGGATGGCCGTGTTGCGGTCGTAGTCGTTGCCGTAGATCGAAAGGTTGAACAGCCACGGCCGCGCCGCCGCCAGCGACGCCGTGCCGTTGCCGTAGTGCAGATCCATGTCGAGCACGGCTATGCGCTCGACCTTCGCAGGCGGCAGGCCGGCGACCGCATCTCCGGCCCGCAGCGCTTCGGCGGCGACCACAAGGCTGTTGAACGTGCAGAAGCCTTCGCCGTGATCCGCATGCGAATGGTGGAACCCGCTGACGAGCGCTCCGGCAATGCCGTCTTCGAGCGCGCGCCGCGCCGCCGCGAGGCAGCCTCCACCGGTCAGCAGCACGGACGGATAAAGCTCGGGCGTCCACGGAAACTTCTGCGACTCGGCGAGCGCGCGCGGCTCTCCGGTTCGAACCGCGTCGATGTAGTCCGCCGTATGAACGCGCTCGAGCTGGCCGCGCGTGAGCGGCGCCGGCTCTTTGAGCGCGATGCCCGGCTCGGAGCGAAGTGCGTCGGCAACCTTCTCGAACTTGTCGATCGGCATCACGTGCCTGCCGATCGGGGCCGCGTAACCCGGATGATAGAACACCGAGATCGTCATCGGATGACCCTTCGATCGGCCGGCGGGGCAAACCCGGGAACGACCAGCGCGACCCGCTCGTCGCCGGCGGGGATGCGAAGATGAGCGCGCGCGGCGTCCATGTGATCGCGCCGCACGTGCACGGCGAACATCGCGTACAGCGCATCGACGATGCGCGCGAGCGCTGCGGCGGAAACGCTGTTTTCGTGCTCGCGTCCGATGCGGCGCAGCACGAGGCCGAGCGGCACCGGCCGTACGGACGTCGCGTCGATCTCGGCGGCCGCACGAAAATCGGGCTGGCTGTACCGGGCCGCGGATGGATCGACCATGCGGAAGCCCGCGCGGGCGTACGAGCGCAGCCGCCGGCGCACGGCGTCGGTTTGTCCGTCGTCGTGCTCCATTTCTGCAACCAGTGTGATCTGCGGCAGGACAGCTGACGGGGCCGCACCGCGTGCGATCCGGTAGCACTCGCGAGCACTCGCGACCGGCAGCGCACGAAGCCACGCGGCGACGCCGCGACCGCGCATCGCCGGCTCGACGAGCACGTGGGACAGGTGCACGACGATGCCGCTGGCGTCGTTGGCATCGCCGTCCTCGCTGCCGTCGTTGTCGCCACCGCCAGCGCTGCCGCCGTCCGGAACGCTCGCCAGCGCGTCCGGCGGCACGATGATGGTGTGGTCGCGGATCGCGATGACGTCGCTGCCGTCGCGAAGGACCAGCATCTCGTACATCAGCGCGTATCCGTTCACCGGGCGGCGCGGATCCCATGCGAGACGGCCGGCGATCACGTCCGGTCTTTCCATCTCGCCGCGCTCGCCGAACTCCTGCCACAGGCGGGCATACGCGTTTTCGAACAGCGGATCGGATGTCGACGTGATGCGCTCGATTGCAAGCGACGACCACGGAGTTTCGAGCACGCCGCGATCTCCCGGAGCGAGATCGGATGCGTGCGGCTCGAACGGTCCGAGAGACATGCTCGCGAGCGTGTCGGTTTTCGGCGAGGCAGTAAAGGCGGACAAGGTGGCTGCCCGGAAGTCGTTATGCTCTAAACCACCCATGGAAGCTGGACATCCAGAAAAACTTCGCGGGATCGACGACGCTCGCCTCGCGGAGCTGCGCCGCACGGACGCGGCTCATCTTCTGCATCCGTTCACCGACCACAACGACCTGCATCGCGGCGGCACTCACGTGATCCAGGCCGCATCGGGTTGCCACATAGTCGACGAGACCGGACAGCGGCTGCTCGACGGTCTGGCGGGCCTCTGGTGCGTCAACGCCGGATACGGCCGCCGCGAGATCGCGGACGCGGTGCACCGGCAGATCCTCGATCTCAGCTTCTATCCGTCGTTTTTCAACTCGACGACGGAGCCGACGATCCTGCTCGCCGAGAAGCTCGCGGAGCATCTTCCGAACGGGCTCGGCAGGGTTTTCTTTTCGAACTCGGGGTCGGAAGCCAACGAGTCCGCGCTCAAGCTCGTGCGGGCGTACAACAAGACGCTCGGGCGGCCGCACAAGACGAAGATCCTCACGCGCACGTTTTCGTACCACGGCGTCTGCATCGCGACGACGAGCATGACCGGACTTGCGAGCTGCCAGGACCCGTTCGACCTTCCACTTCCCGGGTTCCTGCAGGTTCCCGGGCCGCATGCGTATGGCGTACAGAGCCCGCTCTCCGCGGCGGACTACGCTGCGCAGTGCATCGCCGAAACCGAAAAGACGATTCTTGCCGAAGGCGCGGACACGATCGCCGCGCTGTTTGCCGAGCCGATCCAGGGCGCCGGCGGCGTCATCGTTCCGCCGCCCGGCCATCTGCGCGAGCTTCGCGAGCTGTGTCGCAAGCACGACATCCTGTTCGTCGCCGACGAAGTCATCACCGGCTTCGGGCGCCTCGGCGGATGGTTCGCGTCCGGGCTGTGGTCGCTCGAGCCCGACATGATCACGATGGCCAAGGGAATCACGAGCGGCTACGTGCCGCTCGGTGCAACTGCGGTCAGCGACGAGATCTGCGGCGTGCTGTCGCCGGCCGGCTATCTCGCGCACGGCTTCACGTACAGCGGCCATCCGGTTGCGGCCACGGCTGCGCTCGCGAACATCGCGATTCTCGAAGACGAGCATCTCGTCGAACGCGTCGCGACGGATATCGGACCGTACTTCCAGAAAAGGCTGTTCGCGCTCGCCGGCCATCACGCTACCGGCGAGGTGCGCGGCGACGGGCTCATCGGTGCGATCGAGCTGGTGTCGAAGGACGCCGGCGCAGCGCCGAATACGCTCGGCGTCAAGGCGGCAGGCTTCGCGCGCGAAGGCGGCGTGATCGTGCGCGGGATCCGCGACCTCATCGCGATGGCGCCGCCTCTCGTGATCACGAGGGCGGAGATCGATTTTCTGTTCGACGCCGTCGAACGCACGCTCGACCGCATCGCCGCGTAATCGGGGACAGACACCGATTTCCGGAAATCGGTGTCTGTCCCCGATTGTTGCGGGCCGGCACTGCTTCTGCCACAAGCGCCGCGTTGCCATCGCCGAGCTCCAGCGTCCCCGTCATCACGCTCGAGAACGTTCACAAGAAATTCGGAACGTTTGTCGCGGTCGAATCCGCGAGCCTGGAGATCCGTCGCGGTGAGTTCTTCTCGCTGCTCGGTCCGTCCGGTTGCGGCAAGACGACGCTGCTGCGGCTGATCGCGGGGTTCGAGGATGCCACCAGCGGTCGCGTGCTTCTCGACGGCGCCGACGTCTCGAAAGTCCCGCCGTATCGCCGCAACGTGAACACGGTATTCCAGCAGTACGCGCTGTTTCCCCATCTCGATGTCTTCGACAACGTCGCGTTCGGCCCGCGCACGCGCCGCGTGCCCGAAGCCGAAACCAAAAAGCGCGTGATCGAGATGCTCGAGGTCGTGCGGCTCGGGGATTTTGCGCGCCGGCGCCCCGACCAGCTCTCCGGCGGACAGCGCCAGCGCGTCGCGCTCGCGCGCGCGCTCGTCAATCTGCCGAGCGCGCTGCTGCTCGATGAGCCGCTGTCGGCGCTCGACCTCAAGCTTCGCCAGGCGATGCAGCTCGAGCTCAAGCGCATCCAGCGCGAGATCGGCATCACGTTCATCTTCGTCACGCACGACCAGGAAGAGGCGCTGACGATGTCGGACCGCACCGCCGTCATGAGCAACGGGCGCATCGAGCAGGTCGGCACGCCCGAAGAGATTTATCTGAGCCCCGCGACCGTATTCGTCGCCGGCTTCATCGGTGCGGCCAATCTGATTCCGGTGCGTATCGTCTCCGGCAACGACGGCAGCGCCGAAGTGGAATTCGCCGGCGGTCGTCGAGCCAGCGTGCCGTGCAGCTACGGCGCCGGCGGTGGCCAGAGCGGCGTCGTCATGGTGCGTCCCGAGCGTGTCCGGGTAACGGCAAATCCGCCGTCCGGCGAAACCGGTCACTGCGTCGTTCCGGTAACCGTGCGCGACGTGATCTTTCAGGGCCCGGTGCTTCGCTGCCTGATGCGCGACGACGAGGACGACGACGTGATCGCGAACATCGACCAGTCCGAACGTCCTCATGGGCTCGAGCCTGGCGCGCGGCTGTGGGCCGTATGGGATCCGTCGGCCGCGCGGCTGCTTGCGTCGAAGGATCCTGCGTGACGGCCGCGTCGCCCGCTCTGACCGCGCTCGATCACGTGATCATCGCCGTCCGTGATCTCGGCGCCGCCGCCGAAGACTACCGCACGATCCTCGGGCTCGAGCCGTCGTGGCGCGGCACGCATCCGCAGTGGGGATCGGCCAACGTTCTGTTCCGTCTCGAGAACTCTTACGTCGAGCTGCTGTCGCCGTCGGGCGAAGGGATGCTGGGTACCATGCTGCGCGCGTGGCTCGACGAGCACGGCGACGGTGCGATCGGCCTCGTGTTCGCGACCGACGACATCGACGCGTGCCGCAATGCGCTTCTCGAGCGCGGCCTCGCGCCGGGCCCCGTCGAAGCCGGACGCGGCGTCGATTCGAATTCCGGACGCGAGCGCGCGTGGCGCCGGGCCGGCCTGCCGCTCGATCGAACGCGTGGCGTTCTCCTTTTCCCGATCCAGCATGATTCGCCGCCGGACGCCTTGCCGATGGCGGGTGCGACCGGAGATCCGGCGGCGTGCGTGCACGCGATCGATCATGCGGTCGTCCAGACGACCGACGCCGATGCCGCGCGGCGGCTGTACGGCGACGGGCTCGGACTTCGCCTCGCGGTAGACAAGAAGTTTCCGGACTGGGGCGTGCACCTGATGTTCTTCCGCATCGCGGGAGTCACCGTCGAGGTCGCAGCCGCGCTTGCCGGCACCGACGCCGCGGCCTCGCTTCCCGGCGGGCATGCGGCGGATGCCGCGGACCGCGTCTACGGCATGTCGTATCGCGTGCGCAGCATCGAGGCTGCGCGCGAACGCCTGTCGGCCGCGGGCGTCGATGTCTCCGAAGTCCGCACCGGACGGCGCCCCGGCACGCGCGTGATCACCGTGCGTTCGCGAACGTGCGGAGTTCCGACACTGATGATCGAGCTCGAAGCGGGTGACAGATGACGCTGCCCGTTCGCCGAACGAAATCCGACGCTTCGCCTCTGAGGAGTTTCTGATGTCCAGCACGACAATCGTGGTACTCGACGGCGACCAGACCGGCCAGGAGCTGCTTGCCGAATCGCTTCGCGTGCTCGATCCGGCGGTAACGCGCGTTCCGCTCCTTTTCGAGCACTTCGACCTGTCGCTCGAAAGCCGGCGTGCAACCCGCAATCAGGTCGTGCTCGACGCGGCCGCGCGACTTCGCGAGTGCGGCTTCGGCATCAAGGCTGCGACCATCACGCCGGAAAAAGCCGGCGACGCCGGCAGCCCCAACGCGATCCTGCGCGAAGCAATCGATGGCAAGGTGATCCTGCGCGTCGGGCGAAGGCTTCCGAACGTGCGGCCGGTCGCCGGCGTCTATTCGCCGATCGCCGTCGTGCGCATGGCGGTCGACGACGCGTACGGCGCCAAGGAATGGCGCGAAGGCAGCGGCCTCGACGAAATCGCGTACCGCACCGAAAAGATCACGCGCGGCACCTGTCATGCCGTTGCCGAGTTCGCGTTCCGCTATGCCGAACGCACGCGCGCGAAAGTTTTCGGCGGCCCCAAGTTCACGGTCAGTCCGACGTACGAAGGGATGCTCAAGGAGGAGCTCGATGCTGCGGCGCTGCGGCATCCCGGCGTGCCGTATGAGCCGCAGCTGATCGATGCGACGTATGCGCTGCTGCTCGTCAAGGCCGGCGAAGCGCTGGTGATCCCTGCGCTCAACCGCGACGGCGACTGTCTGAGCGACCTCGTGCTGCAGATGTTCGGGTCGATCGCCGGCAGCGAGTCGATGATTCTCGCGTTCGACGAAGGCTTCAACGTGAAGACCGTCGTCGCCGAGGCGCCGCACGGCACGGCGCCGGGCCTTTTCGGAAAGAACGTGGCCAATCCGCTCGCGATGATCCTCGCCGGCGCGGGGCTGCTGACGTACGTCGGGACGCCCGAGGCCGAGCGCGCATCGCGGGCAATCTACGAATCCGCTCTCGAAGCGATCTACGACGGCGTCGCAACCGCCGACCTCGGCCACCACACCGGCACCACCGAGTTCACCGACGAGGTGATCGGGCGCGTCTCCAAGAAGCTCGAGGTCTGGGGCTCGCTGTAGCAGCGCCGCGCAAAGCAAAACGCCGGCCCGCACGGAAAGGCGGATTGTCCCGGATCGTCAGGCAAGCGCCTACGGCCCGCGATACCAGAATATGTAGAGCACGAGGCCGCCGAGGCCGGCGACGTTAATGTACGCGAGATAGCGAAGCCGACCGAGATTGCGGCACAGGATCTCGAAGCCGAGCGCCGCAAACACTCCGGCGCACGGAACCAGCGACAGCGCCCAGTGCGATTTGAGCGTCGAGTACCAGGGGTGCTCGAGCGTGAACATCAGCGTCGATGCCACCGTGAGCAGCGTCGTCAGGACCAGCACGAAGTACGGATGATCCCAGTCCTCGCGGATGAGCCGGCGGATTGCCGCGAAGAAGCCGGTTGCGATCGCGACGGTCGGCAGCAGCGCGAGCCAGAGCCCGATCGACGACAGCATCTGCAGCTGCGGCGCGTCGCGGCTCACGAAGACGTTGTGGCTGTCGGACCACATCGATCCGTACATCCCGTCCCAGAAGCTCGTCATGCGCGTGAACGGCGGCTCCTGCCAGAACACGGCGCCGAACCGCGAATAGAACGCCGCCGTGCGGTATCCGGGAGGCTGCACGATGCGGAAGCCGCTGCGCACGTCCCATGCGCCCATGAACGGCGTGCCGAACTTGCGGATGTTGTGCGCGTAGAGCCAGCCCGACATCGAGAGCGCAATCGCCGCAACCACCACGGCCCATCCGAGATGGACGAAGCGCGCGCGAAACGCGCCGCGACCGCTGCCGCGATCCGCACGCGCCGCGCCGGTCAGCAGCCGGAAGCCGGCGAGCGCAAGCACCGCCGCCGTGACGAACGCTCCGGTGTACTTCGACAGCAGCGAGAGCCCGCACGCGACTCCGAGAAAGACCGCGTCACGCCACAGCGTCCTCGACCGCGCCGACGAGTACGCTGCCAGAGCCATCGTCGAGCTGATCACCAGTGCCGCCATCGCCTCGTTCGTGACCTGCGGTGCAATGTAGAACGTCATCGGAACCATGGCCGCGACGGCAAACCCGATCACGCGCGCCCGCGGATTGTCCGGATGCAGGATCGCGAGCATCCACCAGGCCGGCAGCAGCAGTGCGAGCGCCGTCAGCGCCGTGAACAGCTGGATCGTCCGCAGCGCCGCGGGCGTCGCTCCGAGCGCGTTGTAGAGCGCGGCGCCGAGCGCGTAGTACAGCGGCGGCTGCGACATCTCCCAGCCCTGGCTCGCGTCGGGAACCTCCCAGCGCTCGGCGACGAACTGGATGTATTCGGCATGCTGCTTTGAATCGAAGCCGCCTTCGGTCGGATAACGGCTGGCATTGTGGAAGTGGATCGCGGCGATCACGCCGAGCATCGCCGCGCAGAACGCAAGGTCCCACCGCCCGGCCGGCCGACGCCGGACGGGCTCGTCGTCTTTCCCGCGCCGCCACGGCTTCCAGCTCGCCGGAACGAGCGCGTATGCGACGAACAGCAGGTACGCGGCGAGCGCCGCCCGCCACATCGGATAGTCGGGCGACGCGCGCAGTGCGTTCGGTTTCGGCCGCATAAAATCCTCGCCGTGATCGGCGATCGCAGCCTCGCGCTCTTTTGTGTTCTCGGGCGCCTGGTCGACGACCCATCGCTCGCTCGTGCGGATGTTCTCGGGGCCTTCCACGAGCAGCGCCGGCGGCGACTCCGGATTGGTCACGGCGATGCGGATCTCGTTGGCTCCCGTTCGGAGCGCGGGACCGAGATCGTAGTGGACCGCGTCCTTCCAGTTGGCCGCGCTTGCCTTCGCCAGCGCCTGGCCGTTGACGGTGACTTCTGCGATCCGCATCGCGCGGATCTCGACCGGACACGGACCCGCTGCGTCGGCGAGCTCGAAGCGGTTCGTGAACGTCGCGCGCGTGTAACCCGGCAGCGGATCGGGAGGCACGATCCAGCTGCCGCGCGCCGACGGCGCAAGGAACTGAACGTCCGGTGCGGCCAGCGCACGATAAAAGAAGTTGCCGATGACCGCGGCCACCAGCAGGCAGAAACAGGCAAGAAAGGCTCTCTGGTCGAGCCTCACGTCCGTTACATTCCGACCGGAACCGGTGCTCCCGCCGTCATGCCGCCGTCGATCGGAATCGCCGCACCGGTGATGAACGACGCGTCGTCACTGGCAAGGAACGTGACCAGCTTGGCGACTTCGTGCGGCTCGCCGAGGCGGCCGAGCGGATGCACGCGCTGCGCGAACGATTCGACGGTGAACTGTCCCATGCTGCCATCGCCGAACGCGTCGGCCATCGGCGTGCGGATGATGCCCGGGCACACCGCATTGACGCGGATCCCGAGCGGCGCGGCTTCGAGCGCGCCGACTTTGGTCAGCAGCACCACGCCGCCTTTGGCCGCGTTGTAACTGGAAAGTCCCGGCGCTCCGATCAGTCCGGCCACCGAGGCCGTGTTGACGATCGATCCGCGGCACGGGCCTTCATTGTTCGCCATCGCGCGGATCGCGGACTGCAGGCAGTAGTAGACGCCGTTCAGGTCGACATCCATGACGCGCCGGTGCTCGGCGAGGTCCATGGCTGCAATCGGTGCGTGGCGCTCGATGCCGGCGTTGTTGAACAGCACGTCGATGCGCCCGTAATGCTCGACGGTCTTCTGCACCATCGCTTCGACGTCGTCCGAGTTGGTCACGTCCACGCGGATCGCGATCCCGCCGAGCTCGCGTGCGATCGCCGAGGCATCGTTGATGTCGGCGATCGCCAGCTTCGCGCCGGCCGCATGGAATTCCTTCGCCGTGGCCAGGCCGATGCCCGACGCGCCGCCGGTGATCAGTGCGATTTTTCCTTCGAGACGACACATGGGCGTACTCCTTCGAACGAGTCCTGTGCGCGCGGCCGGCGCGCCGGGACGATGCGGATGGCCATTGGAGGTCCGCGAGGGGTAGACCGGTGTCGGCGCGCAAGCAAGAATGCCGGGCCGCGCCGGTCTCGCGCGCGAGCACGAACCCCGGGAACGAAGGTGGAGCTGATTTTCCTCGAACGCCTCCTGATGGCGCCGCTGCTTGCCCTCGCCGCCGCCGCGCTCGTCGGCGTGCTGCGCGGCTTCGGATCGGTCCGGCGGCTGCGGATGTGGGCCGTGCTGACAGGGCTGCTGACCGGAGCGTACATCGCCGTCTGGGGCTCCGGCATTCCGTACGAATCGGCGCTCCTGCAGGCGCTGTTCGCGCTGTTCGTGCTGACCGGTACCGCGACGCTGCTGCGGCTCGTCGACCTCATCTTCTGGGACTGGTTCCTCAGCACGAGGCGTCAGGTTTCCGTGCCGCGGCTCGCCGTCGATCTGTTCAAGCTGATCGCGATCGTCGGCGTCATCATCGCGATCCTCAAATACGACTACGGAATGGAGCTGAGCGGGCTGCTGGTGACCTCGACGGTCGTCTCGGCGGTCATCGGCCTCGCGATCCAGGACATGCTCGCCAACGTCGCGGCGGGTCTCGGAGTACAGATCGAGAAGCCCTTTTCGGTCGGCGACTGGCTGCTGATCGGAACGCACGAAGGCATCGTCACGCAGCTCAACTGGCGCACGCTGACGTTGCTCACCCGCGACCGCCACGAGGTGCTGGTCCCGAACTCGACCGTTTCCAAGACCGAGGTCGTCAACTTCTCCAGGCCGACGAGGCTGCAGCGTACGCACGCGACGATCGGCATCGCGTACAGGCATCCTCCGGGAATCGTCAAGGCCGCGCTCGCGCGGGCAGCGCAGTCCTGTCCGGAAGTTGCGGCCGATCCGCCGGTCGAGATCCTCGTCAAATCCTTCGACGACTTCGCGATCACGTACGACGTGCGGTTCTGGATCACGGATTTCTCGCGCCTGCTGCAGATCACCGACGACGTCTACTCACGCTGCTGGTACGAGCTGCAGCGCGCCAACATCTCGATCCCGTTCCCGACCCGCGACGTGACGATCCGCACTGCCTCCGACGAGCAGGAGATGCAGGCCGCCGATCAGCGCCGCCGCGAGATCTTCTCGGTGCTGCGGCCGCTGCAGGTGTTCGAGCCGCTCAGCGACGAGCAGATCCAGACCCTGGTCGGAGCCGCCGCGCTTCAGCGCTTCATGCAGGGCGAGATGCTCGTCCGCCAGGGCGACCGCGGTGAATCGCTGTTCGTGATCCGCTCGGGAAAGGTGCGCATCGACAAATCGCTCGACGGCGGCCACGCGACCACGATGGCGATGATGGGCGCAGGTGAATTCTTCGGCGAGATGAGCCTGCTGACCGGCGAGCCGCGAACCGCATCGATCATCGCCGAGGACGAAACCGAAGTCGTCATGGTCAGCAAGGAAGCGTTCGCACCGGTGCTGACGGCCGACACGGGAATCATCGTCGGCCTGTCGGCGGCGCTCGAAACCCGCGCGCGCAACACTGCCGAGCGCATCGCCGACCTGCCGCAGACGCCGGGCGGAATGAAAGCCCCGGCACCGACCGCACAGCTGCTGCGCAAGATCGGACGGTTCTTCGGGCTCGACGAGCAGTAGCGGATCGGATGGCCAGTAGCGGATCGGATGAGTCCAGTAGCGGATCGGCTGGCCGGTAGCAGGTAGACGGCGAGTAGCGGCTTACCGGAAGAGCCGCAGAATCACCGGCTGCGCAGGTGATACATCAGCGATCCGACCGAATAGTAGATCGGATAGAACAGCGACAACCACCCCAGCCATGGTGACGGGTGCGGCATCTGCACGATCAGCACCACCGACATCAATCCCCACAGCACGCCGAGCCAGATCGTTGCCGAGCGGCCGCCTTCCATGCGGCTCGGATAAAGCCAGCGCATCGGCACGAAGACCATCGTCACGAAGAAGACGAGGAAGAACAGGTTGACCCACGGACGCGTGCCGAGCACGACGTAGTAGAACACCAGCACGTTCCAGTACGACGGAAATCCCTGGAAGTAGTGCTCGACGAATCCCTTCGCGTCGGTGCGCGAGAATCCGTACGCGCTCGCGAGCAGCACCGACAACGCCAGCCATTCGTAACCGGCCGGCAGGATTCCCGGCTGCACCATGACGGCCACCGGCACGACGACGTACGTCAGGTAGTCGACGATGTTGTCAAGCAGGCTGCCGTCGATGTACGGCGCGACGTGCTTGACGCGGG
This sequence comes from Candidatus Limnocylindrales bacterium, assembly GCA_035571835.1. Classification (NCBI taxonomy): domain Bacteria; kingdom Bacillati; phylum Chloroflexota; class Candidatus Limnocylindria; order Candidatus Limnocylindrales; species Candidatus Limnocylindrales bacterium. The sequence continues at coordinate 254,737 of DATNBU010000017.1, read as the reverse complement.
CCTTGCGCGCAAGAGTTCCGTCGGTCGCATCGACGAGGAATGCGGCCGACAGCATCCAGAACGTGGTCGCGTAATCCTGGTGAAACGCCGCCGACAGCGCGGCAAATCCGAGCACGGCGCCGAACGCCGTGTATCCATGGACGGCAAGAGCGAACACGACGCGAACAAACGGAATGGGCGCTTCGGTTCGATCCACGCGCATGTCCTACGCCTCGGCGCGGTGCTCGGCAACGACGAGGCGTGCAACTTCGTCGGGCTTCTCCATCGGAACGAAGTGCGTCGTTTCCGGCACGGTCACGAGCCGACCGTTGCGCGCGACCTCCACGGCACGGCGCGCGCGTTCCTCATCGAACGTCGTGCTGCGCTCGCCTCGCACGAACAGCAGCGGAACGCCGGCCTCGGCAACCTTCGCAAAGCCATCGAAACCGGCCGCGGCCGAATAGACCTGCGCCTCGATGCGCGCGGGGCACAGCAGCTCGATCTCGCCGTCGGGCCGTTCGAACGTTCCCTCGTCGACGTACGCGTGCAGGGCTTCGTCGGTCCACGTGTCGTACGGCTCGCGCCCGCGATACGAGCGGAACAGCTCTTCGCGCGATCCCCAGACGACGCGGCGTGTGCGCGTGCGCGCGGCCATCGGATTTTCATCGATCTCGCGCATGAGACGTGCGAGCTCGGGATGAAAAAGCACCGGGTCGATCATCACCACGCGTCGCAGAAGGCCGGGCGCCGCAGCCGCAACGCCGGCGAGCGTCGTCGCTCCCGCCGAATGTCCGACCCCGAGCGCATTGCGGATGCCCATTGCGCGCAGCAACTCCACCGCATCGGTCAGGAAATGCTCCCACGAGTAGTCGTCGTCGGGTTTGGACGAAAGACCGTGGCCACGCTGATCGTACGTGACCAGCCGCGACGTCACTCCGAGCGCGCGCAGCCTTGCGAGAAGAGGCCTCCAGACGGCGCCGAGGAAACCGGTCGGATGCGCAAGAACGATCGCATCGTCGGTCGTATGCCCGCCCCAGTCCGTAACGTGAAGCATGAGCCTGCCGACGCGGATCCGCTGGTCGCGGCGCTCGGGAAACGGAGAAGAATCGGCTGCCATGGGCAGCGCGGCTTGTCGCACCTCCCGCGGTCGGTGCAACCAACGCCATAGGTGCTCGGTGCCACGGACCGCCACCGCAGCTCGATGCGGCCGGCCGTTGGCAACGTCGACCGCATGCGAATCGCGCGCGTCGCCGTGACAGCCTCGCGCTCGTCCGCTAAGGTTCGCCCGAGTGTCCGTCCCGTCCGTTTCCATCGATCAGCTCTTCGGTCTTTCCGGTCGCGTCGCGATCGTGACGGGCGCGTCTTCCGGCCTCGGCATCGAGTTCGCGGAAACGCTTGCCTGCGCCGGTGCCAGCGTCGCGCTGTTCGCGCGGCGCGCGGACCGTCTGGCCGCGGTCGAGCAGGATCTTCGCGAGCGATACGGCGTGAAAACCCTCGCCGTCGCCGTCGACATCACCGACCGTGCGGCACTCGCGGACGCGTTCGCTCGCGTCGAATCGTCGCTCGGTCCGGTCTGGGTGCTGGTCAACAACGCCGGGATCGCGCCCACGGGCCGCGCCGAAAAACAGTGGCCTGAGCAGTGGGACAACACGCTCGCGGTCAACGCGACCGCGACATTTCAGGCGAGCCTGCTTGCCGCCGCTCAGATGAAGCGGGCCGGCTCGGGCGGACGGATCATCAACATCACGTCGATCTTCGGCAGCCTCGGCAGCTCGCTGTTTCGCGTGGCGAGCTATGCGGCAAGCAAAGGCGCAGCCGAAAACCTGACGCGCCAGCTTGCAGTCGAGTGGGCCGCCGACCGCATCACCGTCAATGCGATTGCTCCCGCGTGGTTTCCGAGCGAGATGACGCACGAAAGCATCGTTCGCGAAAGCATCGAAGAGCGGATGGCCGCGGGCAATCCGATGGGCCGAATCGGTGCGGCGGGCGAGCTCCGCACCGCCTGCCTTTTCCTCGCGTCGCCGTCGTCCTCGTACGTGACCGGTGCTGTCGTGCCGGTCGATGGCGGATACACCGCCTGGTAGCGAATCTCAGGGGCCAGAAAAAACATGCGACGTCTCGTACAGATCCTCGTGGCACTCGTCTTTGTGGGCTTCGGCCTGTTCATGGCAGTGACACGCCTCGAGCCACTTCAGGACTGGCTCGTGCACCGCACGGCGCGCGGCATCCTGACCAAGCACCACGAGGAGCTGTTCAAGGACGACGCACTGCGCGTCGTGGCCTGCGGTACGAGCTCCCCGCTGTCCGATCACGACCGCGCGAGCGCGTGCGTCGCGGTGTTCGCCGGCGACCATTTCTATATCGTCGATACCGGCATGGGCTCGTGGAAGAACCTCGCGCTGTGGCGGGTTCCGCCCGAGAAGATCGGCGCCATCTTCTACACGCACTACCATTCCGACCACATCGCCGAGCTCGGCGAGTTCAACCTGCAGACGTGGGGCGCAGGACGCCCCGGGCCGCTTCGTGTGTTCGGTCCGACCGGCATCGACCGTCTCGTCAATGGCTTTACCGAAGCGTATGCGCTCGACGCCACGTATCGCACGGCGCACCACGGTCCGGTCGTGATGAATCCCGAAAAAGGCCGCATGCAGGCCATGCCGTTCGAGGTCGATCCGAACGATCCCAAAGGCACCGTCGTTCTGGAGGAGAACGGGCTCGTCGTGCGCGCGTTCCTCGTCGACCACACGCCGATCAAACCGGCCGTCGGCTATCGGTTCGATTACAAGGGGCGTTCGGTTGCCGTCAGCGGTGACACCGTTCCGTCCAAGTCACTGGTGGCGGCGGCGCAGGGCGCCGACGTGCTCTTCCACGAAGCGCAGGCGAACTTCCTGGTCTCGATCATCCGCGAAGAAGCCGTCGCGGCGGGATCCACGCAGTACTCAAAAATTCTCGGAGACATTCCGAGCTACCACACGTCGCCGGTCGATGCGGCAAAGATCGCGAACGAAGCGGGAGTCGGCCTGCTCGTGCTCTACCACCTGACGCCGCCGCCGCCGTCGCGCATTCTCGAGTGGATCTTCGTGCGCGGTGTTTCCGACGTGCGTCCGAGCGGCGTCGTGATGGCGCGCGACGGGCTGATGGTGACGCTGCCGGCCAATTCGAAGGAAATCGAAACCGGGCGCATCGAGTAGCGGACGTTCTCAGGGTTTCGCGGCAACCGGCACGGGCGACGGCGAGCGTGCAGCGCTGTCGCCGGTCGAACGGAACAGCGCAGCCCGCACCTCGGACGCATGCACGAGCGGATTCTTCCGCAGCGGCCCGACTTCCTCGGCGGTGAACGGCCGGAAGTCGGCCGGCAGATGCGCCGCATCGAAATACGCCATCAGCCAGTTCAGCAGCGCAGCGAGCGCAGCGTCGTCGAGCTGCGACTGCGCGACGCCGGGCACGCGCGCGATGTACTCGCGTCCGCCCGGCAGCGAGACGAGGCGCGCAACCGAACCCTTGAGCTCGGGCACCGAGCCTTCAAGGCCGACGCCTCCCGCCTGATGACAGCCCTGGCAATGCAGCGTGTAGTCGAGCGAAGGATCGCCGGTCGTCTTGGAGCCGATGTCGCTGTCCTGCGCGCGTGGAACGCGCCCCGGCGATGCGAAGCTGACGCCCTGTGCGAACGCCGCAGTGGACACGAACAGTGCGACGGTGATCAGCGCGGCAGCCGCCGCGCCGCGCGCGATCTGCAGTGCGCTCGGAACCCCCACCCGTCGCCTACGTCTTGGTTGCGACGCCGACGACGACCGAGACGCTGCAGTGCACGGCACGGCTTTCGGTGCCGAAGCACCACAGCAGGTCGTTGTTGCGGAACGTGTTGTAGACCGGCTGCTCGCCTTCGGTGCGGCTGCAGAGGCAGCGGCCGCACAGCGATTGCCCGCAGCAGTCGTTGTACGCGATGACGTATTCCTTGTGGTCGACCGGGTTGCGGCACGTGCCGAGCCACGTGATCGGAGACATCTCGGTTCCCGGCGGACACGTGTTGGCTGCGCCGCCGCAGCACGCGCACAGATAGCCGTGGATCGCGCAGTAACGCCAGTACTCGCACTGGGTCTGGTCGCCGGTTTCGTCCGGAGCCGGCGCGCGCGACTCCTCCGCCGCTTCGATGCGCGCGACCGGAAGCAGCGGCAGTGCCGCGCCGCCGACGAGCAGCGTTCCGACGCGCGCAAGAAAGCTGCGCCGCGAGCTGCGGCGGGCGATCTGCCGCGAGCCGTTCTCGAGCCACGCATCGAAGAGCTTCCACGGTTCGCGTGTCGCCATCGTCATGCCACCTTCACGCGCCGGTCGGGCGCGGTGCCGTGTCCGGCCTCGTGTTCGTGATGCGCCGGCAGAAGCCCTTCCTGCCGCGCAAATTCCTGGATCGATGCCACGCCGCGCTCGTCGGCCTCGACCAGGCTTTCGAGATGCTCGCGCGAATTGACGATGCCGTGGCTGCGCACGACACCGCGCGAGTCGACGAGCACCGCGTACGGAAGCTTCGCGATCTGCCAGGTCATCCCGAGCTGCGTCGAGAGCACGTACGCGAGGTCGGCGAGCTTTTCGCGCCGTGCGAACGCCTCGTGCTCGTCGGCCGCGCCGTCTCCGGCGATGAGCACGCGCACGCGCGCCGCTTCGGCCCTGGCGATCGAGCGCAGCGCCGGCAGCAGCGTCTTGCAGACGGGACAAGTCGGAGAAAGAAAGAATACGAGCGTCGAGCGGCCGTCGGCCGACGGCGCTCCGACCATTTCCGATTCGCCGCCGAGCGTGGTTGCGCGAACGACGGGAGCTTCCTCGCCGACCGTGACTCCGCGTCCGATCATCAGCGCACCGGCCGGAGCCACGCGCTCGTAGAGCACGCCGATCTGCCGGGTCAGCGCGAACACCACGCCGGCGAGCACGGCGACGAGGATCCACAGCAGCACGACGGAGACTGTCAACGCGACGATCACGCGGACCTCGCAGCGTTCGTCGAATCGCGGCGCCTTGCCAGCGCCACGCGCGGAGCGAGCGCGAGCATGCGTTCGCTCGCGGCCCAGCATGCGGCGAGCGCGGCGGTCGAACCGAGCACCGCGATGCCGTCGAGCAGCGTCAGCCCGCGCACGGATACCGGCGGAACGAGCACCGCCGCCGCCAGCACCAGTACGGCGTTGCGCGCGACCAGCGCCGCGCTGACGGGAACCGACGCGGCCGGTCCCATGCAGCCGCAATCGAGATCCAGCCGCCCGCGCCGCACGTTGATCGCGATTGCGAGCGCGTACGCGCCAAGCAGCACCATCGCGCCGGCGCCAGCCATCGAAAGTGCGATGCCGGTCGCAATCATTACCGCCAGCGCGAGCTCGAAAACCGGCATGGCGATCGACAGCACGCCCACTGCGGAAGCGGGCACGATCCGATAGCTGTCGACAGTCGATCGAAAGTGCGAGAGGTCGCGCAGCTTGTGCCGGGCTGCCGCCAGCAGCAGCAGCGCGAGCGACGAACGGACAACGAGCTGAAACGCAGGATCGATCACCGGTGCGCCTATGGATTGAAGAACAGGCTGAAGCCCACGCCGGGCTCCTGGATTTCACGCTCGACCGCGCCGGTTTCGGCATCGAGCACGGCAATCGTCGGCGGAAAGCCCGACGACGCGATCAGAAGCGGTTTGTCCTCCTGCGTAACGAGGATGCGCTCGGCGCCGACGTTCGGCAGCGTCGCCTCGAGCACGGCCCGCGTCGCGCGCGTGCTCAGCGGCTGCTTGTCGATCGCGCCGAGCTTGGCCTGGTCGGCGATGAACGTGACGAGCGGGCTCGGAACCGCAAAGCGCGCGATGCGCTTTCGTTCCTCGAGATCGTAGACCCAGATTTCGGTGCCGGGATCCTTGTGCGTGCCCGCCGGACCCTGGTGCATCAGCACGTAGAGCCGTCCGCTCGCGGCATGAACCGCAAGGTGCTGCAGGCCGCCGATGCGCCAGTTGCCGCTGCGATCGGCGTCGTCCGTGAGCGACCACGTCGGGCCGAACGCAAGCGTCGGACCCTTGACGTCGATCGTATGGATCACGCCGTCGTACGACGTGAAGATCCATTCGTTGTCGCGGCGCACGCCTTTTTCGGTGATCGGATCCTTGACCGAATCGAAGAACGGCTCGGTGCGCTCGGCCCTGGTGACGCCGCCGCGGTCGTCGAGATCGATCACGAGCGCACTGCCGTTCGCACACAGCATGAAGAAGCGCCGCGGGCCGGCCGAATAGACCAGGCTGCAGCCCGGCGCTTCGACCTCGCCGGCGAAGCGGCGCTCCTTGACGTCGACGATCGACAGCGACGTGGCCGGCGTGATGTTGAAGACCGCCATGAAGCGACCGTCGTCGGTCAGCGCATTCGACGCATTGCCCGGATAGTACTCGCCGCGCTTGGCGGGGATCGGAATCTCCGCCTTCGGCTTCAGCGTGCGCGCATCGTAGACAGTGACGACGTCGGTGCGCTCTCCGCGAATGCCGCGCGACCAGTACGTCTCGGCAAGATAGATCTCGTCGTGCGCGGGCGGGAACAGCGGGAATACGACGAAGCCTGTTCCGGCCGATCCGGAGCTGATCGTGCCGAGCAGGCGCCCTTCGGCCGCGTCGTACAGCGCCGTGCGATGCAGCAGGATGTCGCTCGCCCAGAACCATGACGGTCCGGGCTTGGCGGGAAGCTCGAAGACGTTGCCGACTTTCTCGGGTGCGATGTCGGCCGCCTGCACGCCTGCGGGCACCAGAATCGCACCTGCGAGCGCAACGACGGCAGCGGCAATGCTCGTCCCGGCAATGATCGCGTTCAGCCTGTTCGTTCTGTTCATTGCGATTCTTCTCGCCGGGCGCTTCTCGCGAGCGTCGAGCGGTCCGGCCGGCTCGCGCTTTCGCCGGCAGCCGGGGCCGCCATGAAACCGGAGGAGTAGTGCGCGACCGGACGCGGCTTATAACACGCACGGCCGGCCCGAGGCGAGGCGCGGCTTGCGGCGCCTCGCGTTGACTCTCCGTTGTGCCGGAGGCTTTCTTGCGCGTTCACCGCTCGCAAAAGGCCCGCAACCGGACCTTGGGCGCGCGCCCTCAAGGCTTCGGGAGCAACGCAGGAGCAACGATTGAGCACGACCGAGGCAACCCGACAGGGCGTCGCCGGCGCGGAGATCCGCAGCCGCCGCACGTTCGCGATCATCGCGCATCCCGATGCGGGAAAGACCACGCTGACCGAACACCTGCTGCTGATGGGCGGCGCGATCCGCCTCGCCGGCCAGGTGCGCTCGCGCGGCGAGAACCGCCGCGCGCGCTCCGACTGGATGAAGATCGAGCAGGACCGCGGAATCTCGGTGTCGTCGGCGGTCATGACCTTCGAGTTCGAAGGCACCACCTGCAACCTGCTCGACACCCCGGGCCACGAAGACTTCAGCGAAGACACGTACCGGACGCTGACAGCGGCCGACAGCGCGATCATGGTGCTCGACGCCGCCAAGGGCATCGAGCCGCAGACCCTCAAGCTGTTCGAGGTCTGCCGGATGCGCAACATCCCGATCATCACGTTCATCAACAAGATCGACCGCGAGAGCCTGTCGCCGTTCGAGCTGCTCGATCAGATCGCGTCGCAGCTGGCGCTCGACGTGACCCCGATGATGTGGCCGGCCGGAACGGGCGGGCTCTTGCGCGGCGTGCTCGATGCCGAGAAGAACAGTTTCCTGCCGTTCGACCGCACCGGAGCCGTGCTCGATCCGATCGCACTCGACGACGGCTCGATCGCAAAGCACCTCGAGCCCGAAGAGCTCGCGATCTTTCGCGACGAGCTCGAGCTGGCGCGCGCCGGATATCCCGAGTTCGACGAGCAGCAGTATCGCGAAGGGCACCTTACGCCGGTGTACTTCGGCAGCGCGCTGCGCGCGCTCGGCGTGCGCGAGCTGCTGGAGTCTATCGTTCGCTTCGCGCCCGCTCCGCGACCGCAGGCCACGTCGACGCGAACGGTCGAGCCGACCGAGCCCAAGGTAAGCGGCTTCGTGTTCAAGGTTCAGGCCAACATGGACGCCAACCACCGCGACCGCGTGTCGTTCATGCGGATCTGCTCGGGCCGCTTCGTGCGCGGCATGCGGCTTCGCCTTTCGACCAGCGGCAAGACCATCGGCGTCCACAATCCGATTCTTTTTTTCGCGCAGAACCGCGAGCTCGTCGACGAAGCCTGGGCCGGCGACATCATCGGCATCCCGAACCACGGTACGATCCGTGTCGGCGATACGCTGACCGAAGGCGAAGAGCTGCGGTTTACCGGCATTCCGAACTTCGCGCCCGAGATCCTGCAGCGCGTGCGGCTCGACGATCCGATGAAGTCGAAACAGCTGCGCCGCGCGCTCGAGAGCTTCGCCGAAGAAGGCGTCACGCAGGTGTTCAAGCCGAAGCTCGGCGCCAACTGGATCGTCGGCGTCGTCGGCCGCCTGCAGCTCGAAGTGCTCGCGTCACGGATCGAGAGCGAATACGGGATCAAGGTCGGGTTCGAAGCGGCTCCGTACGAGACCGCGCGCTGGGTCGGCGCGGCCGATCCCGCCGAGCTCAAGCGCTTCGAAGAGGCCAACCACTCGGCGATGGCCGACGACCGCGACGGCGCTCCGGTCTATCTCGCGCGCAACAGCTGGGAGCTTCGCTACGCGCAGAAGCAGTGGCCGAACGTCACATTCGCCGCGACCCGCGAGCGGGTTTCGGCCGAGCACGCGGACGCCTGATCCGTTACTCCTGCCGGCCGTCTTCCCGGCAGACGAGCATGTACAGCTCGCCGCTGTCGTTTCTTTTTCCGGCAGCGGTCCCTGCCTGCTCCCCGGATCCTTCAAAGAGATCGACGCGCGCCGGCCCGCTGATCGCCGCGCCCGCATCCTGCGCGAACACGAATCTCGCGACCGGAGTTGACCCCGGAGCCGTCGCCGTGGTCACCAGCCACGCGAGAATTCCGCGCGGCACGTACCGGTCGTCGCTCGCAATCGAGCGTCCGCCGACGAGCGACACGCCGAGCGAACCGACCGGACCTTCCTGGCCGGTCTCGCGGAAAAATACGTAGCGGGGATTCTCGAAAAGGATCGCGTCGCGGCGATCGGGATGGGCACGCAGCCACTCGCGGATCTCGTCCGCACTGGCATGACCCCGCGCGAGCATGCCCTTTTTCAGCATGACGGAGCCTATGCTGCGGTAGGCGGCATCGTTGGTCGCCGCGAAGCCGATGCGCTCGCTCGTGCCGTCGTCGAACACGAGCCGGCCCGAGCCCTGCACGTGCAGCAGGAAGCGCTCGACCGGATCGTCGAGCCACGCGATCTCGAGTCCGAGACCTGCGAGCGCGCCGCCACGGTCGATGTCTTCGCGCAGCGGCGCGTGTCCGAGCCGCTGCGTGACGGCCGCGAGATCGGGCGCCGGCGGCTCGCGGTAGATCGGATACAGGAAGCGGGCATCGCGCGCGCGGCGCGCGGCAAGCACCGGCTCGTAGTAGCCGGTGATCTTCGCGGCCGAGCGGAAACGATATGCCGTGCATTCCTGAGCAAGCCGGGCGGTCAGGTCGCGCGGATCCCTGGCGGAGCGTGCGACCTTCGCGACGATCCTTGCACTGGCCGCAAGATCCGAAGTCGTAACGCGCGTGTGCCCGAGAACGAACGGGCCGGTTTCCATCTGCGCATCGAGCGCATTCGCCGTGCGCTCGGCGGCAACGGCAAGCGACTGCGGGTCGAGGTCGTCGGTGTTCTGCGCGAACACACCGGTCGCCGCCGCGGCCGTCCGTAGCGAAACCACCGGGCATTCGGAAGCCGCGAAGGCTGCGATCCCGGCAACGATCGCGAGCGGTCGCAGCAGCGCGGCCGTCCGCATCGGGTTCAGCCGCGCTCCGCGTAGACGCGGTCGGCCGCTTCGATCGCATCTCCGGCCGGCGGGCGCCGGCCTTCGCGTCGCAGCTCGGATTCGATCGCGAGCAGCACGCGCCGCACGTTGGCCGGCCGGCTCGATTCGCCCATCAGCCCGATGCGCCAGACCTTGCCGGCCATCGGTCCGAGGCCGGCCCCGATCTCGATGCCGTGATCGAGGAGAAGCCGGCGGCGCATCGCGGCTTCGTCGACACCGTCCGGCACGTGAACGCAGTTGAGCATCCACAGCAGGTGGCCTTCCTGGGCTGCCGCGTGGATGCCGAGCGCGCCGAGGCCGGCGAGCAGCGCGTGATGATTGCGCTCGTGCCGCAGATAGCGATCGTCGAGCCCTTCCTCGAGGACCAGGGTCAGCGCTTCGGCGAGCGCGTAGATCATCGAGACCGGCGCGGTGTGATGGTAGAGGCGCTGACTGCCGAAATAGGCGCCGATCAGGCTGAGGTCGAGATACCAGCTTCGCGGTTTCGTCTTGCGCGCCGCGACGGCGGCCATCGCGCGCTCGCTCATCGTCACGGGAGACAGCCCTGGCGGGCAGCTCAGGCACTTCTGGGTCCCGCTGTAGGCCGCATCGATCGCAAGCTCGTCGATGCCGACGGGGCACCCGGCAAGCGACGTCACGCAGTCGACGAGCAGCAGCGCATCGGCTTCGTGCGCGAGGCGGCTGATCTCGCGCAAAGGCTGCCACGCGCCGGTCGAAGTCTCCGCGTGCACGACCGCGACGATCTTCGGCCGTTTGCAGCGGCCGATCGCCGCCTCGACGTCGGCCGGATCGGCCACGCGGCCCCATTCGACCTCGACGCGCTCGACGCGAGCCCCGAGCCGCGTCGCGACGTCGCACATGCGCGTGCCGAATACTCCGGAGACGACGATGACGACCTCGTCGCCGTCCTCGACGAGGTTCGCAAAGCACGTCTCCATGCCGGCCGAGCCGGTACCGGAGATCGGCAGCGTGACCGCGTTGGCGGTTCCGAAGACCGTACGGAGGTCGCCCTGCACGCGCTCGAGAAGCTCGAGGAAATACGGATCGAGATGACCGACGAGCGGCCGCGCCATCGCCGCGTAGACGCGGGCATTGACCATGGAAGGGCCTGGGCCGAGCAGCAGGCGCGACGGCGGCTGGACGTTGTTCATGGTGGCCCGATAGCGCGGGGGCCGCCGTGAGGCCAATCGGGCACACGCGTGCGCGGCGCATTCCATCCTCGGACCGGGGACCGGTATAAGAGACGCTGGAGCGCGGACCGGATTGCAGAGCACGACGGAAACGGAATCTTCAGCCGGCACGGACGGTCTGGACATGGACGCGGGCCATCCGGACACCGCGCGGCCCGCGATCGCGCCGGAACCCGCAGCTCCGCGAGCCGCCGGCGAAAGCGCCGCGCGGGACTTCGGCGCGGGCGCGGGCGTCGTAAAAATGGACGCTTCGCTCGCCTCGGCGCTTCGCGACATCGTCGGCGATCGCGGCATCGTCGAAAAGCGGACGTCCCTCAAGGTCTACGAGTGCGACGGGTACACGCTGGAGAAGACCGCCCCGCGGCTCGTGCTGCTGCCGGAGACGACGCGGGAAGCGTCGCGCGTGGTTTCTCTTCTGGCAAAGGCGGGCGCGTCGTTCGTGCCGCGCGGTGCGGGAACCGGCGTATCGGGCGGGTGTCTGCCGATCGACTCGTCGGTCATGATCGGGACGTCGCGCATGAAGCGCATTCGCTCGATCGACCTGGAAAACCGCGTGGCCGAGGTCGAGGCCGGCGTGGTCAATCTCGAGGTCAGCCGCGTCGTGGAACCGCACGGCCTCTATTACGCGCCCGATCCGTCGAGCCAGTCGGCGTGCACGATCGGCGGCAACGTCGCCGAGAATTCGGGCGGGCCGCACACGCTCAAGTACGGCGTCACCGTCAATCACGTGCTCGCGCTCGAAGTCGTGCTTCCCGATGGCCAGGTGGTCTGGCTCGACCGCACGTGCGATGCGCCGGGCTACGACCTCGTCGGTCTGATGACCGGCTCGGAGGGAACTCTGGGCATCGTCACCGCCGCAAAGGTGCGGCTGCTCGCGAAACCCGAGGCGGTCTCGACGATGCTCGCGGTCTTTCCCGGCGTCGGGGAAGCCAGCCGCGCGGTTTCGGCAATCATTGCGGCGGGCATCATTCCGGCCGCGCTCGAAATGATGGACGCGCTCGTCATCGAGGCGGTCGAGGCGGCCTACCACTTCGGCTTCCCGTCCGATGCCGGCGCCGTGCTGCTGATCGAGCTCGACGGGCTCGCGGACAGCCTCGAGCCGATCGCCGAGCGCGTCGAAGCCTGCTGCATGACCGAGAGCGCGACAGAAGTGCGGCGTGCGGCCACCGAGGCCGAGCGCGCGCTGCTGTGGAAATCGCGCAAGCGTGCCTTCGGCGCGATGGGCAGGCTGACGCCGAACTACTGCACGCAGGACGGCGTCGTTCCGCGCAGCCGCCTGCCCGAGATCGCCGCGACGATCGCGAAGGTCTCCGAACGCTACGGACTTCGCATCGCGACGCTGATGCACGCGGGCGATGGAAACATTCATCCGCTGGTTCTGTACGACGAGACCGTGCCGGGCGAAGTCGAGCGCGTGCTGGCCGCGGGCGACGAGATCCTGACGGCGTGTCTCGAGCTCGGGGGCTCGATTACCGGCGAGCACGGCATCGGCGTCGAGAAGCTCGCGATGATGCCGGCGGCATTCACCGCCGATACGCTCGCCGCGATGTCCGACCTGCGCGACGCGTTCAATCCGCACGGGCTGTGCAATCCGGGCAAGATCGTTCCGTCGTCGAGGTCATGCGTCGAAGTCACCAGGCCGCGACCGCGAGGCGGAGGATGAGCGCAGCGAAGTTCGAAGGGATGAGCGCAGCGAAGGCGGAAGGGACGAGCGCAGCGAAGTTGGAAGGGATGAGCGCAGCGAAGGCCAACGGAACGAGCGCGGCGGAAACCAGCGCCGCGCGGCCGCGCCTCGATCTGGCCGCGTTTCCGTCGCTCGGTCCCGGCCAGCTGCGGCCCGGTCGCGACGTCGACGAGATCGACGGCATGCTGCCTCAGGCCGTGATCACCGCCCGCGAGCCGGCACACGTGATCGCCACGATCGAAGAAGCGCGCGCCAAGCGGCTCGGCGTCGTCACCAGCGGCGGAGCGACGATGCTGCACATCGGAGCGCCGCCGCGGGCCTACGACGTGCGGCTTTCGATGACGGCGATCGGCCGCATCCTCGAGCAGAATCCCGAGGACATGACGGTCATCTGCGAGGCTGGTGTTTCGCTGTCGCGCCTCCAGCGCAGCCTTGCCAAAGTCGGCCAGCGCGTCGCCATCGACGCCGCGATCGAAGACCGCGCATCGATCGGCGGAATTCTCGCGACCAACGCAACCGGCGGACTGCGCCACGGCTTCGGCCTTCCGCGCGATCTCGTGCTCGGCATGACGGCGATCGACGGCTGCGGTCGTACGCTCGTCTGCGGCGGGCGCGTCGTCAAGAACGTCGCCGGTTACGATCTGGTGCGGTTGCTCACCGGTTCGTGGGGCGGGCTGGCGATCATCACGCAGGCAACGCTGCGTACGCATCCGCTTCCCGAGGCCGGTGCAACGCTCGTCTTCGAATTCGTCTCGCCGGCCGAGCTCGACGCGGCACGTGGCCGCCTGCTCGGCCAGTCGCTGCCGCTCGCGGCCGTCGATTTTGCGGTCGACATGAGCGAAGCGACGATGCTGTGGATTCTTGCCGTGCGCGTCGAAGGCACGGAGCAGGAAGTTGCCGTACAAGGCGACCGCGTGTGCGCCGCGGTCGGCCGCCAGCCGTCGGATGCGGTCGAGGACTGGACGAGTCCTGCGCATATCGATGCGCCGGGCGGGGCCACGCTGCGCATCGCCACGCCGCCGGCGAGCATCGTCGGGACGGTGCGATCCGTGCTCGGCAAACTCAAGGAAACGGCGTCGCGGCTCGGACGCACTCCGCTGCTGGTCGCGGGGCACCTCGGTGCCGGAATCGCGCGCTTTCATCTCGCCTCGTCGAGCGAGGACGCGGGCGGATCGGCGGCGAGACCCGCGTTCGGCAATCCTGTCGACGTTGCCGCGCTTCAGTCGCTGCTTGCGGCGACCGAGCCCGACGGCGTCATTGCGACGCGCGTGATCGAGCGTGCGCCGGTTTCGATCAAGCAGGGGCACCAGGTGTGGGGCGCTCCGCCGGCATCGCTTCCGCTCATGCGCGCGGTCAAGCGCAGGCTCGATCCGGCCGACGCACTGTCGCCGGGCCGCTTCGTCGGAGGCTTGTGAGATTTCGATGAGCGGGCCCGGACTTCCATGCATCCACTGCGGCCTGTGTCTCGACACATGCCCGACCTACCGCGTGCTCGGCACCGAGGCCGACTCACCGCGCGGCCGCATCTACATCATGGAAGGAATCGACAGCGGCGAGATCGAGCTCGACACCGAAGCGGCGCTTCACCTGTCGCAGTGCCTCGGCTGCCTCGCGTGCGAATCCGCGTGTCCTTCGGGAGTTTCCTTCGGTCGCCGCATCGAAGAGTTCCGTCCGCGGCTCGCCGAGCGTCACGACGCCGGAGAAATGTGGAGGAGCGTCGCACGCAAGGTGTACACCAGCGATGCGATGGTCGGAGCAGGCCTTCACGTCGCAAACCTGCTCGACCGCGCCGGCTTCGGGCCGATGCGGCGCAAGCTTCCGGGCCTCGGCCTGTTGCCCGCCGCGGGACCCGCGGCTGCCGGTTCGGCCGCTGGCTCGGCGGTTTCGCCGCTCCGCCGCAGCCAGATGCATCAGCCGCTGCGCGCGCGGGCGCGAGCCGCCGTCCTCACCGGATGCGTCGGCGACCGGCTGATGCCGGGGATCAATCGCGACACCGTCGAAGTTCTCCAGCGCAACCAGATCGAAGTCGTCGAAGTGCCGGCGCAGGGCTGCTGCGGCGCGCTGGCGCTGCATTCCGGCCACCCCGACGAAGCTCGCGCGCTGGCGTCGCGCAATGCCACCGCGTTTGCCGGAGCGGATGTGGATTTCGTCGTGACGACCGCGGCCGGATGCGGCGCCATGCTTCGCGACTATGAACACGTGCTCGCCGGCGGCGACGAAGAGCATCGCGGCCGCGAGCTGGCTGCGCGCGCGCGCGACATCAGCGAGCTGCTGGTCGAGATCGGCTTCGAGCGTCCGAAGAAACCGCTCGAGCTCAAGGGTAACGTCGCGTACCACGACGCGTGCCACCTCCTTCATGCACGCGGCATTGCGGCGGCGCCGCGCGCGATCTGCGAGGCGGCCATCGGACGCGATCCCGTCGACCTCGGCGAGAATGCGATCTGCTGCGGCAGCGCCGGCAGCTACAACGTCGATCATCCGGCGCTTTCGGCCGAGCTCGGAAAGCGCAAGGCGGAGCTGGTCCTCGAACGAAAGGCGACGGTCGTGGCGGTCGGCAACGTGGGATGCATGCTGCAGATCTCGAAGGCCGTCGCCGAAGCCGGGCTTCCGACGATCGTGCGCCATCCGGTCGAGCTGCTCGCGGAAGCCTATCGGCAGGGATGATCCCGCGGCGGTGTCAGAGATGCTGCGCCGCGACGTCGGCCGGAGCATCGGCAAACGGTCCGACAAACCCGTAGCGGAAGATGGCGGCGGCGCCGTCCCTGGCGGATGATGCGACATCGACCGTTCCGGCAAACGGAGTCGTGGAGGAACAAATGGGATTTGCGCTCACCTGCATCGGCCTGCTCGGCCTTCTCGTCTTTGGGCTCGGACTCGGCGTATCGCGCATGCGCGGCCAGACCGGCAAGTTCATCGGCTGCAACGAGGATCCGGCCGATCCGCTCTACAAATGGGTCCGTGCGCACGCCAATGCGTGCGAATTCGCTCCGATGTTCGCAATTCTCATTTATGCGCTCGCGAACAGCGGCTACGGCGGCTGGCATGGACTTCTGTACGCCGCCGCAGTGTTCGTACGCTACTCGCATGCCGCCGGAATGATTCTGTCGCCGACGCTCGACAGGGGTCACCCGCTCCGGCTCGTCGGCGCCGTCGGGACCTACATCGTCGGTATCATCCTGTCGCTGGCGGCGATTTTCTGATCGGATCGCTCTCGCGTTCCTTCTGAGAGCATCGCTCTCGCGATTCTTGTGACGGAATCGCGCGGGCGATCAGCGTTTGAAATCGCGGTTCATGACCGTGCGGCGGCCGTCCAGTCGGGCGTTTTCGATCGCGCGGTCGGCGTGCTCGCGCACGATGTCGGACAGCTCGTCGAGCACCGACTCCGACGTGTTCATGCCGGAGCGGGCACGGATGTAGGCTTTGAGCTTGGATACGACGATCAGGATGTCGTCCGCCGGCGGAGCAGCGGGCGCCGCGCTCGAGGAGCCGCCGACCACGATGCGCCTCGGCGCAGGCGCCTGCGCACCGCTCGGCGAACTGCCTTCCGCCGCCTGATCGCGTTCCCAGTCCGCCCGCGACGGCGACTTCTTCTGCTCCGCCCACGCGTCGCGGTGACGCATCACCGGCACGTGCTGCTCCCAGCATGTGACGCTGCAGAAGACCGGATGGTTGCGGCCCGTCGTGCACGTCGACACGCTGCACTCGAAGAAGTCGGCGCCGAAGCCGAGCTCGCGTTTGCAGACTCCACAACGTTTCCAGGACAGCGACGGCTTCATCTCGCTCATCGGCAGCTCCTTCAGTGCAGGCGGTATTCGACCGGCGCGACAAACTCGAAGCTCGCGCCGGAATATTCGCCGGGTACGGCGGGAAACGGGCTCGAGCGGCGAACCATCTCGAGCGCGGCATCATCGAGCATCGGCTGCCCGGTGCTGCGCACGAGCGAGCGGTCGATCAAGCGGCCGTCGCGCCCGATACGAACGCGGATCAATCCGGAACCCTCGATCCCGCGGCGCTGCGCAAGCAGCGGATATTCCTTGTGGCGGTCGATCCACGCGAACAGCAGCTCTTCGTAGCGGATGCGCGCAGCCGGCGCCCACGACGGTGCGCTCGCCGCATCGCTCGTCCCGCTGCTCGTTGCTGTTCCCGTTCCGCCGCGGGCGATTGCCCCGGTATCGGTATCGGGCGGAGTTGCTGCGGCGTCCGGATGATCGGTGGCGTGCGGCTTTGCCGTCGTTGCGATTCTCTTCGCGGGTTTCGGCAGCGGCCTGGGCACACTCTCGGGATGCGGCGGAGCCACGTCCTCGGGTTCGCGCGGCAGCGACATCACCGGATTTGCCGCAGTCGCCGGCGGCTCGGCTCTGGGCCCGGCCGCAGCACTTGCGACATGAAGCTCGTCCGAATGTGCGCCCGGGCCTTCGGTGCGACTGGCGGCCGGAAATAGCGTGACGACGATCGGTGCCGGCTGCAGCTCGAGCCAGGTCGTCTCGCGTGCAGCAAGCAGCGCGACGGCGGCCGCATGCAGGGCAAGTGCGGCAGCGACGGACGCGGACATGCGGGCAAGGCTGGGTTCCTCCCCGGTGGCATACGCGTCGTGCCACTGCGCCGCTGTCATTCGCTACTCCGCATCGTCGCTGACGGCGACTTCGGCCGCGCCGAAGAGCATCAGCAGATAGCCGAGAAGCTCGGACGATTCCTCGACGAGCTCCTTGATCGGCCGGTACGTGTCGGCGCTGAGCACCGCCATCCACAACGCCTTCTGTCCGAGGATCTGCGCGTAGACGACCACGATGAGAAATCCTGCCAGAAGAAGGGAAAACCCCGACGTCTGGGAGAACACCGCCAGCTGGTCGAGCAGGCGTCCGCGGGCGCGCCCGATGATCGACAGCGCCCAGACGAGCGGAAGCGCCGCCATGTACTTGTAGGCATCGCGCGATCCGAGCTCGAGCGTGAGATTGTCGAGCTCGCGTGCGCACGCGATCAGCGAGAGCGCCGACAGCAGCCGCAAGAGCTCGCGCGAAGAGGCTCGCTCTCGCGAAAGCATGAAGAACAGCACCGCTGTGAACAGCGCCGCGAGCAACTGTGTGATCTCGACCGGTCCGTCGTCGCGCATCAGCCAGTGCAGGTCGTGCGAGCGTACGGCCACGACCATCCACTCGAACGTCCCGGCAATCAGCGCCGCGTAGACGAGAAACCGCAGGAACAGGGAAATTGCCGCTGAGCGCTCCATCGTCGATCTTCAGGTGTCGCGGCGCAGGTCTCGCATCGCGCGGCCGATGCTAACGGCTGCGATGCCCGGATGCACCCGCAGCGCCCGCAGTGCCCGCGACTGGAGTCCGCCGCAAGGGCGGCCAACAATGCGGCTTCCATGAGCGCAAACGAAGAACCGGATCCGCTGCACCTCGAGCTGATCGAGCGTCTGGCCGCAGCGCATCTCGGTCACACCGACCCGCGGGCGCGCCGCCTGCTCAATGCCCTGATCGAGGATGCGATCGGCCTGGTCGCCGACGGCAACGGCGTCGTCGATCTCAAGCTCGTCTCGGCGGCATTCTCGGAAATCCGCAAGGCGCTCGACGTTTTCCGCCCGTGGACGAGCGGACCGCGGAAGGTCACTGCGTTCGGGTCCGCGCGCACGCGGCCCGAAGAGCCGGTCTACCAGATGGCGATGGATTTCGGGCGCCGGATTTCGCAGGCGGGTTTCATGGTCATCACCGGCGGCGGACCCGGTATCATGGGCGCGGTCGTCGACGGCGCGGGGGTCGACAGGAGCTTCGGCGTCGGAATCCGGCTTCCGTTCGAACAGCAGCCGCACGCCTCGCTGATCGGCGATGCGAAGCTGATCGAGTTCAAGTACTTTTTCACCCGCAAGCTGTTCTTCCTGAAGGAGGCCTCCGGCGTCGCGCTTTTTCCCGGCGGATTCGGTACCCACGACGAAGGCTTCGAGACGCTCACGCTCGTGCAGACCGGCAAGGCGCGGATGGTTCCGATCGTCTGCGTCGACGTTCCGGGCGGCACGTACTGGCAGCAGTGGGATGAGCTCGTGCGCGGCGAGCTGCTCGCGCGCGGTCTGATCAGCGAGGACGATCTCGCACTGTACCGCATCACGGACGACGTCGAGTCGGCGGTCGAAGAGATCACCGGGTTCTATCGCGTGTTTCACTCGATGAGGACGATCCGCAGGATCACCGTGCTGCGGCTGAACCATGCGATCGACGACAGCGTGATCGAAACACTGTCGTTCGAGTTCGCCGACATCCTCGGCGGGCGGCCGATCCGGCGCATTCCGGCGATGCGCGAGGAAAGCGACGAGCCCGAGGTCGCGTCGCTTCCCCGGCTCGGCCTCGACTTCAACCTGCTGCGGTTTGGCCGCCTGCGCATGCTGATCAACCGCCTGAACGAGCTCGGCGGGCGCGGCGACGCCGGCATGCCCGCATCGGGCGGAGCGAAGGCGCGTACGGTGGAAGAGGAAGAGAGCTGAGCCGCAAAGCGTCAGGCCAGACCTGCGACCAGGTCCGGAATCTCTTCGAAACGCTGCGCAGAAAGCGGCGTGCGGCCGCACATCGGACCCATCCCGATGAAGTGGATCGTGGCAGCTTCGGCAGCCTCGAGGTCGGTCGGCTGATCGCCGACGTAGACCGCCTCGTCCGCATCGACGCCGAAGTAGTCGAGGCATCTGTGCAGCATGTCGGGCTCCGGCTTCGGGCGTGCAACATCGAGCACCCCGACCGCCAGATCGAACAGGTCGCGCATCGCGAAATAATCCACCACGCCCTGGGTCGTCTGGCCGCGATTGGTGGCCATTGCGGTCGCATAGCGTGATCGCAGGAGCAGCAGCGTTTCGCGCAGCAGCGGCTTCGGCTGCATCAGCGGAAAGAACGGAGCGTAACTGGTTTCGCGCGCGACCTGCTTGACCGTCGCCAGCATCGCCGGCTGATCCGCGAAGATCTTCTCGAACAGCTGCGACGAGGCCAGCGAATGATAGGCGGCTTCGACCGATTCCGGCATCGGCGGAGCTCCCGCACGACGCAGCACCTCACGATAGAACGCGAGATTGGCAGGTTCGGAATCGAACAGGACGCCGTCGCAGTCGAATATGACGAGCCGGATGGTCACGCCGTCAGCCCGCGTCGGCCACGACGAGCGCGAGGCGCTTCTTCCACTGGGCGCGACGGCTCTGGCGTTCGTCGGCAGAGATCGCCGGCTCGAACGTGCGTTCGATTTCGAAGTGGTGCGTCATCTCCTGCGGCCACACTCCGACGCCGCATCCGGCGAGGCGCGCTGCGCCGAGAGCGGCGCCGTCGGCAAAACTCGAACGCTCGACCGGCACTCCGAGAAGATCGGCCTGCGCCTGCATCAGGAAATCGTTGCGGCTCGCGCCGCCGTCGGCGCGAAGGATGGTCGGCGCGGAAACGCCTTCGGCGATGCTCTCGGCAACGTCGGCTACCCGGTGCGCGATGCCTTCGAGCACGGCGCGCACGATCTGGCCGCGCGTCGAGCCGCGCGAGAGGCCGCCGATCATCGCCTTCGCTTCGGCCTGCATCATCGGCGTGCCGAGGCCCTGGAACGCGGGGACGGCCCACACGCCACCGGTGGTTCCCGCACTCTCGGCGAGAGCTGCGCTTTCGGCCGCGTCGGCGACGATACCGATTCCGTCGCGCAGCCACTGCACTGCGGCGCCGGCCGTGACAACCTGTCCTTCGAGGCTGAACACCGTCCTGCCGCCGAAGCGCCACGCGACGATGGGATAGGTTCCGCTTCCGCCGAACGCGACCGATTCGCCCGAGTTCATCGTGATCATCGCCGACGTGCCGTACGAACACTTCGCCTGCGACATCTCGATGCAGCCGAGTCCGAACAGCGAAGCCTGCTGGTCACCCGCCATGCCGGCGAGTGCGACTTCGGCGCCGAACGCATCGGGCCTGGTTCTCGCGATCTCACCGCTCGAGTCGACGAGCGTCGGCAGCACGCCCGTGTCGAGCCCGAGAGCGGCAAGCGGAGCAGGATCCCACGCGTGGTCGAAGTACGAGTAGAGGCCCGTAGGGCTGGCATTGCCGTGATCGCTCACGTTGATGTCGCCGCACAGGCACGCGGCGAGATACGCGTTCGGCGTGCCGAGTCGCAGCCGCCCCTGCTCGCGCGCGGCGCGTGCTTCGGGAAGGTTCTGGACGATCCATTCGGCCTTGGAAGCGGCCATCATCGGCGTGATGTAAAGGCCCTGGCCCTGAAGCTCGCGGCAGCGTTCGGCGGTGCGCGTGTCCTGCCAGATCAGCATGCGCGAGAGCGGCCTTCCTGTCGGTCCGTCCCATGCGACGATCGACGAGCGCTGGTTGGTGATCCCGACCGCAGCCACGTCGGCGGGCGTGGCGGAAGCCGCGGCGATCGCCTCGCCGATCACCGCACGTGTCGACGACCAGACCTCGAGCGGATCCTGCTCCATCCATTGCGGGCGCGGATAGCTGCTGTGGATTTCGCGATACGCCGTCGAGACGGCATGCCCACGCTCGTCGAAAACGAGCGCCCGCACGCCGGTTGTTCCGGCATCGATTCCCATCACGTAACGCGCCATGTTCCCCCCTTCGCACGTTGCCGGACCGTTCGGCGCGATGGCTGCGGCGGCCGGAACGATCGTGCTTCTCGCAGCCGTCCGCGAAAGCTTTCGCTCAGGCGTCGATCAGAACCCCCGGATTCATGATGCCGTTCGGATCGAACGAGCGCTTGAGCGCGGCAAGCAGCTCGACGCCTTCGCCGAGCTCGCGCCGAAGCCACTGCTTTCGCACGCGACCGATGCCGTGGTGATGGGCGATGGTACCGCCCAGCTCGATGGTCGTTTCGATGGTCGTGCGCCACGCACTGTCGTAGATGCCGATCGCGGCACCCGGATCGCTCTCGGCCGCAACGAATGTGAAATAGATGTTCGCGCCCTGCGTGTAGCAGTGCGAGACGTGACCCGACATCGCAAAGACTCCGGGAATCGCCGCGCCGCGCTGGTTGACGGTATCGAACAGGTCGCCGATGCGGTCCCATCCGATCGCGACTTCGATGGTGTCGGCCACGAGGCCCTGAGCGAGCAGCTTTTCGAACGACGGAACCTTGTTGCGATGCTCGATCCAGCTCGCGACCGGCTCCTCTCCCCGATCGATACCGCCATGTTTGTGCGCGATGCCGAGGACAGCCGCCATTTCGGTGCGAACACGATCCGGCGCGCCTTCGCTCATCAGCAGCAGAACGGGATTGCCGTCGGCGTTCACTGCGAAATTGCGGCCGGCTTCGGTGGCATCGTAAAGGCGCGTGACTGCCGGCGTCCAGCCCGCGCGCAGCATCTCGCGCAGAGCTTCGAGCCCCGATCGAAGCGTCGGCATCGACAGCGCGCGCCCGACGCTGGCTTCGGCTTTCGGATGAATCCGCAGCACGAGCTCGGTGAACACGCCGAGCGTGCCCTCGCTGCCGAGAAACAGGTGGCGAAGATCCGGACCGGTGGCCGAGCGGGTCACCGCGGGCAGGTTCATCAGGCGCCCGCCGGGCAGTGCAATCTGGCAACCGAGCAGCATCTGCTCGATGTTGCCGTAGAGCGTCGAAAGCTGGCCCGATGCGCGCGTCGCGCACCAGCCGCCGACTGTCGAGATGCCGATCGACTGCGGCCAGTGGCCCATCGTGTAGCCGCGCCGGTTCAGCTCTTCCTCGAAGTCCGAGCCGCGCATTCCGGCTTCGACCCGCACGGTCAGCGCGAGGTCGTTGATCTCGAGGAGCCGGTTCATGCGGCTGAGATCGAGGATGATTTCGTTTCCGTCGGCGAGCACCGCGCCGCAGACACCGGAGCCGAGGCCGAACGGCACGACCGGGGTACGCGTACGATCGGCGAACGCGAGCACGGCGGCCACTTCGGCGGCCGAAGACGGACGAACGACAACCGCTGCACGAGGAGCGCCGCTGCGGCGCGATTCGAGCAGCGACCGCATCCACGAGTCGCGGCTTTTCGCCTCGACGGACGCGGCGTCGGTCACGATCTCCAGTCCGGCGATTTCGCGTGCGAGCGCAGGTGCGAGGTCTGCGCAGGCGATCGTCGAGCTCATGTGTCCTACCTCCGTCGGTTCTGCGTCGTGTCGATATGACGCGTATCGTGCCGTGTGACGTGTGTCGTGTCCGCCGTCGTTGCCGCTCGTGCCGCGAACGCCCTGTTCGAATGGCAATCGGTTCGCGGATTCTTGAAAATCGGCGTTGCTCACGCGGAGCGAACG
The DNA here is from genome assembly GCA_035571835.1 of Candidatus Limnocylindrales bacterium. NCBI lineage: Bacteria > Bacillati > Chloroflexota > Candidatus Limnocylindria > Candidatus Limnocylindrales > Candidatus Limnocylindrales bacterium. The sequence goes on along the minus strand of DATNBU010000017.1, from coordinate 231,766 downwards.
ACAGCCAGCTCCCCCGTCCATTGCGCGATCATTCGATCGCTCTCGTTTCGGATCTTTTCGTCGTCCCAGCCAAGCACGCGCCCGAGCGCGCGTGCCACTCCGGGAGCTGCAGCGATTGCCGCAGCCGTGTCGAACATCGCGATGCGGCTGCGACGCCTCAGCAGGTCGTCGAGCCCGGTCGCCATTTCAAAGCGGACAGCGTGCTCGACTTCGGCGTGCGTGAGGTCTTCGAGGCCTGCGACCGGCGCGCCGAGCTCCGGATTGGCGTGAATGCTTTCCGCAAGGTTGCGGGCGGCGGTGCCATACGTGCGCCAGAGTCTTTTCTCGAGCGCGGAGTCCTTCAGCGGCGTGGCCGACGCGCGCGCCGTCTCCTGATCGGCCGATCCGCCGCCGGCCAGCGGGATGCGAGAAGAGTCGACAGAAGCATCCGCCGACTTCCCGAGCACGCGGAACACCTCGGCACAGACGCGCTCGGACATGCGGCGGTACGTCGTGAGCTTTCCTCCGGCGATCGCGACGACCGGCCCGGGGCCCGTGATGATCTCGTCGCGGCGGGAAATTTCCGAAGGAGACTTGCCTTCCTGTGCCAGCAGCGGGCGCACGCCGGACCACGTGCCGACGATCTCGTGTGCGGCCGGTGCATCGGCAAATGTCGCAGCCACCGAGTCGAGCAGATAGCGCGCATCGGCAGCCGAGACGCCCGGTTCTTCCGGAGCCCCCGTGTAATGCGTGTCGGTCGTGCCGATGTAGACGACGCGGCCGCGCGGAACGACGAACGTCGAGCGTCCGTCGGGAGACTTCAGCACCACGCTGTGACGAACCGGCAGGCGCGAATGCGGCACCACCAGATGGATGCCGCGCGTCAGCGCGAGGCGTGCGCCGCCTTCTGCGGACGCGCGCGAGCACGACGCCATCGACTGGACGCGCTCGAACCACGGACCAGCTGCATTGACGAGACTTCTCGCCCGGATGACGAGCGACTCTCCGCTGAGGCGGTCGACCACGCTCAGCCGAAGGCCTTCGGGATCGCTCTCGACGGCGGTGACCTCGGCATAGTTTGCGACCAGTGCACCGAGCGCCGACGAAGACTGGATGTTTTCGAGAACCAGGCGGGCGTCGTCGGTCAGGTATTCCTGGAATACGACGGCTCCGGCGAGCGGCGAGGGCCTCAGTCCCGGCTCCTTGTCGAGCGTCTGCGTGCGATCGAGAACCTGGTAGCGTTCGCCGGCTTCGTCGCCGGCCAGCTTTTCGAACGTCCAGACCCCGGCCTGCATCTTCATGCGACCGGCCAGCGACGCGGTCGGCATCATCATCCACAGAGGCTCGGCGAGGTGCGGCGCCAGCCTTCGAAGCACCGCTCGCTCGCGGGCAGCTTCCCGCACCAGCGCGATGTCGCCCTGGGCAAGGTAGCGAAGGCCGCCGTGAATCAGCTTGGAGGAGCGGCTGCTGGTGCCGGAGGCGAAGTCGCCTTTGTCCAGAAGTACCGTGGCCAGGCCGCGCAGGGATGCCTCACGTGCGACTCCGGCGCCGGTGATGCCGCCGCCGACGATGACGACATCGGCGACGGCCGAGGCCGCCAATTCGAGGTTTTTTCGCCGCGTAGTGAGGTCGAAAACGGCGGTTTGCACTCGCGCCGCCTATGTCCTCAGCCGCGGGGAGTCAACAAATCGATCGCCGGCGGCGTCTGCATGACCGGTCGGCAGGCCTTCGTGGCGGATCGCCCCACGGACCCGGCAAATGTGACCTGCGATGCATTACCCGGACGACAGACCCGGAAACGGCGGTGAGCGTGGTCATGCGAACCGGGTCGAGTAGATAGCGGCATAAGCGATGACGCTTCGCATCATCGCGAATAACCTACGATTTTCGTTGACAGAAGGGAACGCGTTTCAGTAAGAAGCGGGGCCCGATCACACACTCCACTGAGTCAAGTCATGCCCTCCGCGCTGCGCCGAAAAACTCCTACGACGAACGGGCTCCTTCGAATCTCGGACCTGTCCCGTGAGACCGGCGTGTCCACCGCGACGATCAAGTTCTACATCCGCGAGAAACTGCTTCCTGCGCCGACACTCAAGACGGGCCGCAACATGGCCTACTATGATCGCTCGTTCGTCACGCGCATCCGCTTCATCAAGGAGCTTCAGCAGAAGCGTTTCCTTCCCTTGGATGTCATCAAGGCCATCCTCGACCAGAACGATTCGATCATCAGCCCGCGCGAGGTCGACACGCTGCTGGGGCTCGAGGGGACGTTCTACGAAGCGATCCATTTCACTCCCGGCCAGCTTCCGATGACGCTCGAGCAGGCAGTCGAGCGTTTCCACATCGACAAGGACGAGATCGAGTTCGCCGTGCGCCAGGGCGCCCTCGAGCCCGTCGATCGCGGTGGAACCCGGTACTTCGAAGGCGACGATCTGCTGATGCTCGAGACCATGGCCGAGCTCGAGCAGGCCGGGCTCCGGCAGGACCTCATTCCCCAGCAGGTCTCACTGCCGATTTACGTCGATGCGGTCGAGAGGCTCGCGCGCGAGGAGCTCAAGATGTTCTCGCGCGCCGTGACCGGGAAGATCGAGGAAGGGCAGGTCGCCACGATGGCGCTTGCCGGCGTCAAGCTCGTCGAGCGTTTCATCGTCCTGCTGCGGCGGAAGCTTCTGCTCCGCCTGATTCAGGAGATGCGTCAGGAAAAGGAAGAGGGGAAGAAGTCGAAGGCCGCCGGGTGAAGCCGGCGGGGTTATCGTTCGCAACGCGAGACGAGTGAGGGCTGCGTCTCGCAGAAGGAAAATGAGGGGAACATGAGCCAACTCGCTCGAGCGGCGTCCGAACCGGCTTCGGAGCCGCGCAAATCGAAAACGGTGTGTGTCGAAGACCCGGCCACGAGAATGGTCGAGCCCGACACGATGACGCCTCTTCAGTTCTACGACCGGATCTTCGCCGAGGCGTCACTCGTTCCGGAAAAGCGCCTCATGCTGGCCGTGCTCGAGGACGCAATCGCGTCGTTCCAGCGCGCATTCATCCAGCCGCGGGCGATGATCGAGGAAGCGGAAGACTTCGACGTGGAGGCGTGGCTGCAGTCGGACGACATGAGCTGGCCGTTCTCGTTCGCGAGCATCTGCCAGGCACTCGACATGGAACCCGATTATCTGCGCACCGGACTTGCCGACTGGCGCTCACGAGCGCAGCGCGACGGAATGAAGGGGCAGGTCTATCGATTCCCGTTCCGGCGCGTCAACGGCAGGCGGCACAGCATCAACGCAAAACGGGAGCGCAAACGCATCCGGCACGCGAAGGCGAGCTGACGAAGATCCTCCGCGCGACGGTTCGCGCGGGGAAATTGTTGGGATTTGTCCGGGCGCGGCACCGAAAGGTGTCCGCGCCCGTTTCATTTTCGGGAATTCGCACCCGTGCGACGAGTTTCGGACGTGAGGTGAAAAAAGTCACCTGATTGCTGTCCTTTTTTTCTCTACAGTGACGAAACAGTACTGACATTGTGACTGCCACGTTAAGGTGCGCGGCTGCACAACCGGCAGGCACTGTCCGTTTGCAGCAAGCCTTCCGGATCTGCGCCCGCGACAACACCGGGGGGCCGGGGAGTCACTATGGGTGATCGTACAAAGGAATCTGCGCTCGGCATCCTCGCGATGTCGCCGGTTTTCCAGGCGGCGCCATCATCCGACCTCGAACGCCTTGCTCCGCGCTGCCTGTGGGAACGCTACCGGAAAGGCGCCGAGATCATCCGACGAGGTGCTCCGGGCGATTCGCTCGGAGTTGTCGGAAAGGGCCGCGTCAAGGTCGTGCTTCCGTCGCCGGACGGAGAAGCCGAGTTCATCATCGCGATGTTCTGGCCGGGAGACGTGTTCGGGGAGATCGCCGCGTTCGAGCAGCCGGCTTACGTTGCCAGCACGATCGCAATCACCGAAACCGAAATTGCGTTCGTTCCGCGCGTGGAGCTCATCGCCCTTCTGGAGCGTCGACCGGCCGTGGCGATCCGTCTGCTGGAGGCCGTCTCCTCGAAGCTGCGCACGGCGTGCGATCTCAGCCTGAGCATGCGGTTTCTCGACGTTCCGTCGCGGTTCTACCAGCGGCTGCTTTACCTTGCCCGCTTCGAGTCGCAGCGCACCGGAAGCTCGCTCGTCATCCAGCACGGCCTGTCGCAGCAGGAGCTCGCCGATTCGATCGGGGCGTCGCGCGAAGCGCTGAACAAGGTCATATCCGACTGGAAGAAGGCCGGCCTGATCGAATGGGGCCGCGGCCACGTGATCGTGCACGATCCGTCGCTGCTCGCAGAGCGGATGCCGGCGGCAATCCGCAACAGCTTTTCAGCGGATCGACGCAGCGAAGCCGGCGCGCTGTAGCAGCCACGCATCCAGCCTTTCATCCCGGGACGCTGTTCGTGCGCGAATCAGGCCAAAAAAGGCCGGATGATCGCGGAGGAGTCACGAACATCCGGCCTCGCCGGGGGACGGTTGAGATCGCGGGAGCCGGCCCCGGAGTTCAGCCGGCTGGCACCAGCTGCGCAGTCAGGTGTACCAGACCACGCCGCGCCACGCTGTGTCCCAAGTCATACTATGCAGATTTTTGTGCACAGTAAGTGACAATAGATAACAGAGTCCGCGCAAAACCGGCAGGATAGCTCAGCGATCCTTCGGCAATCCGAGCACGCGCTGGGCGATGATGCCGCGTTGTATCTCGGACGTTCCGGCCGCAATCGTCCGGCCGCGCGAATAGAGCATGAGGTGCGGCCACTGGCCGCCGCGCGGCGCAAGCTCGTCATCCGGCGAAAGGTTTCCATACGGCCCGAGCATCGCGACCGCGCCCATCAGCATCCGCTGGTACATCTCGCTCCAGAACAGTTTCTCCATCGACCCTTCCGGCCCGGGATGGCCGCCGCGAAGCTGGCGGGTCAGGTGTCGCAGCGCGGTCAGGCGCATGGCTTCGCTCTCGATCCAGGCCTCGGCGATGCGCTGGCGCTGGATCGGATCCTCGATCGGCGGCGGGCCTGCGTCGGTCCATTCCTTCGCAAAACGGACCAGATCGGAAAGCGCAACGCGCGACTGAAGCTGGCGCTGGAACGTCAGCGTGGCGCGTTCGTGCATCAACAGCGCAACCGCCATGTCCCAGCCCTGATCTTCCTTTCCGACCATGTTCTCGCGCGGCACGCGCACGTCTTCGAGATAGACTTCGTTGAACTCGCTGTCGCCGTTCATCTGGCGAAGCGGCCGCACCTCCACTCCCGGGACGCGCATGTCCATGATGAACATCGTGATGCCCTTGTGCTTGGGCACTTCGGGATCGGTGCGCGCCAGCAGGATGCAGAAATCCGCATATTGCGCGTAGCTGGTCCAGACCTTCTGTCCGTTGATCACGTATGCGTCGCCGTCGCGCACCGCCCTGGTCGACAGCGCGGCGAGGTCCGAACCGGCTCCGGGCTCGCTGTAGCCCTGACACCAGATCTCTTCGGCCGTCAGGATCGGCTTGAGATAACGACGCTTCTGCTCCTCGGTTCCGTGCGCGATGAGCACCGGCCCGACCATGCTGAGCGCGAGAAGGTTGATCAGCTGCGGTGAGCCGGCACGGGCGAGCTCTTCCTGGAAGATGATCTGTTCGAGCAGACCGGCACTTCGCCCGCCATATTCCTTCGGCCAGTGAATGCCGCACCAGCCGCCCTCGTGAAGCGTGGCCTGCCAGCGGCGGCCGTCGCGGACGACCTCGTCGAGTGTGCGGTGCTCGCGCGATCCGAACGCGCCCTCGGACTTGCGCAGCTCGAGCCACGCGCGCAGCTCACCGCGGAAACGTTCCTGTTCGGGCGTATACGAGAAATCCATCAGCTGGCCCGCACGAGCACCTTGCGCACGCCGCGGCGGCCGGCATGCTCGAACGCGGTTTCGACGTCCTCGAGCGCGTAACGCGCGTCGACCAGCGGAGCTACCGACACGCGACCGTCGGCCAGCATTGCAAGCGCGGGCTCGAACTGGCCGCAGCGCGATCCGACGATCGTGATCTCGTTGATCACGATCGGCGCAAGATCGATCTGGTGGGCGCCGGCGACGGTGGTCTTGAGCACGAGGTGTCCGCGCGGCCTCGTGCAATCGATCGCGATGCGAAGTCCATCGGTGGTTCCGGTTGCTTCGACGACGAGCGCGTACCCGGTCCGGTCCGGCACGGCACCGGCCAGCCGCACGCCACGCTCGCCGAGCCATCCCACGCGATCGAGATGACGTCCGACCAGATCGACGCGATAGCCGCTCGACGCGAGCACCTGCGCGACGACCGCTCCGAGCTTGCCGGCTCCGAGAACCAGAGCGTCACCGCGCGGCGCTGCGCCGAGCTGTTCGAGAATCTCGCACGCGGCGCCGACCGGCTCCGCAAACGCAGCGACTTCGTCAGAGACCGAGTCGGGAACGGCCAGCAGGTTCTGCTCGGGGATGAGAAATTCCTCGGCCAGCACTCCGTCGGCACCGGCGATGCCGAGGACACTTCGCGAGGGACAATGGCGGGCAAGCCCGCTCGCACACCAGTGGCAGCATCCACATCCGAAATTGATTCCGCCGACCACGCGCCGACCGGCCCATGCGCCGGTCATCGCTTCACCGACGAACTCGTGCCCGAGCACGCCGTGAAAACCCATGTATCCGCGGGCGATCTCGAGATCGGTGTTGCAGATCCCGGCAACCAGCGTGCGCACGCGGACGAGGTTCTGTCCGAGCTTGCCGTCGGCAACCGGCGCGGCGTACTCGCGCTCGAGGCGCGGTCCGCCTGCTTCCATCACGAAGGCCAGCATGGCGGCGCGTTCTAGCACCGCCTCGGCAAGCGGGCGAATGCACGCGACCCCGCGGGAATGATCGCACGAGACGCCCGCATGGACTGCGAGAATCTTTTCCGGTTTGATACCGCGGCTTTTCTGCAGGCCTCAGCAAGCCAAGGAGGAACCGGCGTGCTCCCGACCGAAGCCATCGTCTCACCCACGTCGCACTGGTTCTTCTCCCAGCGGCTGCGGCTGCACTACGTCGACTACGGAAACGACGACAAGCCGCTGTGCGTGCTGGTGCATGGCGGCCAGGATCACTGCCGCAACTGGGATTTCGTCGCGACGACACTGTGCCGCGACTATCATGTGATTGCGCCCGACCTTCGCGGGCACGGCGATTCGGCGTGGGCGATCGGATCCAGTTACGGGATTGCCGAATACGTCCTCGATCTCGCCCAGCTGCTGCGGCATGTCGGCAAGACTCCGGTCACGCTCGTCGGCCACTCGCTCGGCGGTGCGATCGTGCTGCAATACGCCGGCGTATTCCCCGACGGCGTTTCGAGAATCTGTGCGATCGAAGGCATGGGCCCGCCGCCCGCCATGCTCAAAGATCTCATGGAGAAGCCGATCGAGGAGCGCATCCGCGAGTACATCACCGGCACGCAGGCGCTTCCCGCGCGCAAGGCGCACGAATACGCGACTCTTGCCGATGCCGAAGCGCGCATGCGCGACGCCAATCCGCATCTTTCAGTCGAGATGGCACGCCACCTGACCATTCACGGCGTGATGCGCCTCGAAAACGGCAACTACGTCTGGAAATTCGACAACTACGTGCGGGTGTGGGGCCCTTACCGCTACGACGCGGAAGGCGTGCGAAGACTCTGGAGCCGCATCCAGTGCCCGGTGCTGCTCGTGCGCGGCGGACAGAGCTGGGCGCAGAATCCGGTCGAGGACGGCCGCGCCGGCGCGTTTCACGATTCGACGTACGTCGAGGTCCCGGATGCGGGGCACTGGGTCCATCACGATCGCTTCGCCGAGTTCACCGGTCATCTGCACCGGTTTCTCGGAATCGCTGCGTGACTCCCGATCGTGAGTGCATCATGACCGAAGGAGCAATCATGGCCCCTGCTGTGGATCGACGAACGCTGGTGGAGCTTCTCGCGAGGCTCTCCTACAGGAAAGGAATCTTCCGGCTCGCGTCCGGTCGCGACAGCGATTTCTACGTCGACGTCAAGCAGACGGTGTTTCGCGCGGACGGTGCGCGCGCCGTCGGCGAGCTGCTGTGCGACCGCCTGCAGTCGCACGCAATCACTCTCGTCGGCGGAATGGCCGTCGGCGCGATCCCGCTGGTTTCTGCGGCGCTTTCGGCAGCGTCGGCGCGCGGGTATCCGCTCGACGGATTCTTCGTGCGCAAGGACGTCAAGGACCACGGCACTGCGCAGAAGATCGACGGACGGTTCCGTCCGGATGCCAGCATCGCACTGGTCGAGGACGTGGTGACAACCGGTGCGTCGACGCTCATGGCGATCGATGCCGTACGCGCCGCCGGGGGCAAGGTCGCGCTCGTCATCACGGTCGTCGATCGTCAGGAAAACGATGGCGTCGCTGCTCTCGAAGCAACCGGCGCGATCGTCGAGAGTCTTGCCACGCGCAGCGAAATCATCGCGGCTGCGCAGGCTTGAGGCCCCGTCCGGGGCCCATCTGACAAAAACCTCCTCGCTTCCGGGCAGAACGTCTTCTCGCCCCGGTGTCTGCTTGTTAGCGTCGCTGACGAGTTTCGGGACGCGGTACGGCAGAAGGCCGACATCGGCCTCGACCGCGCCAGCGGACGGCTTCGGAGGTTTCATGGGTTCTTCATCCACTTCGCCAACCGCGTACTCCGGCGCCCCGGCGCCAGTGTTCGCTCCTCCTCTCGGCCCGCACGCGTGCCCGGCAGGGGAAGGCGAGGTACCCGAGCACTACGTCCAGTTCTTCGAGCACGACGAAGTCCTCCTGACTGCGCTTTTCGAATTCGTCACGGAGGGTCTCGCAGACGGCGAGGCCTGCATCGTGGTGGGGACGTCCGCGCACAACCAGAGGCTGCACGTAAGGCTGACAGACGCCGGCATCGACCTCGCGAGTGCCAGCGAAACCGGGCAGCTCACGATGCTCGACGCATCAGAGCTTCTGGAAAAGATGCTCGTCGACGGATTCGTCGACCGCGACCGCTTTCGGACGATCGTCGGCCGTCTGGTCGAAAGCTCGTTTCAGCGCTATCCGCGGGTCCGGGTGTTCGGCGAGATGGTTGCGCTGTTATGGGCTCGCGGCAGCCGCGAAGCTGCGATCGAGCTCGAGGAGCGCTGGAACGAGCTGCTGAAGGAGCGCTCCTTCACGCTGTTTTGCGCGTATCCGTTCCACGGCATGTCCGGGCTCGACGCGGCCCCTCCGTTCGAGAAAGTCTGCCGCAGTCACTCGCGCATCATACCGCCGGAGAGCTTTTCGCGGCTCGATAGCGCCGAGGATCGCCTGCACAGCATCGTCGAGTGGCAGCACAAGGCTCAGCTGCTCGAGCTCGAGGTTCACGAGCGCCAGCGCGCGGAGACCGCCCTCTCGCGCGTCAACGCCATGCTGGAACAGCAGGTCGAGGATCTGCGCCAGCTCCACGAGCTGAGCGCGAAGCTGACCGAGAATCTCGACATCGCTTCGGTCCTCGAGGTCGCACTGCGCGGAGCGCTCGCGGTGCAGGGCACGGATATGGGCCTGCTCTCGCTCTGCGAAACCACGCGCGAAGGCCTCACGCTGAAGGCTCACAACGGGTTCGACGCGAAGTTCCTGCGTGAGGTCGCGTGGGTTCCGCCTGGCGGAGGAAGCTGCGGCTCGTGCCTCACGATGCGACGGCGCATCGTCGTCGAAGATACCGAAACCGATCCGCTGTTCGCGGAGCATCGGGGTGCTGCCCGCCGCGCGGGATTTCGTGCCTGTCACAGCACCCCCCTGATCACGCGCGCCGGCAAGATCATCGGCGTGCTGTCGGTGCATTTCCGCCAGCCGCACCGTCCGTCGGACCGCGAAATGCAGCTGATGGATCTCTTCTCGCAAATGGCGGCCAACGCGATCGAGAACGTCAGCCTTCATCGCCAGGCCCAGCACGAGCTGGAAGAACGGCATCGGCTGCTGCGGCTCGAGCAGGATGCCCGCACGGTGAGCGAGAAAGCGAGCCGCCTGAAAGATGAATTCCTTGCAACCGTGAGCCACGAGCTGCGCACACCGCTGACGTCGATCATCGGCTGGGCCCACATGCTTCGCGACGATTCCCTCGATCCGGCCATCGCGGAGCGCGCCGTAGAGACGATCGAGCGCGCCGCGACCACCCAGGCGCAGCTCATCGAGGACATCCTCGACGTTTCGCGGATCATTACCGGAAATCTCAAGGTGAACGTGGCGCCGGTCGATCCGTTGCGCGTCATCGAGGGTGCGACGTCGGCGCTGGAGCTGGCCGCGCGGTCGAAGTTGATCAATCTGTCGGTCGTGATCGGACCTGCAGGCATCCATGGTGACAAGCCGATTCTCGGTGACGCGATCCGTCTGCAGCAGGTCGTCTGGAACCTCGTGTCGAACGCAATCAAGTTCACTTCGAGCGGCGGTCGCGTGGACGTGCGGCTGACTCGAGACGAGTCGGAGCTCGAGATCCAGGTCATCGACAACGGCGAAGGGATTGAACCCGAATTCATTCCGTATCTCTTCGATCGCTTTCGCCAGGCGGACGGGAGCAGCACTCGCCGGCATCAGGGCCTCGGGCTCGGGCTCGCGATCGTGCGGCATCTGGTCGAGCTTCATGGAGGAACCGTACGCGCCGAGAGCGAGGGGCCGGGGCACGGTGCGACGTTCACCGTTCGTCTTCCGATGCTGCCGGTTTCGCGCGTCCGCGAAGTAGCTCCGGTGCGCGCGAGCGACGAGGCGACCGCCTCGCCTGGCCGCGCCGGCCAGCTCGAAGGCATGCGGATTCTCCTCGTCGACAACGACGCGGACACGCTGGCGATGCTGTGCGCGATTCTCGGAGAGCAGCGAGCCGAAGTTCGCACGGCGGGCTCCGCGGCGGAGGCGTTCGAGATCCTCCGCTGGTACCAGCCGTCGGTAGTCATTTCTGATCTCGCCATGCCGGGCGAGGACGGCTACTCGTTCATCCGCCGTCTTCGAGCACGCGAGCAACGCGGAGGGCGTCAGATACCGGCCATCGCGCTGACCGGCTATGTCCGCGTGGAGGATCGCCGCGCGGCGCTCGAGGCCGGCTTCAACGTGTTCGTGCCAAAGCCGGTCGAGCCGTCGGAGCTGATCGCGACGATCTCGAACTTCGCGCGCACGATGCCCGTCAAGGCCTGCGGGTAGCCTCCTCACTGGAGGAATCTTTGCGCGGAGGAGCCCTTCCATCTTGCTACTGACATCCAAGTAAGTTTACCGTTGCCTGATTCTGCGGCGGCTTTTGCGCAGGAAATCCAAGCTTTTTCGCCGGCCGTGCCGGCAGTTTGGGGGTGGCACGATGGTTTCTTGGGGTTCCCGACTCGCGCTCTTCGCGGCCGTGCTGGCTGTTGCCGTCGGCGCCCATGCGGCCGACCAGACCATTCCCGGTGACAAGCTGAGGCTGCGCGTCGCATCCTCCGGCAAGCAGAACCTGCTGTGGGTATCGAGGGGCGACGAGGTCCTGGCACCGGCGGCCGGCTCTTCCGACGACCCGACGATCACCGGCGCAAACCTCCAGGTGCTGTCGAGCTCTGGCGATACCGCGACGTTCGGGCTTCCCGCTGCGTCGTGGACGCGTTCGGCTGACGGCGGCGCATACAAATTCCGGCGTGCGGGTGACGGAACCTCGGCAACCCACGTCTCGCTTCGTGATGGCGCGCTCCTTGTCCGCGGCGACGCAACCGGCGTACCCGTGGCGGAGCCATCGCCCGCGTGGATCGGGATGGTGCTGACGGTCGGCACCACTCGCTACTGCTCGCTGTTCGACTCGGGCATCCGCCGCTCGCGGGCGGGCCGCTTCGAAGCGGCGGGTGCTCCCGCTCCGGCCGCGTGTCCGACCGAAGGCAGCGGCAGCGTCATCTGGCACATCGAAGACGGCCCCGACGAACAGTCGCAGACACTCGCGGCATTCTTCGCGTCCGCTGCGGGCGACACGATCGAATTCGGCGAAGGTGCCTTCGAGTTCAACACGACGCTCGTCATGGCGCACAAGGAAGGAATCGTCATCCGCGGACAGGGGCGCGGAAAAACGATCCTCGATTTCCATGAAAGTCTCTCGCCGGAAGGCATCTCGCTCAGCCACATGACCGGCGTCACGATCGAGGACCTGACGGTCATCGATACGCCAGGCTTTTCCGTCAAGGTCTCCGACTCCGACTACGTCGTCCTTCGCGGCCTGAGGGCGATGTGGTCGAGCGCCGACTCCACACCAGGCGACGGCGCCGACGATCGCGGCGGAATGGACCCGAAGATCCCATCGACGCTCGACGTGACGTGCGTGCACGAGCTCTCCTTTCCGGAAAGCCGCGGGACCTACACGGACGCTCAAGGAGTGCCGAGGCCCTATGCGACGGACGGCAGCAACGGCGGATACGCGATCTACCCGGTGCTTTCGAACAATGTGCTGCTCGACGACGTGATGGCGCTCGGCGCGTCGGACGCCGGAATCTACGTCGGACAATCGAACGACATCATCGTCCGAAACAGCGAAGCGCTGTTCAACGTGGCCGGCTACGAGATCGAGAACAGCGACGATGCCGACATGTATGACAACGTCGCGCACTGCAATACGGGCGGCTTCCTCGTCTTCGATCTTCCCGGCCTCAACCAGTACGGCGAAGAGACGCGCATCTTCAACAACTACTCCGGCTACAACAACACCGTGAACTTCGCGCCCGGCGGCGTGGTTACCGGCGTGCCGCAGGGCATCGGCATGCTGCAGCTCGGATACGACCGCGTCGAAGTCTTCGGCAATCAGATCGAATGGAATCGCAGCGTCGGGTTCGTTGCCGCAAGCCACGAGCTCCTCGACGGCAACATCGACAATCCCGACCGGCGCATGGATCTGTACCCGGAAGGCATTTTCCTTCACGACAACGTCTTCCAGACCAACGGCACGTCCCCGCAGCCGCCGGAGGAAGGCGTGATCCTTTGTGCCGCCGGAACCGGCGGGAACACCGGCATCCCGTGCATTCCGACCGGCATCAACGACGCGCACGACTCGCTGCTGCCTGCGTTGATCCAGATCAAGGGCACGCTCGCTGCCGACGGATACGGGCCGACGGGCGCACACATCGTCTGGGACGGCATGTACGACCACAGCGCGTATGCGTGCGAGCTGGCTCCCGAGTTCCTCGACGAAGTCGATGCGCACGGCAAGCCGCAGTACACCGGGAGCGACAATCCGACCTGCCGCTACAACAAGTACAAGTTCGCCAACCCCGCGGATCCTGCCAGCCGCAAGCATCCGGAGTACTGGATGTGCATCGCCGACGCCGGCGATCCCCAGGGCAACACGTTTTCGTCCGACAGCCGCAAGTTCATGAACTTCGAGAACACCGACCCGACCGATCCGCCGGTCGTGGACATCAACGAGCACGACTGCCCCGGTCGCTTCGGTACCGGCCTGCCATCTCTCGATCCAGCCGTGGTTGCCGAGTATCAGCCGGGCGTCGGCGGAGAGAGGCCGCCGACGCAGGCGGAGATCGCGGCAACCTGCGCCGACTACAGCGGCAATCTCGTCAACCGCGCGGCGCTTGAGTACAACTGCCCGCTGCTCTCGCAGTACAACCTGTTCTCGGATCCGACCGATCCGCGCAGCGGCGCGAACGACGGCGGCGTGCTGTTCGACCTGACCACGCCGCTGTTCTCCGACTACGCGGTGAAATACCGCTTCGCGTTCATTCCGCCCGGCTCGCAGGCCGGCTGGTACGAAGGCAGCGCGAGCGCCCCGAACGCGACTCTTGTTTTCCCGGTCGGCACCGTGATCGCGAAGACATTCGCGTTCCGCAACGGCGCGGGCGAGAACGTGGTCGAGACGCGGCTGCTCATCCATCGCAGCGACCGCAACGGCAACGCGTACTGGGAAGGAATTCCGTACATCTGGGACACCGATGAATCCGGGCACCGTACCGACGCGCATCTGGCGCTCGGCGGCGGAACCGCGGCTGTTTCGTGGAACTTCGAAGATCCGGATCCGGACGTGACGGCGACCTACGTCGGCAGCACCGACCACTACGCGATCCCGCACCCGAACCAGTGCGGCAACTGCCATATCCGCAACGACGTCGAGCCGGGCGACGCGCCGATCGGGCCGAAAGTGCGAACCCTCAACCGGCCGATGAACTACGGAAACGGAATCGAGAACCAGCTGCAGCACTGGATCGACCTCGGGATTCTCTCGGGTGCGCCCGCGCTCGACGTCGACGCGGCCGGCATCGCTACCAACGTGCAGCGCACCCCGCGCTACAACGTGCCGAACGATCGCTTCCTGATCCCGGCGAGCGAGCAGGGTCGCCTCGACCAGATGACGTCGGGCGAGATCGACAAGGAGATGCGTGCGCGCGCCTGGCTCGAATCCAACTGTGCGCACTGCCACAATCAGAACGGCCTCGCGCAGAGCACCGGCGTGTTCTTCGACATCTTCCGCAAGGTCAACATCAACATGGGCGTCTGCAAGACGCCGACGACGGCCGGCAGCTCGTCAGGCGGCCACACGTACGACATCGTTCCCGGCAGTGCGGCCGATTCGATTCTTTCGTACCGCGCGCATTCGATCGATCCGGGCGCGCGCATGCCTCCGGTCGCCCGCAGCGTTGCCCACGACGAAGGACTGGCCGTCCTCGACGACTGGATTACGAGTGTGATCGACAGCCGCTACGAGTCGTCCGGCTGCGAGTAGGTTTCGCGACCGATCCGGCGCGAAAGAGCTCGGCGGGATTTCGTATCCGGCAGCCGCGGTTTCGCTGCACGGCGAACCGCGGCGGACCCGGACCCGGACGGCTCAGGCCAGCGAAAGCATCGCGGCCATCACCGCAAGAGCGACGTAGACGCCGCTTACCGCAGGGCTCGCGATCGTTCCGGTGAGCGCGGACATTTTCTCCGAGCGCGACAGCCCGTCGAACGGATTGGCCGGCGTCTTCCATGCGGCCACGTCGGCTTCGGCCGAGCGCGGAAGCAGCTCGAGCCACGCCCGCACCTGGAGCCGGCGGCGCTTGTAGACGTCGCCGTAGTACGCGTACAGCACGTCGATCGACCAGAGCGCGAGCACGGCGACTTCGACCGCAACCAGCGAGCGGTTGCCGATCGCCGCAAGCCACAGGGCCACGGCGACAAGCTTGGTCACCGTCGTCATGACGATTTCCTTCTCGACGAACGATGACAGCGAGCGATGCTCGTCGAGGAGACACTCACGCTTGTACTCACGCAGCCATTCGTTCACCGGATGTTCCTCCTCGGAAGCAGAAACGGGAGGCTCGTCGCCGAACCTCCCGTTCCCAGGTCTTGCCGTCGCCGGAAACGGCGACAACGCTCGTTCAGATCTTGCCCTGCAGCGAGAACGCGATGACGAGCGCGTAGATCGCGATCGATTCGATCAGCGCGAGACCGATGATCATCGGCGTCATCAGGCGGTCGACCGAGCTCGGGTTGCGGCCGATCGACTCCATGGCCGAAGCCACCGCACGACCCTGGCCCATTCCGCAGCCGAGGCCCCCGAGACCGATCGCGAGGCCCGCGCCGAGAGCGATCATTCCGGCCGAGCCGCCGGCACCGGCTTCCTCAGCCGCCATGGCCACGGGAGCACTTGCAAGCACCGCGAGCATCGCGCCCGCACATACCGTCACGAACAACTTCATTTTCTTCATGATTCCTTCAGCCCCTTTTGAATTGCGCCGTCTCATTCCTCGCCATCACAACCCCTCTATCCTCTACCACCGCGGCGAACGGCGCGTGCTTCGCAGTTCCGGCTCAGTGGGCGTGCCCGTGCGCGACGGCAGGGACGGTATCATGCGCATCGGCATGACCATGGTCATGCCCGGCGCCTTCATCGTCGTGACCCATCGCGAGCGACACGTAAACCATGCTGAGCAGCGTGAACACGAAGGCTTGTACGAGCGACACGAATGCGCCCAGGAAATAAAAGATCACCGGGATCACGAGCTTCGTCAGATCCGTGAAGATCTCCAGCACCAGATGATCGCCGGTCATGTTGCCGAAAAGACGCATCCCGAGGGAGATCGGCCGGAAGATGTTGCCGATGATCTCGAGCGGAAACATCAGGAACGCCAGCCACCAGACCGGGCCCGCGAAGTGCTTGATGTAGTTGCCCAGGCCCTGGGTGCGGATGCCGATGATCGTGAACGCGACGAACGAGAACACGCCCAGCGCAAACGTGATGTTGAAATTGCTCGTTGGCGGCACGAACCCGGGAATCAGCCCCATCGCGTTGCTGACGAGGATGAAGAGGAAAAACGATCCGAACAGCGCGATGTACGGCTTGCCCTGTTCGCCGAGCGCGCCCTGCGACATCGACTGGATTCCGCCGACGAGGAGCTCGGCGAGATTGCGCGCGGTAAGCCCGCGGTCCGGCGTAAGGTGCGTTCCCTTCGCACGCGCCTCTTCGAGCTGCTGCGTCGCCCTGTAGGCGAACGCGAGCACGACGAGCATCGCCAGCAGCGCGTAGAAGGTCTGCTGCGGCAACTGATTCAGGCCCGGAACGAGCGAGTGCAGCGTGATCGGATGATGTTCCATTTCCTCGTTTCCCTGCAGGCGGACAGTGGCTCAGCCCGGATCCACCACTCGCTCGCCGAGCCAGAGTGCGTCCACGACGATCGCGACGACGATCGTTCCAGTCCCGACAAGGAACGAGGCCAGATCGATCGGGAGGCGCTTCAGGGCGACGGCGACGAGCGTAAGCAGCAACAGGAATTTCAGCGCGACTATTAGCGCGAGCCTGTCTCCGGCTGCGGGTGACATAAGGCGGGAAACCAGGAAACGAATCAAATGGAAGTTGGCGACGGAAATTGCGCCGCCGAGCACGATGCTTGCCGGATCGGCGACCCTCGCGGCGCCGCAAAGAAGAGCTAATACGACCGTTAAGAAAATTGTCGTTTTCCAGATTCGATCGACTCGGACGATTCTGGCGATCACCGCTGGTGCGTTTCCTTTTCGCGTTCGGCGTCGAGCTCATGCTCGCGCTCGACGGCGTCCTGTTTTCCGAGCGCAATCAGCCGCCACACCGCCGTGATCATCGCTCCCAGACCGAAGGTCAGAGTCGCGGCCGGTGAGGAGCCGAGCTTGCCGTCCACCCAGCTTCCGACGATGACGCCGGCGGCCACCGGCCAGCCGAAGTTCCACGAAATTGCCATCAGCTGCATCAGCGCGGGGCGGTCTTTGGACGGCCCGCGGAACGGGCCTGGGGATGGGCCAGGCATGGGCGCCATCAGGAGCGCGTTAATCGATCGCGTGCAAGGCCCGGCCGGCGGCCGAGATCGTCGCGTCGAGATCTTCGCGGGTGTGCGCGAGCGAGACGAACCATGCCTCGAACTGCGACGGTGGAATCCAGATCCCCTCCTCGATGAGCGCCGAGAAGAAGCGTCCGAAGCGTTCGGTATCGCAGGTCATTGCGTCTTCGAAGTTGCGCACCGAGCCGGGGCCGAAAAACAGCGTCAGCATGGAGCCGACCCGCTGCACGCAGCCGGGTCTCGTCCCCAGCGCATCCTTCAGTCCTTCTTCGAGATACGCCGACGCGTGCTCGAGCCGCTCGTACGGTTCTTCGCCTTCGAGCAGGTCGAGCGTGGCCATTCCCGCCGCCACGGCGAGCGGATTCCCGGAGAGCGTGCCCGCCTGGTAGACGGGACCGGCCGGGCTGATCTGATCCATCAGGTCTGCGCGTCCGCCGTACGCGGCGAGCGGCAAACCTCCGCCGATGATTTTTCCGAGCGTCGTAAGATCGGGCCGCACATCGGTAAGACTTTGGTAACCGGCAGGACCGAGGCGAAAACCGGTCATCACTTCATCGAACACCAGCAGCGCGCCGCGCTCGTGCGTAATGCTGCGCAGGTCTTCCAGAAATTGCGGATCGGGAGGAACCACTCCCATGTTGCCGGCGACCGGTTCGACGATCACGGCGGCAACGTTCGAATCGCAAAGGCGATTCACCGACTCGGCATCGTTGAACACCGCGACGCGCGTGAGATCCCCGACACTTTTCGGTACGCCGGGACTGTCGGGAACTCCGTGCGTCATCGCACCGGAACCTGCGCGCACGAGCAGGCCGTCCGAATGGCCGTGATAGCAGCCGGCGAACTTGATGATTCCGTCGCGACCGGTCGCTGCGCGCGCGAGCCTGAGGGCGCTCATCGTGGCCTCCGTGCCGCTGCTGACAAGACGGACGCGCTCGATCGACGGAATCCTCGCACAAATGCGTTCGGCGAACTCGACTTCTGCCGCCGTCGCCGCTCCAAAACTGGTTCCCCGGCGCGCCGTTTGCGAAATGGCGTCGACAACGGACGCTTGTGCGTGACCGCAGATCATCGGTCCCCACGATCCGATGTAGTCGACGTACTCGCGACCCTCAACGTCGCGAATACGAGATGCGGATGCAGATGCGACGAAGCGCGGCGATCCTCCCACTTGCGACCACGCGCGCACCGGTGAGTTGACTCCGCCGGAAATTACGCGTCGTGCACGCGCAAACCACATCTCGGAAGTCTGTCCGGTCTTGTTCATGACTACGTCAACCTTCGTTCGCCGCGCGCGGAGACGACGACAACTCGTCCGATGAACTCGCGTTATCTCGCGACGTTAGAAATTTATGAAACGAAACTCTTGCAACGCTCCACTCGAAACACTACACACCGCGCGTCGACGCACATCGCGAACGAAACAAAAGCGGACCACGTGCAGACCCTCACGGCAGGCATGCTGGGTGGTCGACGGAAGAGGAAAGGGCGAATCGAAGCTCTCGTCCTGTGGGTTGTCCACAGGCGTGGATAAAGCTGTTGGCAACTAGCGAGGTCGGCTTTGGTCGCGTCTTCCCGAACCCAGCTCGAAGATCTTTGGAATCGTGCACTTAGCTCGCTGCGCGAGCGCCTCGACGACGACGATTTCGAAAACTGGATCCGTCCCCTCGTCCCCCTCTCCCTGAACAGCGAAACGCTCGAGCTCTCGGTGCCGAACAAGCTGTTCGCATCCTGGCTCGAAGAGAATTACCTGGACCTCATTGCCAAGGCATGGGTCGACGCGCACGGGCACGAAACCAGTTTCACATTCACGTGGAACGGCACGGGACTGCAGGGAGAACTCTTCCAGGAGTACGAAGCCGATCACGCCAAGCGCGTGCCGGTCCGCAAGCCCGCCAGCTCGAGCGGTCTCATCGAACGCTACGACTTCGAAAACTTCATCGTCGGCCCGAGCAATCAGTTCGCGCGAGCGGCCGCACTCGCCGTGGCCCAGCAGCCGGGCAGTCTGTACAATCCGTTTTTTCTCTACGGCGGCGTCGGCCTCGGCAAAACGCACCTTGCCAACGCGATCGGTCATTCCATCCAGCGCAGCGATCCCGACGCGCGCGTCGTGTTTCTCTCGTCCGACACGTTCATGACGCAGCTGATCGAAGCGATCGCGCGCAACAAGGCCGCCGCACTCAAGAACCGCCTGCGGCGCGTCGACGTGCTGATCATCGACGACGTCCAGTTTCTCGCCGGACGCGAGCGCACGCAGGAAGAGTTCTTCCACATTTTCAATGCGTTATACGAAGGCGGCCGGCAGATCGTGCTGACCAGCGACAAGTTCCCGAACGAGATTCCCGGCGTCGAGGAGCGGCTCTGCAACCGCTTTGGATGGGGCCTCGTGGCCGACATCCAGAATCCCGACATGGAGACCAGGATCGCGATCCTCGAGCGCAAGGCCCGCGCTGAAGGCGTGGAGCTGAGCATGGAGGTCGCCTCCATGATCGCGCGGTCGGTCGATTCGAATATTCGCGATCTCGAAGGCGCACTTACGCGGATCAGCGCACACGCGTCGCTGAGCGGGCGCGAGATCGACCGCGGACTCGCCGAGGAGCTGCTGGGCAAGAACAAGTCGAACGGCTCGGCGCCCGCCGTCGTCAGCCTCGACGACGTCGAAAAAGAAGTGATCAGTCACTTCGGTCTTCGCAGTGGCGACCTGCGCGCCCGCCGGCGTACCAAGAAAATTGCGGAAGCCCGCCAGGTTGCGATGTATCTGATGCGTCAGAAAGCCGGCGCTTCGTACCCGATGATCGGCGCGCATCTTGGCGGCAGGGATCACTCGACCGTCATTCATGCCTGCCAGTCGATCGAGCGCCGGCGCAAGGAAGACTCCCGGATGCGCCTGGTCCTGGAGACCGTCGCAAAGCGATTCCAGACGAACTGACGGCGCACGCAGGGCCGCGGGCTGACCGCGGCTACGCTTCGTTCCCGTCTGTCCGACCCGAGTGTGGACAAGCTCTGCGTCTCCTGTTCATTCGTGCGTGCGCGACAGACTTCACAACGCGTCCGCCAACGGCTATGCACGCGCCGGTTAGCGCAGCACACAGCGCGCCTGCAGAAATTTGCGTTGCCGGAACACGGGCTTCAGTTATCTGTCCACGGATTTTGCGGCCTTCAATAACAACAAAGAATACAAATACCTTTATTAAAGGCTGTCAGGGAGCGAGCGATTGCCATGAACATCACCGTCGGAAACGAGGATTTCCTGAAGATCCTGGGACGGACGCAGGGAGTCGTCGATCGTCGTCACTCGATGGCGATTCTGACCAACCTCGTGATCAACGCAGGCTCTGGTGAAATTGCTGTCCTCGCCACCGATCTCGAAGTCAGCCTGCGCCAGACCATCGCCGCGAAAGTCACGGAACCCGGAAGCGTTGCGCTGTCGGCGCGCAAGCTGTTCGAGATCGTTCGTGAATCGACGTCGCCGGAAGTGACCGTACGGAGCCTCGACGGACACGGAGTCGGTGTTTCGTATGGGCGCTCGAACTTTCGCCTTCTCGGAATCGATGCGTCCGAGCATCCCGGGATGCCGAGCGCCGCGACCAGCGATCCCGGCGCAGCATTCGAGCTCGAAGCCGAAGAGCTTGCCGAGATCATTGAGAAAACGCTGTTTGCGGTCTCTCACGACGACACCCGTTCGAACCTGGCCGGCGTTCACCTCGATGCCGGCGCCAAGAAGGGTTTCATCCGCCTGGTCGCTACCGACGGCCACAGGCTCGCCGTGGTCGACCGCAAGGCGAAGGGAACGTCGCCCAAAGAGGGGGTCATTCTGCCCCGCAAAGGTCTGAGCGAGGTTCTCAAGGTCCTGCCGGAGGTGACCGGGACGATCACGGTGCGCCTGGTAGGAAACGAGGCCATCGTCGAGCTGCCGGGATGCGTGCTCAGCATGCGGCTCGTCGAGGGGACATTCCCCGACTACAAGCAGGTCGTCCCGAAAGAGAGCAGCAAGGTCGTCCACGTCGACCGCGACGCCCTGCTCCAGACCGTGCGGCGGGTCTCGCTGCTGTCGAGCGAGAAGGCACGCGGTATCCGGCTCGGCCTCAGTCCCGGGCGCCTGGAGATCAGCGCGAACAATCCGGACCTCGGCGAGGCCAGCGAGGACCTCGAGGTGGATTACGCCGGCGGCGACCTCGAGATCGGTTTCAACGCCCGATACATCCTCGACGTGCTGCAGGTTTTCCCCGAGGGTTCGCAGGTCGAAATGGGACTCGGCGACCAGCTGAGTCCGGGCGTCATCAAGGGGGCCGATGCGGGTTATTCGTACGTCGTGATGCCGATGCGGATCTGACCCCGCCCTGTGCGCATAAATACGCGAAATCCCAATATGATTTTTAGATCATAAAGCACTTCGAAAATTTTACTTTCGACCCGTCGCCTGATACTCGAAGCAGGTTGTTCCGGGCACCGCGCCGCACTCATGCGAAGGCCGGCGCACAGCTTCCCCGGAACCCCAAATCGGATCATCGAGATGTCAGAGCAGCCTCCCGAGCAGTCCACAGAATCGTCCCGGACGAAGGCTTCCGCCGACTACGGCGCGGACTCGATCAAGGTCCTCGAAGGCCTCGAGGCGGTGCGCAAACGCCCCGGCATGTACATCGGCGACACCGGCGTGCGCGGGCTGCACCATCTCGTGTTCGAAGTCGTCGACAACTCGATCGACGAGGCGCTCGCGGGCCACTGCGACACCATCAACGTCGAGATCCACGTCGACAACAGCGTGACGGTCGTCGACAACGGCCGCGGCATTCCGGTCGAGCTGCATGCCGGAGAAGGCGTCTCGGCGGCGGAAGTCGTCCTGACCAAGCTTCACGCAGGGGGAAAGTTCGACAAGAAATCGTACACGGTGTCCGGCGGGCTGCACGGCGTCGGCGTATCGGTCGTCAACGCGCTGTCGCTGTGGCTCGACGTCGAGATCCGGCGTGACCGCAAGGTCTACCAGCAGCACTACGACATCGGTGTTCCCAAACAGCCGCTGGCCGAAGTCGGCACCACCACCAAGCGCGGCACGACGGTTCACTTCCTGCCGAACGCGGGCATCTTCGAGACCACCGAGTTCAGCTATGACATCCTCGCGAGCCGCCTGCGCGAGCTCGCATTCCTGAACCGCGGCGTCCGCATATCGCTTGAGGACGAGCGCGATGCCGGCAAGAAGCAGGAGTTTTTCTACGAGGGCGGGATCGTCTCGTTCGTCGATCACCTGAGCCAGAAGAAACAGCCGATCCACAACAAGGTCGTCTATCTCTCGGGCAAGAAGTCCGGCATCGAGATCGAGATCGCGATGCAGTGGAACTCCGGCTACGCCGAGAACGTCTACACGTTCGCGAACAACATCAACACGATCGAAGGCGGAACCCATCTCTCCGGTTTCCGTTCGGCTCTGACGCGCACGATCAACAACTACGGCACCGCCAACAACCTGATCAAGAAAGGCGACGAGGCGATCGAAGGCGAAGACTGCCGCGAAGGCCTGACCGCCGTGCTCTCGGTCAAGGTTCCGGAGCCGCAGTTCGAAGGCCAGACCAAGACCAAGCTGGGCAACAGCGAGGTCAAGGGCCTCGTCGAAGCGCTCGTCAACGACAGCCTCGGAACCTATTTCGAGGAGCATCCGTCGGACGCGCGGAAAATTGTCAGCAAAGCGCTCGACGCGGCCCGCGCCCGCATGGCGGCGCGGAAAGCGCGCGACCTTACGCGCCGCAAGGGCGCGCTCGACGGGCTCTCGCTGCCCGGAAAGCTTGCCGACTGCCAGGAACGCGACGCGAGCCGCAGCGAGCTTTACATCGTCGAGGGTGATTCGGCCGGCGGCTCGGCGAAGCAGGGACGCGACCGCCGCTTCCAGGCGATCCTGCCGCTGCGCGGAAAGATCCTGAACGTGTGGCGTGCACGCTTCGATCGAACCGTCTCATCGGACGAGATCCGCGTGCTGATCACGGCCCTGGGCATGGGCATCGGCGACGCAGACGGCGACAAGCTCATCGACAAGCTGCGCTACCACACGATCATCATCATGACCGACGCCGACGTCGACGGCTCGCACATCCGCACGCTGCTGCTCACGTTCTTCTACCGGCATTTTCGCGAGCTCATCGAGAACGGTTACGTCTACATTGCGCAGCCGCCGCTGTTCCGCTTCCGTCGTGGCAAGACCGAGCGCTACCTCAAGGACGAAGGCGCGCTCGCCGCGCATCTGGTCGACCTCGGAGTCGAAGACGTCAAGGTCAAGTCCAAGGGCGCGCAGCGGAGCGTTGCCGGTGACCAGTTGAAGAAAGTGCTCAAGGAGCTGGCCGAGATCGACCGCCTGCTCGACGTGCTCGAGAAGAAGCGCAAGAACCGCCAGGTCACGTCCTCGGTCGCCGCCTGCATGGAGCTCACCGCCGAGACATTCGCGGATCCCGACGAGCTGCGGCGAGTGGTCGCGAAGCTCATTTCCGACATCACTGCGCAATATCCCGATCTCGAACCGGTTCGCGCGGAGTTTTCGAGCGATGCCGAGCACTCCTGCGAGAAGATCTCGATTGTCTGCCGGCTCAACGGAACCAATGCCCGCACGGAGATCGACCGCACGTTCATCGAGCTGCCGGAATTCTTCCGGCTGCGAAGGCTGCTGACCGGCATTTCCGGCATCGGCCAGGCGCCCTACGTCGTCAACTTCGGCAAGACCGAGCAGGAAGTCGCGAGCCTCGGCGAGCTGCACGCCTGCATCATGGCCAATGCCCGCAAGGGCACCGACATCCAGCGTTACAAAGGCCTCGGCGAAATGAACCCGGAGCAGCTCTGGGCAACGACGATGGATCCGGAAACGCGCACGCTGCTGCAGGTGCGCGTCGATGACGCCGTCGCGGCCGAAGACATGTTCGATCGCCTGATGGGCGACGTCGTCGAAGGCCGTCGCAAGTTCATCGAAGAAAACGCCCTGAACGTCCGCAATCTCGACATCTGATCGGCATTTTCCATGGCAGCAGCCGGCAAGAACCCCACCGTCCCCGTCGACATCGAAAACGAGATGCGTACGTCCTACCTGGACTACGCGATGAGCGTCATCGTCGGGCGCGCACTGCCCGACGCGCGCGACGGCCTGAAGCCCGTGCACCGACGCGTGCTGTTCGCGATGCACGAGCTCGGCAACGAGTGGAACAAGGCGCCGAAGAAGTCGGCACGCATCGTCGGCGACGTGATCGGCAAGTATCATCCCCACGGCGACTCGGCGGTCTACGACACGATCGTCCGCATGGCGCAGGAATTCTCGTTGCGCTACCCGCTCGTGGACGGCCAGGGCAACTTCGGCTCGATCGACGGCGATCCGCCGGCTGCGATGCGATACACCGAGTGCCGCCTGGCCCGCATCGCCAGCGAAATGCTCGCGGACATCGACAAAGAGACCGTCGACTTCGTCCCGAACTACGACGAGACGACGATCGAGCCCGCGGTCATGCCGAGCAGGATCCCGAACCTGCTGATCAACGGCTCGACCGGCATCGCGGTCGGCATGGCAACGAACATCCCGCCGCACAACATGGGCGAGATCTGCGATGCGCTGCTGGCGATGATCGAGAATCCCGACATCAAGATCGAGAAGCTGCTGCGCATCGTGACGGGGCCGGACTTCCCGACCGGCGGCATCATCTACGGCCGCCAGCCGATCATCGACGCCTACAAGACCGGACGCGGGATCCTCACGGTGCGGGCGCAGGCGATCACCGAGACCGAGGAGCGCACCGGGCGCACGCGCATCGTCGTCACGGAGATCCCGTACCAGCTCAACAAAACGCGGCTCATCGAAAAGATCGCCGAGCTCGTCAACGAAAAGAAGCTCGACGGCGTGTCCGACCTTCGCGACGAATCCGACCGCGACGGCATGCGCATCGTGATCGAGCTCAAGCGCGATGCGATTCCGCTCGTAGTGCTGAACAACCTGTACAAGCACACGCCGATGCAGGAGTCGTTCGGCATCATCCTGCTCGCGCTGATCGGCGGCCGGCCGCGCCTCGTCGGTCTCAAGGACCTGCTCCAGGAATTCCTCGCGCACCGGCAGGACATCGTCACGCGCGCGACCGCGTTCGACCTGCGCAAGGCCGAAGCGCGGCTCCATCTTCTCGACGGACTCAAGATCGCGCTCGACAACCTCGACGCCGTCATCAAGCTGATCCGCGCCGCCAAGGATACGCCGGCCGCGAAAGACGGCCTGATGTCGCAATTCGGGCTAAGCGAGATCCAGGCCCAGGCGATTCTCGACATGCGCCTGCAGCGCCTGACCGGCCTCGAGCGCGACAAGATCCTGCAGGAACATGCGGAGACGGTGAAAACGATCGCGCGCCTGCGCGCGATCCTCTCCGACGAGCGCGAGGTCCTCAAGATCATCGCGGGAGAGCTCGAGGGTCTGAAGAAACAGTACGGCGACGAGCGGCGCACCCAGATCGTCGATGCCTCCGGCGAAATCACGATCGAGGACATGATCGTCGAAGAGGAGATGGTCGTGACCGTCTCCCACGAAGGCTACATCAAGCGCAATCCGGTCACGCTCTACCGCCAGCAGCGGCGCGGCGGGCGCGGCAAAGTCGGAGCGTCGACCAAGGGCGACGATTTCGTCGCGCAGATGTTCACGGCTTCCACGCACGACTACATCCTGTTCTTCACGAACCGCGGCCGCGTCTACTGGAAGAAGGTTCACGAAGTGCCGCAGGCCGGCAGGGCGTCGCGCGGAAAGGCGATCGTCAACCTGCTGCAGCTCGCCCCCGGCGAGAAGCTGTCGGCGTTCCTGTCCGTGCGCGAGTTCCGCGAGGACGCGTACGTGCTGTTCGCGACGTGCCGCGGGATCGTCAAGAAAACCCCGCTGCTCGAGTACTCGCGTCCTCGTTCCAGCGGAATCATTGCCATCACGCTCGCCGAAGACGACGAGCTGATCGCCGCCAGGCTGACGACCGGCAACGACCAGGTCGCACTGGCCACGCGAAGCGGCCAGCTGGTCCGGTTCAACGAAGGCGAGGTTCGCGCGATGGGCCGCGGCGCCGGCGGCGTGCGCGGCTGCAACGTGGACGACGACGATCGCGTGGTTGCGATGGAAATCGTGCGGCCCGGGGCCTCGCTGCTGACCGTGTCGGCCAACGGTATGGGCAAGCGCAGCTCGATCGATGACTACCGGCTGACCCGGCGCGGCAGCGTCGGCGTCAAGACCATGAACGTCACTCCCAAGACCGGCCTGGTTGCCGGTGTGCTGCAGATCGTCAGCGACGAAGACGAGGTCATGATCGTCACCGACCAGGGCAAGATGATCCGCATTGCGATGGAAAACGTTCGCGTCATGAGCCGCAATACCCAGGGCGTCACGCTCGTGCGGCTCGACCAGGAGACCGGCGAGCACGTCGTGTCGGTAGCTCCCGTCGTGGAAAAGGAAGCGGTCGGAGACGAAGAGTGACGCCCGAATGAATACCAGGGTCGCGGTAGTCGGCGCCGGAAGCTGGGGAACCGCCCTGGCGAGCCTGCTCAGCGGCAAAGGCTACGACGTGATTCTCTGGTCGCGCGGCAAGGAAATCGCCGCATCGATCAACGACCACAACGAGAACAGGGCTTATCTCCCCGGCGTGGCTCTGCCACGCACGCTGCGCGCGTCCGTCGATCTGCACGAAGCGCTCGACGATGCGGAGCTCGTCGTCGCCGTCGTTCCGTCGCATGCGATGCGCGATACGATGAATCGCGCGGCACGGGTGATGCGTTCCGATGCGCTCGTGGTTTCGGCGAGCAAGGGAATCGAGGACGATACGCTGCTGACGATGCACGGCGTGATCGCCGACGCGGTCGGAGACGAACACCGGGTGACCGCGCTCTCCGGCCCGAGCTTCGCGGTGGAGGTCGCCGGCGGACAGCCGGCGGTCGTGGTGGCTGCCGCGACCAGCGAGCAGACCGCCGAACGCGTCCAGCACTACTTCCACGCACCGATGCTGCGCGTCTACCGAAGCACCGACATGGTCGGAGTCGAGCTCGGCGGCGTCGTGAAGAACGTGATGGCCATCGCGACGGGAGTCTCGGATGGCCTCGGCTACGGGCTGAATGCGCGCGCCGCGACCATCACGCGCGGGCTTGCCGAGATCATGCGGCTGGCGATCTCGATGGGCGGCCGGCCGGAAACGCTCTCGGGCCTTGCCGGCATCGGCGACCTCGTGCTGACCTGCACCGGAGACCTCTCGCGCAACCGGCAGGTGGGCCTGCGTCTCGGACGCGGCGAAAGCATCGATTCGATTCTAGGCGGGATGCGAATGGTCGCCGAAGGCGTTCGCAACACCAAGTCTGTTCTCGATCTCGCGCGCCGGCAGAAGGTCGAGATGCCGATCGTCGAATGCGCCTACAAGGTTCTTTACGAGGGTCTTCCGCCCAGCCAGGCGCTCGAGGAGCTCTTCGGGCGCAGCCTCAAACCCGAATTTCCGTGAAGCCGTTTCAACCCCTCCTGTGCGTTGACAATCCGGAACTTCGCTGACAAGAAGCCGAATTGCGGTTTTTTGACCGCGCGCCTGCGGGTGTACCGCCAGGTGTTCTGCCAGAGGATCCGTTACCGTGAAAAGAACTTACCAGCCCAGCAATCTCCGGCGCCGACGCCGGCATGGATTTCGAGCACGCATGGCCACGCCCGGTGGAAGGCTGGTGATCAAACGGCGACGGGCGAAGGGGCGCAAACGCCTTTCCGTCGTCACTCCGCCCAAGCCAGGGCGAAGGTAGTACGGATCTTCGGCTGACACGGGCGCGCCGTGTCCGGTCGCGCAAGGATTACCTTCGGATCCAGCGCGGAAGGCATGGCAAAGCGAGCCGACATTTTCTGGTGCTCCAGAGTCCCGGAAAGACCAGCGAGACCCGCCTCGGAATCACGGCGAGTCGCAAGGTCGGGGGATCTGTCGAGCGCAACCGTGCGAAACGGCTCGTGCGAGAAGTTTTTCGACTGCATCGTGCAAAGTTGCAGCCAGGCTCCGACATCGTTGTGATCGTGAGAGCCGGCGCGGACAAATTGAGCTTTGAGCATGCGGAATCGGAGTTGGGCAGCATTCTATTCGGGAACGTCGAGGGCCGGCTCGGGAATTGAGCCGCTCACCGCTTTCTTCAAAGCGTTGTCGAACGTTCTTGCGGCATCCCTGCTGGGCGCGATCGCCCTGTATCGCAGATGGATTTCGCCGTTGCTGGGCTCGAACTGCCGCTTCCATCCGACCTGCTCCTGCTACGCCACAGACGCGATCGTCCGGTATGGACCGTTTCTTGGCACCGCGTACGCTCTCGGGCGTCTTGCCCGCTGCCACCCTCTTTGCGAGGGCGGCTACGATCCGGTCCGTTAGGACCACGACACCGGTCCCAAAGGGACCGCGGCATCCGTCCCGTAAGGGACCGTCGCATCGGTTCCAATAGGGACCGCCGCATCGGTCCCGCAGGGAATCGCCGGTCGGAAACCTTGCTGCAGCCGCTGGAGGCGGCAGCGTGGAAAGAAGATTAGCTCTGGCTCTTGCCCTGTCGCTCGCCATTCTGGTGGGCTTTCAGGTGCTCTTTCCCCATCGGCCACCCGAGCGGGTTCCATCCGACGTGGTTGCGACGACTGCTGCGCACACGCAGCCTGCGGCCATACCGGCCACGGAGGCCGCCCCCGAGCCCGACCCGGGAACAGCTGATCCGGGCGCGACCGTCGACGTCTCCAGTCGCCTTTTCCGCGCGCGTTTTGCGTCGCGCGGCGGGCGCCTGATCAGCTTCGAGCTGTCGGAGTACCGCAAGGACCCGGCGCCGGGCGACGGGCCGTACGACCTCGTCAACTCCGTCAGCCCAGCCCCGCTCGCGCTCATGTGGCGCAACGAGGCGGGAGAAGTTGTCGACGACCGGTCGGTGGTCTACGAGATCACGAAAACCGGCGACAGCGCCCTCGATGACAAGCCAGTCGTGATCACGATGCGCGGGCGCACGCAGGCCGGCGGCACGATCACCAAAACCATCGAGATTCCGCCGAACTCTTATCTGCTCGACTACAAGGTCGAGACCGAAGGAATCGGCAAGACGCCGCTCGCCGTCGGGTGGGCACGCAAGCTCCATCCCCACAAGGCGCGCGCCGATGTCGAAGGGGCAGTCGGCTACTTCGACGGAAAGCTCCACAGCTTCGACGCCTCCACGCTCAAGGAGACCGAAGTGTTCGAGGGCAACGCCTCGTGGGGCGGGTACGCCGAGCACTACTTTCTCGCCGCCTACGTCGCGGACAAGCGCGAGCCGCTCAAGCTGGTTGCATCGAAGAGCGAGACGAGCGGAAGCAGCGCGCTGTGGACCACCACTCCGGCGACTGCGCTTCACTACGGCCTCTACCTCGGTCCGAAGAGCTTCCACGACCTCGAGAAGGCCGGTGGAGAGCTCGTCCAGGCCATCGATCTCGGATGGTTCTGGTTCATCGCGAAGCCGCTGCTGGTCGCGCTCCGTCTGATTCACGGGCTCATCGGCAACTACGGCTGGGCGATCATCCTGCTGACGGTCGCGGTCCGCGTGATGTTCTACCCCGTGAACAAGAAGCAGATCGAAGCGATGAAGGGGATGCAGGCGATCCAGCCGGAGGTCAAGAAAATCCAGGAGCGCTACGCCGACGATCGCGAGACGATGAACAAGGAGATGATGGAGCTGTACCGGCGGCACAAGGTCAATCCGCTTGCCGGATGCCTTCCCATGCTCGTCCAGCTGCCCGTGTTCATCGGCCTCTACAACGTGCTCCTGCAGTCGATCGAGCTTCGCCATGCACCGTTTGTCGGATGGATGCAGGATCTTTCTCAGCCCGATCGTCTCGGCGCAATGCCGATACCGTTCGTCGAGCCCTCTGGAATTCCGGTCATGACGCTCCTGATGGGAGCGAGCATGGTCCTTCAACAAAAAATGACTCCCAGCACTGCCGATCCGGCCCAGCAGCGGGTCATGATGATCATGCCGGTCGTCTTCACCGTCATGTTCGTCAATTTCCCCGCGGGACTGGTCCTTTACTGGTTGTCGAACAACGTTCTGTCGATCGCACAGCAGTATCTGTCGAATCGGCAAGGCAAGTAACGATCATGGCCACCACTATCGAAGCTCAGGGACACACCGTGGACGAGGCGATCCAGATCGCGCTCAACCAGCTCGGTGTCAGCCGCGACAAAGTCGAGATCGACATCCTTCATCATCCGCGCCGCGGACTTCTCGGAATCGGCGCGCGCCGGGCCAAGGTTCGAGCGAC
Organism: Candidatus Limnocylindrales bacterium; assembly: GCA_035571835.1. Lineage (NCBI taxonomy): Bacteria > Bacillati > Chloroflexota > Candidatus Limnocylindria > Candidatus Limnocylindrales > Candidatus Limnocylindrales bacterium. The sequence continues at coordinate 201,315 of DATNBU010000017.1, read as the reverse complement.
AATTCGCGAGAGCGTGATGCTCGACGGCGAAGAGTTCGACATGTCCGGAGGCGACGACTCGCTCGATGACAAGCCGCGCCGGCGGCGACGGCGTGGAGGTCGCAATCGCACGGGTCGCGAAGGAGCCGAGCCGCGAGCCGAGAAGGTTCCCGCTCGTGCCGCGATGCCCGCGCGCGAAGCGCCGCGCGCCGACAACGATCGGCGCAGTGATGCGAGACCTGCCGGTGAGGAAGGTGCCAGGAATCGCGGAGACGCGGGACGCGGAGACAGGCGCGGCGGCCGCAATCGCGGCGACCAGCGTGGTGAGCGCGGCACGGGTCAGCCGAGAAACGAGGCCCAGCCGCGCGGCGGTCAGGAACGACGCGATCCGCCGCGTGAGCGTTCGTCGCAGCGCGGAGGCCAGCAGCAGCAGAACGAGCGCCGCGATCGCGATGCCGGCGGAAACCGCGGACGCAGCGAAGCGCCGCAAAAATCCGAAGGCGCGCCGCGTGGGGTAGAGTCGGCTCCACACGAGCGCGGTCAAATGGATCGCCCGGAGCGTGGCCAGATGGATCGCCCTGAGCGCGGCCAGATGGAACGCGCCGAGCGCGGCCAAACGGAGCGCGGCCAATCGACCCGGGCGACAGAAGAAGGCCGCGCGCGCCGCCAGCCGCCGGAAAACGTCCAACCGCTCGACGCTGCGTCTCTCGATGCGATTCGCCTGCGTGCCGAGGAGCTCGTCCGCGAGCTGCTCGTGAAGATGGGCTTCGCGGCGGAAGTAACTTCGACGAGCGATCTCGCGGCCGGCGAAGCCATCGTCTGCGTGCGGTCGGACAACGAGGGATTGCTGATCGGACGACGCGGCCAGACTCTCGATTCCCTCGAGCACATCGTCAATCGCATGGCGCTGCGGGGTGAGGCGTACGTCGAAGGTCGCGTGCTGCTCGACATCGGCGACTATCGCCGCCGGCGCCGTGAGAGTCTCGAGGAGCTCGCAACCCGACTGCGGACGCGTGCGGTCGGCGAGCGGCGCAGCGTGCAGGTCAGTCCGATGAGCCCGCGCGACCGGCGTTACTTCATGCAGGCCTTCGCCGACGACGAGGCCGTCGAAGTCCGCGCGCTCGGAGCAGGTTTCTACCGACGGGTCATCGTTGCGCCGGCCGGAGCGGCGACCGGTCCCGTCGTCGAAGCGAACGCAGATGTCGAGGATGAAGACCTGATCTCCGGCTTTGCGGAAGCCGAGCACTGAACACGCAAGCGTTGTCCAGGAGCCTGTATCGCGCCGACACGATCGTCGCCTGTGCGACGGCCGCCGGACGAGGTGCGATCGCGATCGTTCGCTGGAGCGGCACCGACAGTCTCGCGATCGCAGGTCGCATATTCGTGCCTGCGACACCGGGCCCCATAGAACCCTGGAAGATGCGTCTCGGCACGGTTCTCGGCGCGGACGGCTCGTCGTCGATCGACCAGGTGCTCGGCGTCTTTTTTCCCGCCGCATTTTCCTTCAGCGGCGAGGACACGTTCGAAGTCCATAGTCACGGCTCTCCGGTCGTCGTCGAGCAGATCGTGGCCAGTGCGATTGCAGCGGGCGCGAGGGCGGCGGAGCGCGGCGAGTTCACCCGGAGAGCGGTGCTCAACGGCAAGCTCGATCTTCTTCAGGCCGAAGCGATTGCCGACCTGATCCACGCGCGCATGGCGGCGGGCGCACGGAGCGCGTGGCGCCAGCTCCAAGGTGCGCTCTCGAGTGAGCTCGAGGAGCTTCGCACGTCGCTGATCGCCGTTCTTGCCGACATCGAAGCGCAGGCCGATTTCACCGACGACGAGCTGCCGGACCCGGATCTCGACCGTCGCAGTCGTACCATCGAGCTGGTGCTCGAGCGTGCAGGCAAGCTGCTTGACGGCTTTGCGGCGTCGCGACGCCAGCGTGACGGTTTTCGGGTCGTGTTCACGGGACGACCGAACGCGGGCAAATCGAGCCTCGTCAACCGTCTGCTCGGCAGCGGGCGCATGATCGTATCGGACGAGCCGGGGACGACCCGCGATGTGGTCGAAGAGGTCGTCGATCTCGGCGGCATCGCGTTCGTGCTGGTCGACACCGCCGGAATCCGCGACGCACCGGGCGGCGCCGAAGCCGAAGCCATCCGTCGCGCGCACGCGACGCTCGAAGAGGCCGATATCTGCGTTCACGTGCTCGACGGTTCGCAATCGGTGTCCGACGTGAAACTCGCGGCGGACGGCGATACCGACAGCATCGTGCTGCTGAACAAATGCGACCTGGGCCTGGCCGCTGGTCCCGGCGGCGAACGATGGGCCGGCGCCAGCGTCGTCGTGACCAGCGCAGTGACAGGCCAGGGCTGCGACGAGCTCGTCGAAAGATTGACGGCGCTGGCGCGGCGCAGGCTTGAAAACGATGCGCCCGGGATCAGCCGGATCCGGCACCGCGCGGCGCTGGAAAGAATGCTGCTGCCGCTGCAACGCGCCCGCGATCTGGCGGCCTCGGAAGAAATGTGCGATCTGGCGGCAATCGAGCTGCGCGGAGCTCTGGCTGAGCTGGCCGCCATACGTCTGCCGCTCGACAACGAGGAGGTGCTCGACCGGATATTCTCCGAGTTCTGCATCGGCAAGTGAGAAGGAACTGGATGCAATGAGCGAAGCGGATGCCATGAGCGAAGCGGATCCGAGGAGCGAAGCGGATCCGAGGAGCGAAGCGGATACGATGAGCGGGCGGATGCGATGAGCGAGCGTTTCGACGTCATCGTCGTCGGTGCGGGACACGCCGGCATCGAAGCCGCTCTTGCCACCGCCCGCATGGGCCATTCGACGGCGCTGCTGACGATGAACCTCGACGGCATCGGGCAGATGTCGTGCAATCCGGCCATCGGCGGCATCGGCAAAGGCCATCTGGTGCGGGAGATCGATGCGCTCGGCGGCGAGATGGGACGCGCGATCGACGAGTGCGGGATCCAGTTTCGCAAGCTCAACACGCGCAAGGGTCCCGCCGTGCAGGCGTCGCGCGCCCAGGCCGACAAGGCGCTCTATCGCCAGCGGATGAAGCGGATCGTCGAGTGCACGGGCAACCTCACGGCGCGCCAGTCGCAGGCCGTCGATCTGGTGATCGAAGACGGCCGCGTCACGGGAGTCGTCACCGAGCACGGTGACGTGCTGCGCGCATCCGCTGTCATCCTGACGACTGGAACCTTTCTGAATGGCCTCATCCACGTCGGCGCGAGCCAGCAGAGCGGAGGACGAGTTGGAGACCGCGCCGCGATCGGCCTTACGGCGGCTCTCGAGCGAGCAGGCCTCGCTACCGGCAGACTCAAGACCGGAACCTGTCCTCGCCTCGACGCGCGCACGATCGATTACTCGCGGCTGGAGGAACAGCCCGGTGATCCGTCTCCGGAGGGGTTTTCGTTCGATGGAGCGCCGCCGCCGCTTCGCCAAGTTTCCTGCCATCTGACCTATACGAATCTCGAGACGCATAGCGTTATTCGAGAATCAATAGATAAATCACCTATTTACAACAAGACGATCAGCTCGCGAGGACCGCGCTACTGTCCGTCCATCGAAGACAAGGTCATGAAGTTCCCGGATCGCGACCGTCATCGGATCTTTCTCGAGCCGGAGGGACTGGAGACTGTCGAGGTCTATCCGAACGGTCTGTCGACTTCCCTGCCGCTCGACGTGCAGCGCCGCTTCGTTCGAACGATCGAGGGGCTTGAAGACGCGGTGATCGTGCGGCCGGGGTACGCGATCGAATACGACTACGTGATTCCGACGCAGCTACGGCCCTCGCTGGAAGTGAAGACACTGCCCGGTCTGTTCTTGGCCGGCCAGATCAACGGAACCACCGGCTACGAGGAAGCAGCGGCGCAGGGCCTGATGGCCGGCATCAATGCGTCACTCGCAGTCCGCGGCGAGCCGGCGCTGATCTTCTCGCGAGCCGAGGCATACCTCGGCGTATTGATCGACGACCTCGTCACGCGAGGGGTGGATGGCGAACCCTACCGTATGTTCACGTCGCGCGCCGAGTACCGGCTGCTGCTTCGGGAAGACAACGCAGACCGCCGCCTCGGTGCGGCGGCCGGCCGGCTCGGGCTGCTCGGGCCGGACAGGACCAGACGGCTTCGCCGCAAAGAAAGCGCGATCTCGGACGGTCTCCGACGCCTGCAATCGCTCCGGCTCAAGTCCGATGCCGGGACGCAGAGCCGCCTGAGCGCAGCCGGCGAGTCGCCGATTTCGTCTCCCGGGACGGCATACGACCTTCTGCGACGGCCCGGAATGACCTATGACGTCGTCGCATCGGTGATCCCGGGAATCGAGCGATACGACGCCGACGTCGAACGACAGATCGAGATCGAAGCGTCGTACGACGGCTACATCCAGCGACAGCACGACGACGTCGCGCGGATCTCGGGGCTCGAAGCGGCGAGGATTCCCACCGGAATCGACTATTCCGCCATCGAAGGCCTGTCGGCAGAAGCGACCGAAAAGCTGCGGCGAATCGGTCCGGAAACCCTCGGTCAGGCAGGACGGATCAGCGGCATTACGCCCGCTGCGCTCAGCGCGATCGCGATCTATCTGAAGAGGCGCCATTCGGCATGACCGGGCCGCACGCCCGCGATCGCGAGCTGCTGGAGGCCGGATCGCGCGAGCTCGGAGCCGAGCTTGACGCTGCACAGACCTCGGCCCTTCTGACTTTCCTTGATCAGATCTACATCTGGAACCGGCTGGCGGGTCTGACGACGATCCCGCGTGAGAATGCGGTCCGCCTGCACCTCCTCGATTCTCTCGCTGCTCGTCCGTTCGTCAGGACCGGGCCCTGTCTGGATATCGGCACCGGCGCGGGGCTTCCCGGGTTGGTCCTTGCGGTCGTCCTCCCGGCCGTCCGGTTCGTGCTCGTCGAATCCAACCGCAAACGGTGCAGCTTTCTTTCGGAAACCTCCCGGCTCCTGCGACTGACGAACGTCGAGATCGTGCAGTCGGATATACGGGACCTTTCGCGAGATCACCGTTACCCCACCGTGATCTCTCGTGCATTCCGCCCTCCCCACGAATTTCTCCAGATTGCCGGCGAGCTCGTCCGCGACGACGGCCAAGTCGTTATGTTGATGGCCGACCCCACCGCCGACTTTTTGAGCGAGCTCCAGCGCACTTCGGAGTTCATCGCTTCTGACGAGAAGAGATTCGTGCTGCCCGGCGGGGATGAGCCCAGGACGATCATCAGCTTCCGACCGCATAGCTGATTCACGCTCGCCGTCGTCCGCACACTTCCGCGGCAAGGTCGCCGGCGATCCAGGTTTCACGTGAAACCTGGATCGCGACGCCCCCGCCGATGACGTTTCACGTGAAACGTTGCGAGGCTGTGCGACGGCCGTTTCGCGTTCCCACCGTCAGCATGGTAACTGTTTGGCGTGGAGTGGCGGTGAGATGGGCCTGACGCTGGCGGTGGCCAACCAGAAAGGCGGGGTGGGGAAAACCGCGACTACGGTCAACCTGGGCGCATCCCTCGCGCTAGACGGATCCCGGGTTCTGATCATCGATCTCGATTCCCAGGGCAGCGCCTCGAGCGGTCTTGGCGAAACGCCCGTCAAGGGTACTTCGAGCTACGAAGTCCTGATCGGCGAGATCGCTGCTTCGGAAGCGGTCCGGGCGACGAGCATCGATCGCTTGTCGCTGATGACCGGTACTCGCGACCTCGCAGGCGCCGAAGTCGAGCTGGTCACATACGAAGACCGGCATGCGCGCCTCCGGCAGCAGCTCGACACCCTTCGTGGGAGCTACGACTACATCCTGATCGATTGTCCGCCGTCCCTCGGCATGCTCACGCTCAACGCGCTCTGCGCCGCCGATGCCGTGGTCGTTCCCCTGCAGTGCGAGTTCTATGCACTCGAGGGACTCGGTGCGCTCGTGGATACTCTCGAACGGGTGCGCTCATCGTTCCACCCGGATCTGCGAATCCTCTGCATCGTGCTGACGATGTATGACGCCAGGACATCGCTCAATCGACAGGTAGCGCGCCAGGTCCGCGAATACTTCGGCGACAAGGTGCTGCGCGCGATGGTCCCCCGCAATATCAGGATCAGCGAGAGCCCGTCCTACGGGCTTCCGGTCGTGCTCTACGATCCGACTTCGCTCGGGGCCATCGCCTATCGGAACGCCGCACGCGAAGTCGCAGCGCTTACCGCCACGACGGCCGAGCAAACCCAGATGGAGGCGCCAGAATGAGACAACCTCTCGGACGCGGGCTCGACGCAATTCTCGGCGGGCCCGTCAATATGAAGGATTCGGCTGAATCCCGCCCGGGCCCCGTTCCTCAGGGCGAACAAAAAGGGAAACCACTGCTGGTGCACGTCGAACGCGTCGTTGCCGGCCGCGGGCAGCCGCGACGCATATTCGCTGATGAGCAACTCGATGAGCTCGCAGCGTCGATTCGCGAGAACGGGATTCTGCAGCCGCTCGTCGTCAAAGATCTCGGGGGCAGCTACGAGCTCATCGCGGGTGAGCGGCGTCTTCGCGCCGCTGTGCGCGCTGGCCTGGAAAAGGTTCCGGTCGTGATCCGCGAGACCACGTCCGACAGCGAGATGCTCGAGCTCGCACTCGTCGAGAATCTTCAGCGCGAGGACCTCGGACCGCTCGAGCGCGCGCGCGCTTACGAGCGGCTCCTTCAGACCCACGGGATGCTTCAGGACGACATTGCGAAGAAGGTCGGAAAATCCCGCACAGCCGTCACCAATACGCTTCGACTTCTCGGCCTGCCGTCGCCGGTCCTCGATGCGATGGAACAGGGTCTGATCACCGAGGGCCACGCTCGCTCCCTCCTCGCGTTGCCGACCGCGACGCGCCAGATCGAAGGCATGCAATCGGTGGTACGCCGCGCGCTCTCCGTACGAGAGACGGAGCAACTCGTGCGCGAGTGGCTCGAGCCGGACGACAAGCATCCGGCCGGCGCGTCGAAACCGGCCGACAAACGATCGGCAGGACCAGTCGAAATGAAGCTCAGCCGTATGCTCGGAACCAAAGTTCGCTTCCGCGGCGGAATGAAAAAAGGCCGGATCGAAATTGAGTACTACTCGCAAGAAGAATTAATGCGTCTAATCGATCTTCTGTCGTCGAGAGAGTCCGGCTAACTTTGACAACCCGGTAGTGCGATGGTAGCGAAAGCCGCTCGCCGGGAAGTTCACTCGCCCTTTCCGCATTCGATGCGCGCGATGAATGCTCGCACGCACGGCTCGGGTGACGCCCGCGTTTCTCGGGAGCAAATCACCGCAAGGACTACGGCCGCATCCCGAGATGCTGACTTTACCGCCTGACTTTACGTTCTTCATTCAGCTCGGGACATTCCTCGTCCTGTTCCTGGTGCTGAGCCGTCTGCTGTTTGCCCCGTTCATCGAGCTGCTCGCCGAGCGCGACGCAAGAACGACGGGCGACATTGCGGCTGCAGCGGCGTCGCGCGCAGAAGTGAATTCTCTTCTCTCCCACCTCGACGCCGAGCTCGCCAAGGCGCGCGCGAGCGCGAATACGGAAGTCGAAGCGATTCGCGCGACGACGCGCGACGAAGCCGATGCGCTGTTCCACAAAGCCCAGCACGAAGCAGCCGAGCGGCTTGCCGAGCTGCGCACGCAGGTCGCAAAGGCGACCGAGGATGCCCGCGTGTCGCTCAAGGGCGAAGCCCGCGCGATGGCCGAAACGATGGTAACCGCGATTCTCGGCGGCCAGGCGGCGCGATGACGCGACTGACACGAAACGGAATGCGTGCGGCGCTTGCCGCAGCGGTGCTGTCGGGCAGCGAGCCCTTATCGTTCGCCGCCGAGCACGGCCACGAAGACTCGTCGAGCTCGGAGGCATGGCTGTCGCTCGGGTTCTCGACCGTCAACTTCCTCATCTTCCTGTTCCTCATGTACCGGTATGCGTGGCCTGCACTTCGCGACTTTCTCGCCAGCCGCCACAAAGAGGTCGCCGATGCGATGGCCGCGGCCGAGCAGGCTCGCCGCGAAGCCGACGCGATCCGGTCCGAGTACGCTGCGAAGGAAGCCGCGCTGGAGGAAACCAGACGCCGCATGCTCGAAGAGATCCGCCAGGGTGCCGTCGCGGATCGCGAGAAGTCGCTTCGCGACGCGGAAGCAGCGGCCGCCAGGCTTCGCACCGAGGCAGAGCGCCAGGCCGAACATGATCTTGCCCGTGCGCGCCGAGAGCTTCGGGCCGAAGCGGCCAGACTCGCTGCGGAACTGGCTGAAAAAGAGGTCGAAGCGCGACTGACGGATGCCGACCGCGCGCGCCTGGTCAAGGAATTCGTCGAGGGAGTGGCAAAGCAGTGACGCCGGGATCCGTAGGCCGCAGATACGGCAAAGCCCTGTTCGAGCTGGCGACCGAAGCCGGCGAAGTCGAAGCCGTGGGCGTCTCGCTGACGGAGCTCGCCTCTGCCGTCTCGAGCCTGGACGAAGGATCGCTCTCTCCCGGGTTGCTCACCGAGGAGCAGAGGCAGCAGCTCGCGAAGGCGCTGGGTCTGCGTGTCGGCGGCGACTCATTGCTCGGCCGCTTTCTCGGTGTGCTCGCCGCCAACGACCGCCTCGACCAGCTTCCAAGAATCCGCGAGACCTACGAGAAGCTCGAGGACGCAGCGGCGGGCCGCGTCCGCGCGCGCATTCGCAGCGCCTTTCCGCTTTCGGCGGACGAGCGGACGGCGCTCGGTAAAAAGTTCGAAGCAATCACGGGCCGAAAGGTCGTCGACACCGCGGAAGTGGACCCCTCGCTCCTCGGAGGAGTGACAGTCGAGACCGAAGGTCGAGTCTACGACGGTAGTGTTCGTACACAGCTGGCGCGACTGGAGCGCCAGATGGCCGGCTGAGCCGGCCGCTGGAAGCCGCCGCGTCAAACGCCGGCTCCTGAAAAGCGTAAAGAGTCTGGAGGAATTCGGTGCAGCAGATCAAGGCTTCCGAGATCAGCGATCTCATCAAACAGCAGATCCGCGACTTCGGCCGGGAGGTCGAGGTTCGCGAGACCGGTCGCATTCTGGCGACCGGCGACGGCATCGCGCGCATCCACGGCCTCGAGCGCGCAGCCGCCGGTGAGCTGCTGGAGTTCGAGGGCGGCGTACAGGGCATGGTCCTCAACCTCGAGGAAGACAACGTCGGCGCGGCGGTCTTTGCCGACCCCGACAAGGTTCGCGAAGGTGGAGAAGTGCGCCGTACCGGCCGCATCGCCGACGTCCCGGTGGGCGAGGCGCTGCTCGGGCGCGTCGTCAACGCACTTGGACAGCCGATCGACGGGCTCGGCGAGATCAAGACGCCGCATCGCCGCCGCATCGAGATCAAGGCGCCCGGCATCGTGTCGCGCGCGCCGGTCAAGCAGCCGATGCAGACCGGAGTCAAGGCCATCGATTCGATGATTCCGATCGGTCGCGGCCAGCGCGAGCTGATCATCGGCGATCGCCAGACCGGAAAGACCGCGATCGCGATCGACACCATCATCAACCAGAAGGGCGGAGACGTCGTCTGCATCTACGTCGCGATCGGACAGAAGCGTTCGTCCGTGGCCCAGGTCGTCGACCGGCTGAAGAAGCACGGCGCGATGGAGTACACGATCGTCGTTGCCGCGACGTCGTCGGAGTCTGCGCCGCTTCAGTTCATCGCGCCGTATACCGGCGTCACCATGGGCGAGTACTTCCGCGACAGCGGCCGTCACGCACTGATCATTTACGATGATCTTTCGAAGCAGGCCGTTGCGTACCGTCAGCTCTCGCTGCTGCTGCGCCGTCCGCCCGGCCGCGAGGCGTATCCCGGCGACGTGTTCTACGTGCACTCCCGGCTTCTCGAACGCGCCGCGAAGATGAGCGACGCCGAGGGCGGAGGGTCGCTGACCGCGCTTCCGATCATCGAGACGCAGGCCGGCGACGTGTCCGCGTACATTCCGACCAACGTCATCTCGATCACCGACGGCCAGATCTACCTCGAAACCGACCTGTTCTATTCGGGCGTACGCCCGGCCGTGAACGTCGGCCTTTCGGTTTCGCGAGTCGGCGGATCGGCGCAGATCAAGGCGATGAAGCAGGTCGCCGGCACGCTTCGACTGGACCTCGCGCAGTACCGCGAGATGGCCGCGTTTGCGCAGTTCGGGTCGGATCTCGACGCGTCCACGCAGCGCATGCTTTCGCGCGGACAGCGGCTCGTCGAAGTGCTCAAGCAGGGCCAGTACGTTCCGCAGTCGGTCGAACAGCAGATCGTGATCCTGTTCGCAGCGACCAACGGGTTCATCGACAACGTCGACGTCAAGAACATCCGGCGCTACGAAGAAGAGCTGACGAGCTTCCTCGACCGTTCGCACCAGGATCTGTTCAAGCTGATCCGCGAGAAGAAAGAGCTGAACGACGACGTCAAGGCGAAGCTGACTGCCGTGTTGAATGAATTCAAAGGCGTTTTTGGCGCATAACGAGCCGTGCCGAATCTAAAGCAAACACGCAAGCGCATCGCTTCGGTCCGCAGCACGCAGCAGATCACGAAGGCGATGAAGATGGTCTCCGCGGCCAAGCTTCGCCGTGCGCAGGAGGCTGCGGAAAAGGCACGCCCGTACGGGACGCGGCTGAACGAGCTGCTCGCGAGCGTCGCCGCGAGCGCGGGCGACGGATCCCATCCCTTCCTGGAGCCGGGCGCAGCCAAGCCGGCCGAGCTCGTCGTGGTCACCTCGGATCGCGGCCTGTGCGGCGGCTACAACACCAACCTCATCAAGACCGCGGAGATCTTTCTGCGCTCCGAGGCCGGACAGGGTGCAACCGTCGTCGCCTGCGGCCGCCGCGGCGACGACTACTTTCGCAGGCACTATCCGCAGCGGATCACTGCGCACTTCATCAACCAGCCGTACACGCTGGCTCTTGCGCGCGAAGTGGCCGCGCTCGTGTCGAAACGGTTTCGCGAGCACGAGGTGGGAAGCGTCCACCTCGTGTCATCCAAATTCCGTTCCGCGATTTCGCAGTTCCCCGTGCGCGAGCAGCTGCTTCCCGTGGAGCGCTCTGCAGAAACCGAGGGAAACGCCGAATACCTGTTCGAACCGGAGGCTGCCGAGCTGCTCGGCACCCTTCTGGAGCGATACGTCGACACCAAGATTTTTCAGGCGTTCCTCGAGTCGACCGCGAGCGAGCATGGCGCCCGCATGACGGCAATGGACAGTGCAACGCGAAACGCATCCGACATGATCGAACGCCTCACGCTGCAGATGAACCGCGCGCGTCAGGCAACGATCACGACCGAGCTCATGGAAATCGTGGGCGGCGCGGAAGCGCTCAAGGGCTAAGGAGTTCAAACGATCATGGGAACTGGGCATATCACGCAGGTCATCGGTGCAGTCGTCGACGTGGAGTTTCCCGCCGGCCAGGTGCCGCCGATTCTCAACGCGCTGACCGTGACGAACGACGCCATCGACGACAAGCCGGACAACCTCGTTCTCGAAGTCGCGTCGCATCTCGGTGAGAACACCGTGCGAACGATCTCGATGGATTCGACCGAGGGTCTCGTTCGCGGGGCTGCGGTCAAGGATACCGGCGACAAGATCCTCGCGCCGGTGGGCGCGGCGGTCCTCGGGCGCATCATCAACGTCATCGGCCAGCCCGTGGATGGCGGTCCGGCGGTCAAGACCGACACGTATCTTCCGATTCACCGCGAGGCTCCTGCATTTACCGAGCAGGCGACGGGAGTCGAAGCGTTCGAAACCGGCATCAAGGTCGTCGACCTTCTTTGCCCGTACGCGAAAGGTGGAAAGATCGGCCTCTTCGGCGGCGCCGGCGTCGGCAAGACCGTCATCATCATGGAGCTGATCAACAACGTCGCGCAGCAGCACGGCGGCTATTCGGTGTTCGGCGGCGTCGGCGAGCGAACCCGTGAAGGCAACGATCTCTGGCACGAGATGAAGGAGTCGGGCGTCATCGACAAGGCCGCTCTCGTGTTCGGCCAGATGAACGAGCCGCCCGGAGCGCGCGCCCGTGTCGCACTGACGGCGCTGACCTGCGCCGAATATTTCCGCGACACCGAAGGCAAGGACGTTCTCCTGTTCATCGACAACATCTTCCGGTTCACGCAGGCGAACTCGGAAGTGTCGGCGCTGCTCGGACGCATGCCGTCCGCCGTCGGCTACCAGCCGACGCTCGCCACCGACCTCGGCACGCTGCAGGAGCGGATCACGACGACGACCAAAGGCTCGATCACGTCGGTGCAGGCCATTTACGTCCCGGCCGACGATCTTACCGATCCTGCCCCCGCCACCACATTCGCGCATCTTGACGCCACCACCGTTCTGTCGCGCCAGATCGCCGAGCTCGGAATCTATCCGGCCGTCGATCCGCTCGACTCGACGTCGCGGATCCTCGATCCGAACATCGTCGGCCAGGATCACTACAACGTCGCGCGCGACGTGCAGATGATCCTCCAGCGCTACAAGGATCTGCAGGACATCATCGCGATTCTCGGCATGGACGAGCTTTCGGAAGACGACAAGATGCTCGTCGCCAGAGCGCGAAAGGTTCAGCGATTCCTGTCGCAGCCGTTCCACGTCGCCGAAGCGTTTACCGGAACACCCGGCGCGTACGTGAAGCGCGAGGATACGATCCGCGCGTTCAAGGAATTGCTCGCCGGACAGCACGACGACCTCCCCGAGCAGGCCTTCTACATGGTGGGAACCATCGAGGAAGCGATCGCGAAAGCCAGGAAAATGGCGTCCTGAGCATGAGGCTCCGCATCATCACTCCGCTGCGGCCGGTCGTTGACGCCGAGGTCAGCGACTTCGTCGCGCCAGGCACCGAAGGCGAATTCGGCGTCCTTCCGCAGCACGTGGCATTTCTCGGCAGCCTCAAGCCGGGCATCGTCACGTACGTCGAAGACGGCACCCGAAAGCGTGTGGTCATCAGCGGCGGTTACGCCGAGGTTCGTCAGGACGTGATCACCGTGCTCGCCGACGACGCTCAGCTTCCGGAAGAAGTCGACGTCGAGGCCGCACGCGCAGACGCGGCACGGGTTCAGGAAGAGCTCTCCCGAGGCGCCGAAAGCGCCGAAGTCACAGAGCGGCTTCTTCGCGAGCTTGCGCTCGCCGAAGCGCGGTCGTCGGCAAGCACCCGATAGACGATCAGGCGTAGGTGGGGCCGCAGGCCTTGTCGTAACGCTGTTCGATCGCGCCTATAACGTGCGATCGATGGACCATTCGCCGCACCGCAACCGGCTCGCGTCCGAGTCGAGCGCCTATCTTCTCCAGCATGCCTCGAATCCGGTGGACTGGTTTCCGTGGGGCGAGGAAGCACTTGCTCTGGCCAGGAGTCTTGACCGGCCGATCCTTCTGAGCATCGGTTACTCCGCCTGTCACTGGTGCCACGTGATGGAGCGCGAGTGTTTCGAGAACGACGAGATCGCGTCGCTCATGAACCGCCACTTCGTCTGCATCAAGGTGGATCGCGAGGAACGCCCCGACCTCGACCACATCTACATGAAGGCCCTGCAGGGAATGACGGGTCGCGGCGGATGGCCAATGACGGTGTTCCTGACACCCGACGCCCAGCCGTTTTACGCCGGGACCTACTTTCCACCCGAGGACCGCAGCGGCATGCCCGGGTTCCCGCGCGTTCTGCTCGGCGTGGCGAACGCCTATTCGGAGAAGCGCAGCGACGTCGACGAGAGTGCGGCGCGCATGGTCGATTTCCTCGCGGCGTCTGCGCCGAGGGAACCCGCGGACATTCCGGAGTCCGGCGACCTGCTGGTTGGTGCTGCCGAGGCGCTGGTCCCGCTCATGGACGCCGAGTACGGCGGGTTCGGGCGGGCTCCGAAGTTTCCGGGAACGATGTCGCTCGAGCTGATGATGGAGGCCGAAGCAGCCTCGGACAGCGGGCAGTTTCGCGAGCTTGTCCGGACTTCGCTCGACGCGATGGCGGGCGGCGGCATTCGCGATCATCTCGGAGGCGGATTCCACCGCTATTCGGTCGATCGCACCTGGCTGGTCCCGCATTTCGAGAAGATGCTCTATGACCAGGCACTTCTGGCGGCACTCTACGTCGAGGCTTTTCGTTTCTTCGACGACCGGGACTACGCAAACGTCGCGCTCGAGATTTTCGATTACGTCACGCGCGAGATGACGTCGCCCGACGGCGGGTTCTTCTCCGCGCAGGACGCGGATTCCGAAGGCGAAGAGGGCAAGTTCTTCGTCTGGACCAAATCCGAAATCGTCGATGTGCTCGGCCCCGAGCGCGCGCGGATCTTCTGCGAGGAGTACGGCGTCACCGACGACGGCAACTTCGAAGGGCGCAACATCCTTCATCGCCCCGCGCGCCGGGCGGCCGGGCGCGTCGACGAGCGTGGCCTTGCCGCCGCCCGCGCAGAGCTTCTGGCCCGCCGAAGCTCGCGTGTCCCGCCCGGGACTGATCGCAAGATCGTCGCGGACTGGAACGGCCTGATGATCAGCGCGATGGCGTCCGGCGCGACGATCCTCGACCGCGACGACATCCTCGCCGCCGCAGCTCGCGCCGCACGTTTCATCCGCAGCGCGATGATCGATGCCCGCGGACTGCAGCACATCCACGCCGGCGGCGCCGCGAGAATCCCCGCGTTCCTTGACGACTACGCATTCTTCGGGCGGGCGTGCCTCGATCTTTTCGCCGCCGATCCTGCGGGAGAGCATCTGGAGACGGCGATTTTCTGTGCCGACCGTCTGCTCGCCGAGTTTTGCGACCGCGACGCCGGCGGATTCTTCTTCACCGCTTCGACGGGCGAGAAGCTCGTGGCCAGGACATGCGACCTTCATGACGGCGCCGTGCCGTCCGGCAATTCGGTGGCGGCCGAGCTGCTGCTGCGCCTGTGGACGCTCACCGGCGAGGAGCGTTACCGCGCTGCCGGTGAGGGCGTGCTCGAGAGATTTCTTCCCGAAGCCGCCGCCCGTCCATACGGAGCAGGCTTGATCCTGACCGTTGCCGCGCGCTATCGGCGTGGATTGAAAACGGTTGTGGTGGTGGGCGAAGAGTCGGCGCGTCGCCGGCTCGCGCGGGCAGCACGACTCGTTTTCGATCCGGGAAGCACCGTGATTGCGCTCGACCACGCTGACGACGGGTCGCTGGCCTCCGCGCTGCGCGGAAAGAAACCGCCAGCGGAGGGTGCTGCGGCATACATTTGCGAAGGCACGACGTGTACGATGCCGATCGTCGAGGAGCGCGAGCTGAGACGGGCTCTTCGACAGGGCGCGGCGCAGGCGAAATGAGCAGAAGGACTTCGTCGTCGGGCAGAACCTTTCTCTGCTGCGATCTCTCCTGGACGGTCGCCGGAGCGCTTTGTGTCATGCTTCCTCTCGCAGCCCTGGCCGATCCCGAACCGCTCGGGATGCAGGCCAGCCCCCGCGACCTTCCTGCCTACGCGATTACCCCGGCAAGCTGGCTGATCGGCACGGCAACTTCGCTGGTACCGCGCCAGGGCGAGACGTTTCTCGAAATCGGGGAGCAGTTCGACCTCGGCTACAACGAGGTCATCGCCGCCAATCGCAACTCCGATCCGTGGATTCCGAAGCGCGAGGAGCCGCTCGTCATTCCAAGCCGATGGCTTGTTCCGGACGCACCGCGGGATGGTCTGGTGCTGAACATCCCGGAGATGCGCCTGTACTACTTCCGCGATCATGGAAGCCGTGTGATCACGGTCCCGGTCGGACTCGGCCGCGAGGACTGGAAGACGCCGCAGGGCAGCTTTCGGGTACGCGGAAAAACCGTCAATCCGACGTGGGTGATCCCGGAGACGATCCGCAAGGAGCGTATCCAGGAGAACGGTTTCAGCGAGCATTCGATTCCGGGCGGCAGTCCCGACAATCCGCTCGGCAAGTATCGCCTCGAGCTGACTCTGCCGACCTACGGGCTTCACGGCAGCAACAAGGAATGGGGAGTCGGGATGCTGGTCAGCCACGGATGTCTTCGCCTTTACAATGAAGACATCGCGACCCTGTTCCCGATGATCGAAGTGGGGACGGCGGGCGCGTTCGTCTACCAGCCGGTCAAAGTCGGCAAACACAACGGCCGCGTGCTGGTCGAAGTCCACGACGACATCTACGGATTCGAGCCGGCGCTCTACAAGACGGCGATGCAGCTGATCGCAAAGCGGGGATGGTCTGCGGAGGTCGACCCGGAGCTGCTCGAAGCGACGATCGAAGCCAGAACCGGTGTGCCGACCGACGTGGGATGGGTCGCGGGGCCGACTGCGACCGCGAACTGATCCGTTCAAGACAGAAGCCTGGCAAAAAAGAAGCCCGGCCTCGTTAGAAGCCGGGCTTCGGGTTTTCGCATCGCAGCCTGAGCTACGAGGCCTGCTGCAACTCCTGCTCGCCGAGCTCGATCAGCTCGCCGAGTGCACGGCGCTCTGACAGAGGTACGATCTTCGCAGCGGAACGCCGAACGGGTCCACGCTGTTGACGCCACTTGGAAAGCCCGCGTCGAATGTATTCGGCGTTCAGGCTGAGGACCTCGCAGATGTTCTCATAGGCGAAGGCCCATTCCCGTTCGCCGGACTCGATCCACTCCTGCGCATCCTCGAAAAGAAGCCGGCCCCGTGGGTCACGAGCCAGCGCGTATTTCTGGTAACACTCGACGGCGTCCTGAAGGACCGCGAGCATCAGGCGACGCTCACGAACCAGACCGCCCTCGCGGGCAAAGGCAGCAAAGTATTGTGCCGGCAACAAAGTGTCCGGCTCGAAAAGGTTTACAAATCGGTCTGCCATGATGATCCCTCACTTGACGGACAAAGCATTCAAGCCCGAAGTGCCTGATGCGGAGCGTCATATAACACACCGGCCGCTCGCGATGGAAGATTCACGCGCATGAAATAAAATCCCCTAGAGAGTTAGCGATTCTTATTTCACCTGTGTCGGGGGGCGAAAACCGGTCAAAGCGCGGCCGCCGGAACAGGGTCGGCAATGATCAGGTACGCAACTTCTACTGCAAAAATGGATAGTTGGAATATCTACGCATTTCGCCGACCGCTGTAGCTGTGAGCGTCGCCGCTTCATCGAGCAACGCCGCGCGGAGCTCAGTATTATGCGTCCTCGCCAGACATTCGCACAACGCGGCGAGCGATCCGTCGAGCCGGTCCCAGCGCTCGAGCTCTTCTGCCATCGATTCGCCCGATTCGCGCCTCGTCCGCAGCCATTTCTGCCACTGGTCATGGAGCCGTCCGAGAGTATCGGGCGAGAGGTCCGCGTTTGTGGGCGCGGCGCTGCGATCCGGCGTTGCGTCGCGGGGTTCTCCGCGCTTTTTCGGTCGCGCGCTGTAAAGGGCAACGGGCCGCAGTGCACCTGTACCGGTCGCCCGCAGGCGCCCGATGACCGAGCCCACGATATGCTCGGAGATCTCCGCGGACCGATCGCGAAGCGGAAGCTCGAGCACCGTAGGCATTCGGCGATCGCCGGCCGAGGGACGGGTCGAATGGGAAGCCACGCGCTTCAGCGACACTCCGAGCTGGCTGCGCGTGACGACAATGGTTCCGGGCTGCTGCCTGGCGCCGGGCTCGACGATCACGAAGTCGCCGCGGCGGAACCCCAGCCCTTCAAACGCCGTTCCTTTGACCCGCAAGGCATAGAGCCGCCGCCGCTGCCATGCTCCCGGAGGCAGGTCGAGCCAGCGTTCTACGCGCCGGGGTGACAGGCCTTCGGGAGCTGTTGCGAGGGTCGGGGCAGGGTCGGGACGGCGACTTTGCCGACAGGCTTTCCGCTCGGATGGAGCATGTGCGGGCGCGTCAACCATGGATTGAGCATAGCGAAAGAAAAACGAAAGGCAAGGCGCTTTTTAAGGCCGCGGCGCGGCTATCGATAGGACGTCCCCTGGATCAGCCTGTCGATGCTTCGCCCCCATTCCCCTTCCCAGCGCTCGATGATCGACGTCGCGGGATTGCGTCTCTGCTGCACGTTGTCGGCCAGCTCGTCGAGATAGATTGCCTCGTCACGATCCTCGCCGTTGCGCTGTGCCTGACGCGCGAGCCCGCTGCGGGCGATGCTGACGATCTCGTTCGCGTAATCGCCGAGCGTCATGCGGCCGGCGCGCCCCGCAAGCCCGTTGCGAGCGGCGTTTTCATGAAGCTCCGGAAGGTTCGACGGCGCCCAGCTTCGCACTACGTCCCACGCCGCGTCGAGGCAGTCCTCGTCGTAGAAGATTCCTTTCATGAGCGCCGGCGTTCCCAGCATCAGATCGACCGGCTGGCTGTCCGCGGAACGCACTTCGATGTACGACTTCAGCCGCACCTCGGGAAACAGCGTGGTCAGGTGCATCGTCCAGTCGGCGATGGTCGCACGCTCGCCCGCATGCCCGTTCTCGAGATACTTGCGGAAGCTCATCCCGCCGACCTCGACATAACGTCCGTCGCGCCAGATGAAATACATCGGCACGTCCAGGGCGTATTCGGTGTAGGCGCGGAACAGCGAATCGGTCTGGAAGACGAACGGTAGCGATCCGCAACGATCGCGATCCGTATCGGTCCAGATGTGCGCGCGGAAGCTCTGAAAACCGGTCGGCGCGCCGTCGACGATCGGAGAATTTGCCGAGATCGCGACCAGCATCGGTCCGAGCGCGAGCGACACGCGCATCTTGCGGAGCGCGTCCTTTTCGTCCGAATAGTCGAAATTGCCCTGCACCGTCGCAGTCTGGCCCATCATGCGCCGACCGAGAGTCCCCGTCCGGCCCATGATTTCGCGCATGATCCTGTAACGCTGCTTGGGCATCCACGGAATGCGCTCGAGCGGCGTCTTGGGAACGATGCCGAGGCCGAGGAAGCGGATGCCGAGGTCGTCACCGACCGCGAGGATCTCGCGTACGTGCCGCCGGAGCTCTTCATACGCGCAGTGCAGCGAGTCGCACTGCTGGCCCGACATCTCGAGCTGGCCGCCCGGTTCGAGCGTGATCGACGACAGCCCATCCTCGAGCGCGATGACGCTCGTGTCCTCGTAAACCGGCTTCCACGGAGGAAACCGGTCCCGCAGCGATTCCAGGACGCGTCCGATTCCGCGTTCGCCCTCGTACGGCACGGCCTCGCCGGTCACCGCGTCCACGACCGGCTTTTCGTACTCTACGCCGATCCGCCACGCGTCGCGCGGTTTGCCGCCCGCGTGGAAGGTCGCTTCGAGCTCATCGATGCTCGTGACGAGCGGAGAGGAATTGCTGCTGACTGCCATGGAAATTCGCGCCGGACGCTACAGGAGAGACTTTCGCATTGCCATGCCGCCGCCGCGGGCGGCTCAGGCGGCAAAACGACGCCGGCCGCACGAGCCGCAGAATGAATCGGAGTCGCAAAACGGCGATCCGCATCCCGCGCAGAACCGGACCGGACCTTCGGCGGGGCCGGAGTCCAGCTTGTCCATTTCGTCCATCGCGTGGAGGGCCCGGCCTTCGTAGTCGGTGCGCAGCACGCGGTAGTCGTCGTCGCTCAGCTTGCCGGTCGCGCGATCGAAATCGGCTTCGGTGATGGCCAGCACCGCCACCGCCTTCTCCCTGGCCCACAGCTCTCCGCGACGGCCCGGAGCCTCCGCCACCGTCTCCCCGTCTCGAGCGAGAAGCGGAGAGATCACGAATGCGGCGACAGCCAGGATCAGCACGATCGCAAAAACCACCGTCACCGTTCCAGGTCCTCCACTTCGTGCCGGAGCTGAGCGAGCCGGCTGTCGGCGACTTCGACCGCCGCCGGGGTCGCAGCGACGTTCGACGGCGGCGCCGCAGCAACCCTGCGCCGGCGGAAGTACGCGAACATGGCGATCGCAGCCGTGACAATGGCGACGAGCGGCCCGATCCATGCGAGGAGGTTGAATCCTTCGGCGACGGGCGACGAGAGCACTTTCTCGCCGTATTCCTTCTTGTAGTAGTCGAGGATCTGATCGGCTGTCTGGCCTGCGGCGAGCGCTTCGGCGATATGCTTGCGCACCGGAACGGCGAAGCCGCATTCGAGGTGATTGCACGACGCAACCGTCAGCCCGCAACCGCACTGGCACGTGAGGCTCTCTTCGATCTCGCGCTGGGTGACGGTCGAAACGCCGAACGCCGGCGTCCACGAGGAGAGTCCAACCAGGATTGCGGCAAGGGCTACCGACAGCCGGAGACGCGCCATCAACGAACCGGGCCGTGGACGGCAGCGGTTTCCCTCGCGCGCTCGCGCTCGACGACGCGCCGTACAGGGAACGCGGCGACGCCGGTTCCGAGCACGAGAACGAACCCGCCGAACCAGAGCCACCAGACGAGAGGGTTGACGTAAACCTGGAACGTCGCCGTGCCGTCTTTCTCGAGCGTACCGAGCACGACGTAGAGGTCGTCCTTCATCGTCGAACGAAGAGCGATCTCGGTCGCGGGCTGCTCCGGCCGTTTGTAGAAGCGTTTCTCGGGTTGGAGCGTGGCAATCTCGCGGCCGCCCTCGGAGACGTGCAGCGTCGCAATCAGCTTCTGGAGGTGCGGATCGTCTTCGCCGCGCCAGTCTTCGTAACGAAGCGTATAGCCGGACACGGTGAACTCCTCGCCTTTCTTGACCGTGTGCAGCTCTTCGACCCGGTAGACCGAAGACATCGTGATGCCGAGGAACATGAAGACGATGCCGACGTGGATGATATAGCCGCCGTAGCGCCGCTGGTTCTTGCGCAGCAGCCCGCGAAGCGCGGTGCCGTATCCTTCGCCGACCATCGACATGCGCGCGCGTGCGCCGTTGTGAAATTCGGACACGACCGTGAACAGCACGAACGCCGCGAAGCTGACGACCAGCACCGCCGACATCGACCGCATTCCGAGCGCGAAAGCCGCCAGTCCGGCGACCAGCCCGAACCCCGCCGGCACGAGGAAAACGTCGCGCAGGTGTCGCATCGATGCCCGCCGCCATGCGATCAGCGGCCCGATGCCCATCAGCAGAAGCAGCGGAATCGCGAGCAGCGTGTTGACGAGGTTGAAGAACGGCGGACCGACGGTGATCTTGATGCCGCGGACGGCCTCGGAAAGCACCGGGAAGATCGTGCCCCAGAGCGTAACGAACGCGATACTGACGAGGAGCAGGTTGTTGAACAGGAACGCGGACTCACGCGACAGCAGGCTGTCGAGGTTGTGCCGCGGCCTGAGCTCCTTCAGGCGCCAGATGAGCAGCCCCGAGCTGACCGCCAGGATCAGGCAGAGAAAGCCCATGAAATACGGCCCGAGCCCGGACTGCGTAAACGAATGGACGGACGAGATCACGCCGGACCGGGTCAGGAACGTGCCGAAGATCGTCAGCGAGAACGTGATGATGATGAGGGCCATGTTCCAGACCTTCAGCATGTCCTTGCGTTCCTGGATCATCACCGAGTGCAGGTACGCGGTCCCCGTCAGCCACGGCATGAACGCCGCATTCTCGACAGGATCCCACGCCCAGTAGCCGCCCCAGCCGAGAACCTCATAGGCCCAGCGCGCGCCGAAGAGGTTGCCGAGCGACAGGAAGAACCACGCGGTGAGAACCCAGCGACGCGACGTACGGATCCACAGGTCGTCGAGCCGTCCCGTCACCAGCGCGGCGATCGCAAAGCCGAACGGAATCGTCCAGCTCACGTACCCGAGGTAGAGCGACGGCGGATGGATCTGCATCCAGTAGTTCTGCAGCAGCGGATTCAGGTCGGTGCCTTCGACGGGCACGTACGGAAGCAGCGCGAACGGCGGGGTAATGAACGCAAGAAGCGACAGGAAGAACGCGGCGACCGTGGCGCTGGTTGCCGTGACGTACGGCATCAGCGCACGATTGCGTGCGCGGTTCTGGTACTGGCAGATCGACAGGAACGTCGTCAGCAGCAGGCACCAGAACAGCAGCGAGCCTTCCATCCCTCCCCATAGGGACGTGATCTTGTAGCGCAGCGGAAGCGTCGTGCTGCTGTATTCTGCGACGTACTTCAGCCGGAAATCGTTGGTGAGAAGCGCGTGCAGCATCACGCCGACGGCAACCAGCACGAGGCCCCAGGTCGCATACGCCGCGTGCTCGCCGCTGGCGATCATGCGGCGGCGCGACCGCTGCGCGCCGGCAATCGACATTGCGATTGCGCAAAGGCACGTCGCAAGGGCGAGGTAGATCGCGAGCGTGCCGATTTCGATCATGACGGCTTGCCATTCCCTGCGCCGTTCGCGCTATCCATGGTGCCGGCCTTGGCACCGTCCTTGGCATTGTCCTTGGCGTTGTCCTTGGACTGATATTTGGACGGGCAGCTCGTCATCACCTTGGTGGCCTTGAACGGGCTGGCGCTGGTGTAGAAGCCTTCGACGACGACGTCGCGATTCTCCGCGAACATGTCGGGAAGAAGTCCTTCGTACTGGACCTTCACTTCTCCGGGCTGACCGTTCATGTCGACGACGGTGAAACGCAGGTCACGGGCAGTCGAGTTCCACTGCATCGAGCCGGGCGCAACCTTGCCGGCGATCCGTACCGTGGAATTGGCATACGCCTCGCCGGACCCCAGAAACTCCGGCACCGTAATCATGTACATCTTGGTTTGATCGACGCTGGTCCAGACCAGATAGCCGACCGTGGCGATGATGAGGCTGATTCCGGCAATGAATTTGAGCTGGCGTCCCATGAGTTCGATCCGCGTGCGCGGACCGCGAGCCTAACGCGGGGTAGGTCCGCGGACAACCGGGACGAACGGGTGCATTCCGCGTATTTTTGGCGCTGCCGTGCTGCGAAAACGCGTCAGTTGCGATGTCGTCGCGGCTTCGCGTCGCGGCCGGGAGTATCGTCCTCTTCGTGCGGAGCGAGTGGACCCTGTGAAAGCAGGTCTTCGGAAAGTTCCTCGTCGGACGCCGGCTCGCCGGGAATTGCATAGCTACCGTCCAGCCAGCGGCCGAGATCGATCAGCTTGCAGCGCTCGCAGCAGAACGGGCGGAACCTCGCCCCGGGCTCCACGCTCTGTTTGCAGGTCGGGCAGCGCATGGATGTCATCGTAGGATGCAGCCCGGCGATGTCCAGATCGAAGGTTGCGCCTTCAGCTTCTGGACTTTGGCTTGCTGCCGTAGTCGCCAAAGGGATCGTCGCGTTCGCGCACGGCTTGGCGGAATCCCACGTCCGAGGAGCGGGCGACGAAGTCGAGTCCCTCCTGCGTGTGCCGGGCGATGCCGTCGAACAGCACCCCGAGCGTGCGCGTCGACGACATCCCCATGTTCTCCGCGGTCTGATTGCAGAGCAGCTTCAGCATGATGAGCTGGCTGGTCGGCACCCGGGCCATGCGCTCGGCAAATGCCGTGGCATGCTCGAGCAGGCGATCGTCGGGGACGGTTTCCAGGATGAGCCCGATCTCCGCAGCTTTCTTCGCGACAATCTCGTCACCGGTCAGCAGGTAGCGCTTGGCCTGCTCGAGACCCATTCGGTACACCCACATCGCGGTCGTCGGCGTTCCCCACACCCGCGACGGTGGATAACCGAACGACGCACCTTCGGCGGCGAGGATGATGTCGGCGCACAGCACCATGTCGGTGCCTCCGCCGATGCACCACCCCTGCACGGCGGCGATCGTCGGTTTCCGGGCGTACCAGAGCTTCATGTAGGTCTCCACGAAGCGACCCATCATCCGCATGTCGGCGACCGAGTCCCAGACCCTGCGCGCTCCCTCGGCCGAAGCCTTGTCCTCGCGCGCCTGGCCGACGGTCGACCAGTCGAGGCCGTATCCGGCGCAGAACGCGGGGCCTTCGGCGCGCAGCAGAATCACGTGGACCTCTTCGTCGCGTTCGAGCTCGTCGATCGCATCGGCAAGCTCGTCGCGCAGCGCGGGAGTGATCGTGTTGTATTCCGACGCGCGCGACAGGACGACGTGGCCGACGCCACGAACGATCTCGGTTCTCAGGGTCGATGCCATGTGTTCTCTCCGGCCGCATATCCCTGCGGGCCAGGCTCGGCGCCCATAAAAGGAACTCTGCCAACGAATCGATGCATCGGCACGGGCGGGACTTGTGCCTGCACGATCAGGATCGGACGGAAAGAAGTGGAGCGGGCGACCGGGATCGAACCGGCGACGTCCAGCTTGGGAAGCTGGCATTCTACCACTGAATTACACCCGCTCGCGGCCGGCATCAGCTGGCGGCGACGGATGATGGGCGAGGTCGATCCTCGGGTCAACCCGTTCCCGATTGGCAGCGGGGATGCACATGCCGGGCGCACGCGACGGCCGCCGTAGAAATGTTTCGTCCATCTGCTAGAGGCCAAGCCATGGACGACCGGCCGAGCTGGGACGAATATTTCATGACGATCACACGCGAGGTCGCCGAGCGCTCGACGTGCCTGCGCGCAAAGGTCGGCGCGGTCATCGTTCGCGAGCGCAACATCCTTGCCACGGGGTACAACGGAGCGCCCGCCGGCATGCCGCACTGCCTCGACGTCGGATGCGAGATCTATGAATCCCGCAATCCCGGCGGGGAGGTCGTGCAGAACTGCTTTCGGACGATTCACGCGGAAATCAACGCCATCGCACAGTCGGCGCGGCAGGGAACGGCAATCCGCGAAGCCGACATCTACGTGACGCACACGCCGTGCGTCCACTGCTTCAAGACCATCGTCAACACCGGCATCCGCCGGATCTTCTACGAAAAGCCGTACAAGCTCGAGACGATCGCGGAGCTTCGCGAACGGTCGGGTGTCGACCTCGTGCAGGTCGTCCTGCCCAATCGAAGCTGAAGACGCGCGACCGCCCCGCGAATCCGCGAGACGACCGCCGGTTGCGGCGCGCGCCTGAAACCCGCGACAGACCGCTACAGGCCGAGAAGCCCTTTCAGCTCGGCGCCGGTGTGAGATGCGGCGCAGCCCGCGACGTCGAGCGGGCTTCCGGCCACGACCACCTTGCCGCCCTTATCTCCGCCTTCGGGCCCGAGATCGATCACCCAGTCCGCATGCGCGATGAAGTCGGTATGGTGCTCTACGACGAGCACAGAATGCCCGCGCGCGACCAGCCCGTCGAGCACCCCGATGAGCGTGTGAATGTCCTGCAGGTGAAGGCCCGTCGTCGGCTCGTCGAAGATGAACAGCGATCCGCGACCGCGCTTTTCCTCGACCAGGAACGCCGCGAGCTTGAGCCGCTGGGCCTCGCCGCCCGACAGGGTCGACGTCGATTGTCCGAGCGTCAGGTACCCGAGCCCGACCGATTTGAGGCAGCGCAGCTTGGAAGCGATCGCACCCCGGTCCGAGAAGAACTCTGCCGCCTCGTCGACCGTCATCGCGAGCACGTCGGTGATGTTGCGATCGCGGTAGCGAACGTCGAGCACGTGCGGCTTGAAGCGGCGCCCGCCGCATTCGTCGCACGGCACTTCGATGTCGGCCATGAAGTGCATCTCGAGGGTCGTGATCCCGGTGCCCTGGCAGTGCTCGCAGCGCCCGCCGGGCGTGTTGAACGAAAACGCACCGGGCGTGATCTTCGTGCGCCTCGCCTGCGGCGTTGCGGCAAACAGCTTGCGGATGTCGTCGTATGCCTTGAGGTACGTGACCGGGTTCGAGCGCGCCGAGCGGCCGATCGAGGCCTGGCTCATCATCAGCACGTCATCGAGCCGCTCGAAGCCGTCGATGCCGTCGCAGCGGCCGGCATCGTGACCGCCGAGCCCGCGCTGCAGCAGCCAGTTCTCGTAGAGCACCTGTTCGACCAGCGTCGATTTGCCCGATCCCGAGACGCCCGTCACGCAGACGAACCGCCCGAGCGGGATCTCGACGCGGTCGATCGCGAGGTTGTTCTCCTTCGCACCGCGGATGACGATCGATCCGCGATCGAGAACCTTCGCGGCGCGCTTCTCCTGCCGGTGCACGGTGCGGATCAGGAGCAGCCTGCCGGTGGCGCTCTCACGCCCGGGAAGTCCCGACGGTTTGCCCTCGAACATCACGCTGCCGCCGCCGGCGCCGCCGCCGGGCCCGAGATCGATCACATGGTCGGAGCCCTGGATGATGGTCGGATCGTGCTCGACCAGCACCACGGTGTTGCCCATCTTGGTCAGATGTCGCAGTACCTTGAGCAGGCGCCGGCTGTCGCGCGGATGCAGGCCGACGGTCGGTTCGTCGAGCGCATAGAGCGTATCGGTCAGCGCGCTGCCGAGCGCCGACGCGAGGTGGATTCTTTGCGCTTCGCCGCCCGAAAGCGTGCGCGCCTGGCGGTCGAGCGTGAGATATCCGAGGCCGACTTCCTCGAGATATCCGAGCCGCGCGCGCAGCTCGCGAAGCACCGACTCGGTGCGGCTCGCCGCGGTAGCATCGAGGTCGAGCCGTGCCAGGAAGCGTGAAAGCTTCGAGATCGCCATTGCGCTCAGCTCGGCGATGTTCTTGCCGGCGAGGCGCACGCTGAGCGCCTCGCGCTTCAGACGGGATCCCTCGCACTCGCCGCACATGCGGTAGCTGCGGTAGCGCGCGAGCAGGATGCGCACGTGCGTCTTGTAGCGGCGCTCCTCGAGCCAGCGGAAGAAACCCTGCACGCCCGGATTTCGCTTGTCGCCTTCGAAGATCCAGCGGCGGTCTTCCTCGGCAAGCTGCGAGAACGACACCTGCGTCGAGATTCCACGGCGCTCGGCGGCCTGCAGGAACTTCTGCTGGAAATCGACGTATGCGGGCGTGCTCCATGGTGCGATCGCACCATCGCTCAGCGAAAGGCGCTTGTTCGGCACCACCTTGTCGCGATCGATGTCGACGACGCGGCCGAACCCCTCGCAGCGCACGCACGCGCCGAGCGGGTTGTTGAAGCTGAACAGGTGCGGGCTCGCGGCCACGTGGTCGCGCCCGCATGCGCGGCATGCGAGGCGCGTCGTGAAGCCGACGGCGGTGCCGTCGTCGAGCAGCAGCACTCGGGCCGAGCCCGCACCGATCTGGAACGCGCGCGCGAATGCTTCAGCCGCTCGCGTCAGACGGTCGGGCCCCGGTGAAAACCGGTCGATCACGACTTCCGCGACCCCCGCTGCGAAAACTTCGACGTCGACCTCGTCGATCGGGACAGCTTCTCCTGCTGTCATCACACGTCCGTACCCCTGGCGCTGCAGGGTCTGGCGCGCCTCGGCCGCATCCATGCCGTGGAAGTCGATGTTTGCCGTGATCGCGACGCGTCGTCCGCCATGCGCGGCCGTGAGCGCATCGGCCGCCGACGAGACCGTGTCCGCGCGGATCTCGCCGCCGCACTCGCTGCAGCGCGCGACGCCGGCATGGGTCATCAGCAGCCGCAGGTAGTCGTGGACTTCGGTGACGGTCCCGACCGTCGAGCGTGCGTTCTTGATCGCGTTCTTCTGTTCGAGCGCCAGTGCGGGGGGAATGTCGCTGATCGAATCGACGTCCGGACGTTGCATCTGCTCGAGAAACAGCCGGGCGTACGTCGACAGCGACTGCACGTAGCGGCGCTGCCCCTCGGCGTAGAGCGTGTCGAAGACCAGAGAGGATTTGCCGGATCCGGATACACCCGTCACCACGGAGATCCGGCGCGCGGGGAACTGGCAGTCGATGCCCTTCAGGTTGTGGGTGCGGGCCCCGGCGATTTTGATGGCGCGTTTCAAGCGGGCGATCGTTCGGACCGAATGCCTCGCCCCCGGGCTGGTTTCGCCGCTCGCGACCCGCGAAGCCGGAGCCTGCGGGCCGGTCGCGGTGTCCCATGGAGGCTCATCCGCTACGGTCCAACGGCCGAACCTATCACAGCGAATCGGACCCGCAATTTTTCGAGCCAGCTCGCAGGGGCGCGTCGCAGCCGGTTCGCTCTCGCCTCGAAGCACCTCCCGGCGCGCGCAGCTCGGCGCAAAACTCACAGCATCGCGACCGTTTTCGGATGCGGCGCGAGGAAGGCATCCTCGCGTCGTGACGCACGCGTCGACGATGCCGGCACCGCCGCAGCCACTCGTCCCCTCAGGCTGGCTATCCGTGCCGGGTCTGCTCTGCGGCTTCGGTGACCGCAGCGCCGAGCCGCCGCCGCAAACGGTGCTGCTCGTGCGCCAGGTGCACGGCCGCCGAATCGTGGAAGGAAATCTGCAGGCGTACGCGGCGGACCATCCGGACGGCCTGCGGCGGATCGACGAGGAAGCCGACGCGCTCGTCGCGCGGCAACCGGGAATCGTCGTCGGCGTGCGTACGGCCGACTGCGTTCCGATCCTTCTCGTTGCGCGCGAATCGCGGTGGGCGGCCGCGGTGCACGCGGGGTGGCGCGGAACGCTGGCGGAAATCGTGCGGGAAGCGGTAGCTGCGGCGCGCGCGGCCGGTGTGCCGGCATCGGAGCTCGAGGCAGCACTCGGTCCGAGCATCGGCCCGTGCTGTTACGAGGTATCGCCGGAGCTCGCCGCCGATTTTTCGCGTGCCGGAATCGCTCCGGCGTACGGCGGCGACGATCGCGAGCGCAAGGACGCTGCGGCTGACATCGCGCTGCGGCCGCATCTCGATCTGCGACTGGCCAACCGGATCCTGCTCGAGCAAAGCGGCGTATCCGCAGAGAAGATTCAGCTCGTCGGTCCGTGCACGCGCTGCGCGCACGAGCGTTACCATTCGTATCGCGCCGAGCCCGGGTCCGACGGACGACAGGTCAGCTGGATCGGCTGGAAGTAGTGCCAGTGCGTCGCGGCGGTCCGAACGCGTTTTCGGGATCCCGGACCGATTCGATCACCGTGCGCGCCATCACCGACGCCTGGTAACCGTCGATCAGCCGATGGTCGAACGTCGCACCGATGTTGACCATCGGCGCCGCGATCACCTGCCCGTTCTCGGCAAGCGGCCGCTCGCGAATCTCTCCGACCAGCAGGACGATCGGTGAGCGGCTGATCGGAACCAGCGGAGCCAGCCCATTGCCGAGCCCGAATCCGCCGACGTTGGAAACCATCGCGCCGCCGAACTGGTCGTACGCGATGCCGATCGCGGAGAGATCGAGCTGGAGATCGAACGTCAGGAAGCTCGTCAGGCGCAGCAGCGGCCGCAGCAGAAAATCGGGCATCCGCGACAGTGATTTCTTCGTCGCTTCCGAACCGCGATCGCGGCCGGAGCGTACGGCGGCGACCGAGTATGCAAGCTCCTCGGCAATCTCGGCGGGCGACTTGCGGTCGGCGTGGCGAACCTTGACGCCGGACAGATCGCGGCCGCCGTCGGTGGCGACCTGACAGTAGATGTCGACGCTGTCGCGGATATAGACGCGGCCGAGTGCGATCATCGCGTTCGCGGCAGGGGTTTCGGCCAGCGCCTTGGCGATCGCCTTGATGACCAGGTGCGTGGGGGTCACGCGCGATCCGGGGATCGCGTTGATCTCGGCGAGCCAGGAAAGGGTTTTCCGCATGTCGACTTCGAGCACGCCGTAGACGGTCGGATCGGTGGGCGCGCGCCAGACGTGCACGGCGAGCCGGCGCCATGGGGATAGCCGCTCGGCTCGGCGGAAGCGCGGCGGGGCATCTGGAGTCGCTTGCTGTCGGGGAATTGCGTCTCGTTGCGCCGGAATTGCCGCCTGCTGGTCCGTGACCGCTCGTCGCTGCTGTGGCACCGCTGGTGGCTGGCTCGACATCGAACGTGGTTGCGGCTGGGAACGGCCGCCAAGCGTGGTGTATAAGAGCGTGGCCAGATTCGGAAGCGGCCGGCGGTTGGCACGAGTCAACAGGCGGCGAGCGAGAGAGAGGAATTTTATGAAGCCCAGATCCGACTCCGTTCTCAGGGCCCGTCTCGCGGCGGTTCTGCTCGCTTCCGCGATTGTGCTTCCGGCTTCGACTTCCTTCGCCGAATGGAACTCGACCTATCCGCCCGACGGCGACCATCCGCTGCGGATCGCCCACTACTTCATCGATCCGATCGGAAGGTTCCTCGAATGGACCGTCACCCGCCCGATGGCCAGGGTCGGCGCCTACGTCGCGCCGTATGAGCACATCGACAGCAGGTCGTTCAGCGGCTGCTCGCGCGAACGGCCCGCCCGTTCGTGCACCAACGTCATCAAGTAGTCTCCCCGAAGTAATCGCCGGCGCTTACGCCACGATCTCCAGTCGCGCCAGGTGCGCGACGAGCTTCTTCAGTCCGAAGCGCTGGAACTGCACGATCAGCTTCTCGCTTTCGCCGGTTCCATCGGTCTCGCGCACCGTTCCCGTTCCGAACATCGGATGAACGACCCGCATCCCGGGCTTGTAAAGGCTGCCGGGACGCGCGACCGGCGCCGGCTTTGTTTCCGGCCGCCGCATGGTGCGCGACGGTGAAACTGTTGCGCTGCGAACCGGCGCATCGTCGCGCCAGTCGTGCCATTCCCGTGACCACCCGTCGTCGAACCGTTCCTGGGCCGGCTTTTCGCGAAGCGCGGCCGGCTCGAGGTGCTCGCTCGAGCTGCGCTCGTGGACCAGCAGGGCGGGCGGGATCTCGTCGAGAAAGCGCGACGCGAAGTTGTACTGCACCGATCCGAACACGTAGCGCCGCCGCGCTCTCGTCAGGACCAGACGCTCGCGCGCGCGCGTCATCCCGACGTAACAGAGCCGGCGCTCTTCCTCGACGCCGCGCTCGTCCTCACCGACCGAGCGCGAATGCGGAAAGACGCCTTCCTCCATGCCGAGCATGAACACGTGCGAGTACTCGAGGCCTTTCGAGTTGTGGACCGTCATCAGCGTGACGGCCTGCTCGCGGCTCTCGTAGCTGTCGACGTCGGACGCGAGCGCAAGGCGCTCGAGAAATCCGACCAGCGGCGACGGGATTTCCGGATTGGCGGCCGCATCGAACTCTTCGTCGAACATCTGCGCGACGCTGACGAGCTCCTTGACGTTTTCGATGCGTCCGGTCGGATCGTCGTCGGGCCGGCCTTCGAGGTACGCGAGGTAGCCGGTATCGTCGAGAATCCGCAGCAGAAGCGGCGCAACACCATCGAAGACGCCTTCCAGCCAGCCGTGCGCCGCCGTGCGGAACTGCACCAGGCGCGAGCGGGCCGCGCCGCCCAGGGTCACCGCGAAGCTGTCGTCGGCAATCGCTTGCCATACCGACGTTCCCCTGGTCGGCTCCCGCGGGTCGCGCGGTGCGCGCGCGGCACAATCGAGAAGGCGTTCCCAGGTGGTCCGGCCAATGCCGCGGGCCGGGACGTTGATGATGCGTTCGAGGCTCAGGTCGTCGGCC
The DNA here is from genome assembly GCA_035571835.1 of Candidatus Limnocylindrales bacterium. Classification (NCBI taxonomy): domain Bacteria; kingdom Bacillati; phylum Chloroflexota; class Candidatus Limnocylindria; order Candidatus Limnocylindrales; species Candidatus Limnocylindrales bacterium. The sequence goes on along the minus strand of DATNBU010000017.1, from coordinate 170,323 downwards.
GGGTTGTTCGCGAAACGCAGGTACGCGATCAGGTCGCGCACCTCCCGGCGTTCATAGAAACGCGTGCCGCCGACGATCACGTACGGCATGCGCGCGCGCACGAGCTCTTCCTCGATCGCGCGCGACTGCGCGTTGGTGCGGTAGAATACCGCCGCGCGGCCGCGCGCCGCACCGAGCGACATCAGGTCGGCCGCAACGTAGCGCGCTTCGTCGCGTTCGTCGCTGGCGTGGTAGACGGTGATCTTCGCGCCCGGCTCGGCGTCGGTCCACATCGTCTTCGAATGACGGCTCTCGTTCTTTGCGATCACCGCGGCCGCGGCGTCGATGATGTTGCGGGTCGACCGGTAGTTCTGCTCGAGCCGGATGACCTTCGCGCCGGGAAAATCGCGCTCGAACTCGAGGATGTTTCGCGGGTCGGCGCCGCGCCATGCATAGATCGACTGGTCGTCGTCCCCGACCACGCACAGGTTGCGGTGATGCGCGGCAAGCATGCCGACCATCAGGTACTGGGCGCGGTTGGTGTCCTGGTACTCGTCGATGTGCAGGAAGCGGATCGACCTCTGGTAGCGCTCGAGAACTTCCGGATGGGACTGGAACAGGCGCAGGATGCCGGTGATGAGATCGCCGAAGTCGACGGCGCCCATCGTCGCGAGCCTCTGCTGGTAGCTCGCGTACAGGCTTGCCGCATCGACTTCCGCCGCCGTTTCGGCCGCCGCCATTGCATCCGACGGGTTGCGTGCGTCGTTCTTGGCCGCATCGATGAAGCTGCGGAGATACTCCGGCCGCACGCGGTCCTCGGCGAAACCGGAAGAGATGATCACGTCCTTCAAAAGCCGGACCTGGTCGTCGGTGTCGAGAATCGAGAACGACGACGGATATCCGAGCAGCCCGCCATGGCGGCGAAGAAGCCGCGCGCCGATGCCGTGAAACGTGCCGACCCACAGCTCGTCGGCCGCGCGTCCGACCATCGCGCGACAGCGCTCGACGAGCTCGCGCGCCGCCTTGTTGGTGAACGTGACGGCGAGTATCTCGTTCGGGTACGCAAGACCGCTTTCGAGAAGACGTGCGATGCGATGCACCAGCACGCGTGTCTTGCCGCTGCCCGCGCCGGCGAGGACGAGAAGCGGTCCTTCGTGATGCTGGACCGCTTCGAGCTGACTTGCGTTGAGAGTCATCGGGGAAACTGGGATGGTGCCCCAGCACTTCGGGTCGGGCAACCGCCCGGCGCGCGAAACGCCGATGAGCGCATACGAACGCAAGGACGCGACGTACCGGACAGCGAAGAAGGCCGGGCTTCGTTCGCGCGCCGGCATCAAGCTCGAGGATCTCGATCAGCGTTTCCGCCTGCTCGCACCGGGAAATCGTGTCGTCGATCTCGGCTGCTGGCCGGGCGCGTGGCTGCAGGTTGCCGCGCAGCGCGTCGGCCCGACGGGAACGGTCGTCGGTGTCGACCTGGTTCGCACCGAGCCGCTTGCCCGCGCCAACGTCACGACGATCGTCGGTGACGCGTGCGATCCCGAGATCCAGGCCAGCGTGATTGCGGCCGCCGGCGGCCCCATCGATGTCGTGCTGTCGGATCTTTCGCCGAAGCTCACGGGCATCCGCGCCACCGACCAGGCTCGTGAAGAAGCGCTCGTCGAAGTCGCCATTGCGTTCGCGCACCGCGTGCTCACGCCGCACGGGCGTCTGCTCGTCAAACTTTTCTCGGACGTCGAAGTCGCGATGACCAGAAAGCTGCGCGAATCATTTTCACGCGTGACCGCATGGCGGCCACCGTCGACACGCAAGGGCTCGTCGGAGATTTACGTCATGGCCGCTTCGCGGCGGATTGCTGCGACAGCCGCCTCTCGGCTCGTTGCGGATGACCGGTCGAGCGCAGCGTCCGCTGAACGGGGCGAGCCCGGACCGGCAGCACGCAAAACGGAGGAATCCGAATGAACTCGCTCTATTCGCCGCTGCGCGCTGCGCGTGTGCTGATCACCGCAATCATTTTCGCGGGCGCGCTTTCCGCCAGCGCCGAGACCTCGCCGCAGCAGCGGACGATCCACGCCAGCGGGCACGGCTCGGTCAAGACCCAGCCGGATCGCGCGCGCGTCGCCGTTTCGGTAACGACACGGGCCGGCACCGCCCGTGAGGCCTCCGAAACCAATGCCCGCGTCAGCAAGGAAGTGCTCGCGAAGCTGCGCGCAGCCGTGCAGCCGCCGGGAGAAGTCTCGACCGCCGGCTACGATCTGACGCCGGTCTACGACTACGGACAGAACGACGGCACGGTTGTCCGCGCACCGAAGCTGGCCGGCTATACCGCGATCAACCGCTTCGCGATCGTCAGCGCGGATCTCGCCGGCGTCGGCGCGCTGATCGACGCGGCGATTGCATCCGGAGCGAACCAGATCGACTCGATCGGATTTTTTCTCGCCGATGAGCAGTCGGCGCGAAACCAGGCGCTGCTCGAAGCCGGTCGCAGGGCCCGCGCGGAAGCCGCAACGATTGCACAGAGCCTCGATGTCGGCTTGGGAGACGTGATCGAGGCCTCGAGTGCGATGAGCGTCACTCCGGTGCCTGTGTTCGCAAGACAGGCGATGGCGATGGAATCGGCTGCGGTGCAGACCGAGGTCGCTCCCGGCAGTCTCGAAATAGGGGCCGACGTGACCGCGACTTTCGCGATCCGATAGCGCATCGCGCTGCGGCGCGTTCGCGCCGCAGATGAAGCTTGCGGCGAAGCGTCGCAAGGCCGATAGTGCCGCCTTCCGATTTCCGTCGCGACGGCGGCGAAGCGGGGACAGGGCAGCATGAGCCAGCACGATTCGGGTCGTTCATCTTTCGATAAAAACCTTCGCAGCCTGCTCGACGCGATCGCGATGTTCGAACGCGAGGCAGGGCTCGTGCTCGATCGCTTCGGTCTCGACTCGGATGCGATCGGCCGGGTGCTCGACACGCTCGGAAGCCTGTCGTCCGAGGCAGTCCGGCCGCTGGCCGCTGCGCTCGGCATAGCGGACGCCGCCGCGGTCGACGCCCTCGCACGCGACGTGCGGGCGCTGCTGACCAGCGATGCTCGCGTCCGTCGCGAGCAGGCGGCTTCGGCCGCAAGACTCGAGGAGCTGGTCATGGCTGTCGAGGCGCTCGGCGCAACGACGGCAACGCTCGCCGACCTGCAGGCGCGTACGCAGCAACGCCTCGACGCGCTCGCCGAAAGCGCCGGCTCCATCGAGGGTACTCAGCAGCAGCGAGCACGCGTGCTCGAAGACGTCGAACGGCTGCGCAAGCGCATCGATGAGCTCGAGGAACGGCTTGCCGCGGAAGTGGGCCTCGTTCCTGCCGGCGATGCGGACACCGGCGAGGGCGTCAAGCCTTCGGGGGCACGCCGCGTGCCGTCGCGTGTCGTCAAGCCGACCACCGGAGCCCAGAAAATTCTCGAAGGACTTCCGAGCCTGGAGCCGAAGGTTCGCCCGGCGTGAAACACGTTTGACGCTTCCGGCATCCGCCCGCTCGACGGTCGAGCCTCGAATCCCAGGAAGGAAAAAAGCATGAAGAAGCGATTTGCGATTCTACTGCCGGCCGTTCTCGCCGCCGCGCTGCTCGGATGTTCCAAAGAGGAAACGTCGGCTCCCGGCACCGGCGCGACCGGAAGCACGGCCACCGTCGCAAAAATCCCGATCCTGCCCGGCTTCAAATACTACATCGGCGGACCTTCGCTGAAGCGCGATCCGTACGGGCATTTCCGCATCGCGAAGTTCAACGGCGAGGTCGAGCAGCCGCCGAGCCGCGGGATGATCTTCGGCGTCAAGCTCGACGGCAATCAGCTCGAATACCGCGTCTGGGGCAACGGCAAGCTGCTGGCCGTTCACCGCGGCGTCATGCGCGACGGCCTGTTCTGGCAGGAATACGCCGAGAGCTATCGCGACGAAAAGCTGGTCGCGCGCGAACACAACGTCAACGACGACAGCATCAAGCGCTACAAGCAGACGACCGAGGACATCGATCCCGAAACCGGCGAAGTCATTCGCACCAAGGAAGCATCCATCAGTTACTACCCGCCCGCGCGGATGCCGGATGATGACGACGAGGCCGCACCGACCGGCGGCGGCGGACAGGACAGCGTGACGAGCGAGATGCTCGAGGGCGAGCTGCAGGCGGAAAAACCGGCAAAGGGCGCAGCCGCGGCGGCAACGAAGCCGGCTCCCGCAGCATCGCAACCCGCGCCAGCCGGTCAGCCCGCGACGCCAGCCGGAGAAGCGACGAAGCCGGCTGGACAACCGGCGAAGCCGGCTGGACAGGAATAGCCCGGTGCGCGTCGTCCCGGTCGCGCAGCTTGCCGACAACTACGCGTACCTCGTCATCGACGAGTCTGCGCGCGTCTGCGGCGTCGTCGACGTCGCCGAAGCAGGCCCGGTCATTTCCGCGGCCGACCGCGAAGGCGTCACGATCGTCGCGATTCTCTCGACGCACCATCATTTCGATCATGTCGGCGGTAACGACGACCTGCTCGCCAGGCTGCCGGCCGGCAGCGTCGAGGTCTACGGCTTCGCCGAAGACCGCGCACGCATTCCCGGCATCACGCGCGGCCTGGCCGACGGGGAAGAGCTCGCCGTCGGTTCGCTCGCTGCACGTGCGATCTTCATTCCGGCCCACACGCGCGGGCATCTTGCGTACCATTTCCCGGCGGAGCGCGTCGTGTTCACCGGCGACACGCTGTTCGCCGGCGGATGCGGGCGGCTGTTCGAAGGCGACGCCCGCCAGATGATGTCGTCGCTGACGAAGCTCGCCGGCCTGCCCGACGACACGCGCGTGTACTGCGGTCACGAGTACACGGCGAGGAACCTCGAGTTTGCGGCAATGCTCGAGCCGTCGAACCGAGCGCTCGCGCGGCGCCGCGAAGAAGTTGCCGATCTGCTGCGCGCCGGCAAGCCGACGGTTCCGACGACGATCGCGCTCGAGAAGCAGACCAATCCCTTTCTGCGCTGGTCGAGCCCGGAGCTCGCGGCGTCCGTGCGCGCGCGCGAGTCCGGCGCCGGCACCGACGCCGAGTCGATCTTCGCCGCCACGCGGCGGCTCAAGGACAACTTCTGAAAGACTGAGCGGTGCCAGGGCCCGCGCGCCGACGCCCCTCAGCCTTTGAGCCGGTACATCCGAAGCGGCCGTTTGACGTGCGGGAAGATCCGCACGCTGCGGATCTCGTAGCGACCGGCGGCCCATTGCTCGAAACGCGCGCGCTCGGGTCCCGCCCACAGCCGTCCGACGAGCATCAGCGCCGGAGGGCTGCGATCGAGATCACCGAGGATTCCGTCGAATCCGCCGTCGGTGTGGTCGGCCGCGAAGCTGTCGACGCCGAACCACAGGTACGGCCACTTCCAGCCGTTGCGCAACCCCGTGTGAATCAGGAACTCCGGCACGCTGACGGAGATTACCCGGTCCGACGGAGACAGCCCGGCTGCCAGCTGCGCGAAGCGCTCGCGCTGCTCGGAAAAATCGACCGGTGGATGAAACCTCGGGCGTGCACCCGGGATCGCGGCCAGCGCCAGCACCGCGACGACCGCCGCCGCTGCCGCGAAATCCGACAGGCGTAGGCGAAGAAGCGACCAGAGCCCGGTCGCAAGCAATGCCGCGACGATCGGGCCCAGCAGAATCGCATCCGGCCACGACTGGTAGCTGACGAACGTCATGCCGCCGTAGATGAGACCGTAGACGACGAGAGATACCGGAAGCCGCACGTGCGATCCGCCGGGCGCCAGCCGGCGGCCGAGAACGAGCCCGGCAATGGCGGCCGGCGCGAGCAGCGTCTCGATGTCGTTCCATTCGCCGATGGTGCGCGTCAGCGCACGCAGCGTCCCGAGCGGCGTGCGCGCCTTCGTATCGATGTATTGCAGGTTGAACAGCACGGCCTGGTCGAAGAAATCGCGCAGCGCTCCGTGGGCGGCGAACCACGACAGCAGTGCGATCGACGGGATCAGCGATGCTGCGGCGATCGCCAGCAGCCCGAGCGGGCGGCGTTCACCGCGGCGCAGGATTGCTGCCCACGACCCGAGCAGGAACGCGAGCCCTGGTTGCCAGCACAGCACCGAACATCCGCCGAGCACCGACGAGGAGAATGCCGCGCCGCGCTCGGCGGCGAGCATCGAGGCAAGCCCGAACATCACGGTTGCAACCTTCGGGCTGCAGCCTTCGAGCGCCGAGACCACCCATTCGTCGTAAGCGAAGAGGCCGACCGCTGCGGCGAGTGAGACGCCCAGAGGCAGGCGGGTGCGGCACAGCGCGAACAGCAGCACCGCCGCCAGCGCACCGAAAACGAGCGACAGCGCGTGCACCGCGAGCACCGGCTCGATCGCCGTAGCCATGCCGATCCGTGCTGCCACGGCGCCGAGAAGCGCTGCACCCGGAGTCTTGTGGAGAAAGACGTCGCGGTACGGAACCAGCCCGCGCGCTGTCTCCAGCGCCATGTAGTCCCACGTCGCGGCGTCCAGCAGCACGGGGCGCGTCCATGGCGCGAACGACGCGAAATAGGCCATCGCGGCAACGAAAATCGCGCCGGCGCCGACGAGGTCGCGGTCTCGGGATTTCAACGAAGCTCCAGCAGAGGCGCGAAGGATGCCGGTCGCGAGGTTCCATCTCTAACGGAGCGCTGCGCGCTCCTGCCGCTCGAGTGAAGCACTCCGCGCGCCTCGCGCTCTGGCGGTGGGCCTTTCGCTGCGGACTGCTACTATCTTCCGATGGCAATCATCGTCGGGCTCACCGGTGGGATCGGTTCGGGCAAGTCCACCGTGGCCGAGCTTCTCGCGGAACGCGGCGCGCATGTGATCGATGCCGACCGTGTCGCGCACGAGGTCTATGCGCCGGGAACGGCCGGCTTCGACAGCATCGTCGAGCGCTTCGGCGACGACGTCGTCGGCGAGGACGGGGCGATCGACCGCGCACGCCTCGGGGCCATGGTGTTTCGCGATCCGGAAGCGCTCGCCGATCTCAACCGCATCGTCCATCCGCTGGTGCGCGCCGAAGTCGCGTCGCGGATTGCCCAGATTGTCGACGAGGATCCGGACTCGGTGGTCGTGATCGAAGCGGCGCTGATGACCGAAACCGGCTGGAGCGGCGGCGCCGGCCGCCTCTGGACCGTGATCGCCGATCCGGACGTCGTCATCCAGCGCCTGGTTCAGCTTCGCGGCATGGAACCCGGGGAAATCGCCCGCCGCATGGCCGCGCAGGCCGACAACGAAAAGCGCCGTCGCGGCGCGACCCGCGTAATCGAGAACAACGGGGATCTGCTCGACCTCGAAGGCGAAGTCCAGGCGGCGTGGGCCGATCTCCAGCTCGAAATCGAATCGGCGCGCGCCGGGGCGCAGTGACGTTACCGTTGTCGTCGGTCGTACAGCTTCTTCACGAGCTTGCCGAGCGCCACAGCGAGCGTCCGGCGCTCTCGGCGCTCGCATGGGATCAGAGCGCGCACCGCTACATGCGCGGCGCACCGACGTCGTACGGCGAGCTCTACCGGCAGACGCTCTGCTTCGCGGACGCTCTGGCGGCCCATGGCATCCGCCGCGGCGATCGCATCGCGGTCCTGCTCGACAATTCGGTCGAGATCGTTGCCAGCGAATGGGCATGCCTGCTGACGGGGATCGTCTGGGTTGCGCTCAACGTGCGCTCGTCGCCAGCCGAGCACGCGGCCATTCTGTTGGACTGCGCGCCGTCGGCGGTCGTCGTTTCCGAGCGCTACCGCGATCGCATCGACCGCCGCGCGCTTCCCGAACGGGCGATGGTCATCGAAGTCGGCGCGTCGGGCGGCTGGGACGAATTTCTTCGCTCCGGCAAGCCCAGGGTGCCTCGCAGCGGGCCGGGTCCCGAAGATCCGGTTCGCATCCGATACACGTCTGGCACCGCCGGGCATCCGAAAGGCGCCGTGCTGCCGCGCCGCTGCTACGACGCTTCGGTCGAGGTCGTCACCGACGTGATCGGCCCGCTCGCCGAAAGCGATGTGCTCGCGCAGGTCGCGCCGATGACGCACGCCGCCGGCGCGATGTGGCTGCCGCACGCCGTCTGCGGCGCGCAAGCGCTGCTCGCCGACCACTTCGACGCGCGCGGATTCGTCGAGCTGGTGCGACGCGAGCGCGTCACCGCCGCGTTCCTGGTGCCGACGATGCTCGTGCGCTTCATCGAAGCCGTCGCCGAATGCCCGGCCAATGAGCGACCGGTGACCCTGCGCACGATCGTTTACGGCGGTGCGTCAATGCCGGCCGATCGTCTCGAGCGCGGGCTCGAGCTTCTCGGCCCCGTCTTCGTCCAGATCTACGGATTGACCGAATCGAACTGGCCGGTTGCGGCGCTGCGGCGCGAAGACCACGTGGTCGCAGGAACCGCCGAAGCGCGAAGACGACGGCTGTCGAGCTGCGGCCGGCCGACCGCGGTCGGCGAGCTGCGCATCCTGCGCGGCGATGGCGGCGACGCGGCATCCGGCGAAGCAGGAGAGATCCTCCTGCGCGGCCGCAACACGATGCTCGGCTACTGGGGCGGAAGCCGCGGCGACGCCAAGGGCCTCGATGCCGAAGGCTGGATGCACACCGGCGACGTTGCTGTCCGCGACGAGGAAGGCTTCGTCACGATCGTCGACCGGCTGCACGACATGATCGTCAGCGGCGGCTTCAACATCTATCCGCGCGAGGTCGAGGATGCCCTGTCCGAGCATCCCGCAGTGCTCGAAGCAGCGGTCGTCGGCCGCAGCGATCCGGAGTGGGGCGAGCGCGTGCACGCGGTCGTCGTGCTGCGGGCCGGTGCGAGCGTCGATGCAGGCGAGCTGGCCGCGCACGTAGCCGAGCGCACGGCGGGCTACAAGAAGCCGCGCTCGTTCGATTTCGTCGCCGAGCTTCCGAAGAACGCAGCCGGCAAGGTGCTGCGGCGCACGCTCAAAACGACAACGCCCCCGGCATGACTGCCGGGGGCGTTGGATTGATCCCGGAGAACCGGGACGACTAAAGGATCATGACAGGGTCAGAGGTGGGCGGCTGCCTCCGGCCAGTCCTCGCGTGCCGGGATGCGGTTCATCAGCGCGTTCGGTGTGAACGTATCGTTGAAGTTGCAGTCCGACGCGGTCGCGCCGGGCAGCGCGAGACACGCGGTGTGGATCTCTTCCTTCGTCGGCTGCGCGTTGAGGGAGCTTCCGTACGGTCCGAGCCACGCAAAGAACGCGTTGAACGTCGCCGTAACTTCCTGCTCGGTGAACACGCAGTGGCCGAACGTATCGATCCACGTCTGCGTGACCGGCTTGCTGCCGTCGGCAAGGGCCGTCGTGAAGACGCGCTCGAACTCCGGGATGACAAGCCAGTCGTTGGCGCCGGCCATCATCAGGATCGGGAAATTCACCTTCTTGCCCTTGCCCTTGAGGAAGTTCGGGTTGCTGTACTTGTTCAGTGTCTTTCGTCCCGCGCCCTTGGTCAGGCGTTTGACGCCGTCGTCGAACGGACCCGCCAGCGGCGAGCCGCCGAGCGCCGAGTAATCGAGGTCGGGATCGGTGTTGAAGCCGATCTTCTTCGAGTCGAGGCGGTTCGGGTCGCGGACGAAATCTCCGAGCCCGAGGGTCGCAAAACCCATTGCGCTCGGGATGTTGATCGCGTCTGCCGGAGTCGGGTATCCGGTGAACTGCGTCAGCTCGATGAAGTCGGACAGGCGCTGCGCCTGTCCGGCTGCTTCGCCGGAGTCGGGTGAAGGAGCCAGCCAGCCGAAACAGCCATTGACCTTGAGCGCCATGTTCTGGGCATCGGCGTCCGAGTCGTTCGTCGTAGTGAGACCGTAATCCGGAGCTTCGTTGAACTTGGGCGATACCGGAATCGGAGGGAGTGTCGGCGCGTTGTCACAAAGGAAGTCGTAGACCAGCCGGACGTCCATGGCCACGTCCCAGGTCGGAAGTCCGCCGCCGACTGCGGCGCAGAGCGGAACCGCGCCCTGGATCTTCAGCTTCAGGATCGCATCGCCGGTGACCGCGCCGCCGAGCGAGAAGCCGGTGATGATGACGCGCTTCAGCTCGGTGCCGGTAATGTCGACTGCGTTCTTCTTGGCGAACGACATCATGTCCTTGATGTCCTTGGCCGAATCGAAGACCGCCCAGCCGGTGCTGCTGTAGGTGCCGGCTGCGACTGCCTTGCCCTGCGGGAGCAGGAGATCGTCAAGGCCGGTGTACGAGATGTCGTTGCAGAACTGCTGGGCGTCGCTGCCTGCGGTGCAGTCGACGTCATCGTAGCACGGGGACGCTGACGCATCGCCGCAGGTGTGGTGCGGGCGGATGTGCAGCGGGTTCAGATCGAAGCCGTGGTTGATGATGACGAGATCACCGTCCCAGTTGTCGGGGAAGGTCATGCGGAAATAACCGCCGTTCTTGCCCTGCGCGCGGACTTCGTTGCCCGGGCACGTCGGGTGCACGCCGTCACAGAACTCTGCGACGTCGTATTCTTCGCCCGAGGCCGCTCGGCACCCCAGACCGAACGGAGCGACCGTGTCGGGCCCACAGATCCCGCCGTTGCCACAGTATTCTGTGACGTCGCATACTCCCGTGGAGGCGCGACAGACTTGGCCGTCGATGCAGTCGGCGAACGCCGGCTGCGCCGCAAGGACGAGCGCGAATGCCGCGGTCGCAAGAATCGATTGGAAAAACCTTGGATTGTTCATGGATGAAGCACCCTCCCGCTTCGGATCAGCATGTTCGGACTTGCCATGGGAGGCTCGGTGCCGATCGCAAAGGCCATCGGCTGCCTACCATGGTGACGAAAGTTCGGTCAATTCTGTTTCTGGGACGGCGTTGGTCGTCACCGCCGAGCGCGACACGTTCTACTGCTATTGCGCGGGTGAGTCACCCGCCCCGGCGGGTTTTCGGACCCGCCTTCCACCGGCATCGAAACCGAGCTCCAGGCCGGGATCGGCCTGTTTGGCCCGCTTCTCGGCAGCCCACGCCTTGCCGGGGTCCATTTTCCGGTAGTACGCGTTGGCGAGCGTGATCCAGCGGTCGGCGTTGCCCGGATCCAGATCTGCAGCCTTGCGCAGGTGGATGAGCGCCTCGTCCATTGCCAGCACGCTCGCCAGCATCTCGCCGAGGTCGCCGTGGTTGCGCGCGCTCGGGTCCGCCCTGGTTGCCGCTTTCAGAGCCACGATCGCTTCGGGGATCCGGCCGGCCGCACGAAGCTCGTCGGCCTGCTTGCGCAGCGCGATGCCGTCCGCGGGTGGCGCGGCAGCTGTTGGTGCGGCTGGTGCCGCCGCTGGCGCCTGAGCGGTCCGATCCACCGCGACCGGCTGGTCAGGTGCGCTTGTCTGCTGTGAATCTCCTGTCGCGCTTTCGTCCGGCGCTGCGACTTCCGGAGCCGTGCATGCTCCGCCCTGGTCGCACGAGCGAACCGATTCCGTCTGCGGCGCCGGCATGAACAGCCATGCTCCCGCTGCAACGGAGAGGGCCAGCAGACCGCCAAGCGCGACGCGGTTCTTCATCTGCGTTCGAGCGCGAGCTCGAGCAGCCGGTCGACGAGCTCGTCGAGCGTCAGCCCGGCCGCGTTCCACAAGCGAGGATACATGCTGATTGCCGTGAAGCCCGGGATCGTGTTGATCTCGTTCAGCAGCACGCGGCCGGTCGATTTCTCCAGGAAGAAGTCGATTCTCGCCATGCCGCGCCCGCCGATCATTTCCCACGCCTGGTGCGCGATGCGGTGCAGATCCTCGAGCGCCGCCGCCGGAATCTCGGTCGGCGCGCGAAGGCCTGCGCTCGCGTCGACGTACTTGCTGTCAAAGTCGTAGATCCCGTCGGCCGGCAGGATCTCTCCGACCGGCGACAGCTCGCCGGGTTTGCTGCCGAGGATTCCGATCTCGATCTCGCGCGCGTCGCAGCCGCGCTCGACGATCACGCGACTGTCGTGGCGGCGGGCTTCGGCGAGAGCCGGCGCAAGCCCGGATGCCTCGCGCACGCGCGTGACGCCGACCGACGAGCCGAGATTGGCCGGCTTGACGTAGCACGGGTACCCGAACGACGAGCACACGCGCGCATCGATCGCGGAGTCGTCATCGCTGCCTGCGGAGAAGAACTCGACCTGCGGGATGGCCGCGGCATCGCAGAGCATCTTCATCGCGAGCTTGTCCATGGCGATCGCGCTCGCGGTCGGCCCGGCGCCGACGTACGGCACGCGCGCAAGCTCGAGCAGGCCCTGCAGCGTTCCGTCCTCACCGTTCGGCCCGTGAAGGATCGGGAACACGACATCGATCGGATCGCCCGCGCTCCCGAGATTCTCGCCGCCCGGCGCGATCAGCCGGGTCGCCGACCCGGTCCAGACGAGCGCGACCGGCGTCATGCCGGCCGGGTCGAGATCGATGATGCCGGTGCGGGCTTTCTCGAGCTGCGCGGCGAGGTTGCCGTGGACCCAGAGGCCTTCGCGCGTGATCCCCACCGGCGTCACGCGATGCCCGGCCTTCACGAGGCCGTCGAGCACCGTGGCACCGGAGCGGAGCGAGATCGGATGTTCCGCCGATCGGCCGCCGGCAAGCAGCAGCACGTGTAGTTTGCTGGTTCCTTTCATCTCCACTCCCGCTCCGCTTCCATGCAGGCCCCTCTACCGCACCGCCCGCCGCTGCATTCCGGCGCGCCTGTCTAGCATCGCGGCGGACATGGCCAAATGGCGCCGGCGATGCCGTGCAGAGGGCCGCCATGAAGCCGGGCTTATCGACAGGGTTAGCCCGCATCGCTTGGCTGTCGGAAATCGCCTCGCTATAAGAATTCGCGAAATATTTTTGCCGGAACGTTAAGGCCGGTAATACGGCCGGAGCCGCGCCATGCACATCGAAACGCTCAAGATCTTCTGCGACGTCGTCGAAAACCAGAGCTTCTCGCTGGCCGCATCGCAGAACTTCATCACGCAGTCCGCCGTCAGCCAGCAGATCCGCGGCCTCGAGGAGCGCTACGGCAAGCGATTGCTCGAGCGCAAGCGCGGCAGCGTCCGGCCGACCGCCGCAGGTGAGATCCTGCATCGCTCGTGTCGCGAGATCCTTCACAGCTTCAACGAGATGGAGGCGCAGCTGCAGGGGCTGAGCAACGTCGTGACCGGAAGCATACGGGTCGGGACGGTGCACAGCATCGGTCTCTACGAGCTTTCCGAGCCGCTCAAGCACTACTTCGCCGATTTCCCGCACGTCAACGTCTACCTCGAATACGACCGCGCAAGTCACGTGTACGAGCAGGTGCTGCGCGGCAACGTCGACCTCGGCATCGTCGCGTACCCGACCGCGCGCGCACAGATCACGGTGCTCGATTTCCGCACCGATCGCCTCGTGGTCGTCTGCTCGCCGCGTCATGCGCTCGCCGACAAGCCGCGCATCGCCGTGACCGATCTCGACGGTGAGAAGATGGTCGGTTTCGAAAAAGGCATCCCGACACGTCTCGCGCTCGACCGCCTGTTCAACGAAAAGCAGGTCGCGGTGCAGTACGTGGCCGAGCTCGACAACATCGAGATGGTCAAGCGCCTTGTCGAGGTCGGCGCCGGCATCGCGATCCTTCCGGACAAGGCCTGCGCGCACGAGATCCAGTCGGGCTCGCTCGTGCGCATCGAGCTCAACGACCGCGGCATCACGCGTCCGATCGGGATCATCTACCGCACCGGCAAGCACTTCAGCCCGGCTGTCGAGCGCTTCATCGAGTACCTGCAGGCCGACAGCAAGCGCCTGGTCGCCACGACGCGCGCGGCGAGCTGAGCCTGCAAATCAGCGCAGCGCGGGCATGACCTCGCGCGCAAACAGCTCGAGCGTGTCGTCGAGTCCGAGATCTCCGAACATCACTGCAAAGTCGGTGACGCCGCGGTCCATCTTCGCGCGCAGCCCGGCAATCACGCGGTCCGGCGTTCCGGCCACTGCGACCGCGCCGACGTCGGCGAAGCCGCCGAGCATCACCTTGGCGGTTTCGAACTTCGACTCGAACTCGGCCTCGGTGGGGCCGATGACGACCATCATCTGCTCGCTGACGACGATCTCGCCGGCGTCGCGGCCGACGTCGCTGCAATGGGCGGCAAGCACGCCGCAAAGCCGCTCGATTTCGTGTGCGTTGCTCATCGGGCAGTTCCAGCGCGAAGCGTAGCGCGCGACGAGCCGCAGAAGCTTCTTTTCGCCGGCGCCGCCGATCGTGATCGGGACTTTCTGCTGCACCGGCTTCGGCGAGTTCGGCGCGTCGACGACGCGATAGTGCCGGCCCTCGAACGTCGTGCGGCGCTCCGAGAACATGCGCGTCACGATCTCGAGGCCTTCCTCGAGCTGCTCGAGCCTCGTGCCCATGGACGGGAAATCGTAGCCGTACGCGCGGTATTCCTCGTCCATCCAGCCGGCGCCGATTCCGAGCTCGACGCGTCCGCCGCTGATGCGATCGACGGTGGAGACCATCTTCGCGAGCAGCGCGGGGTTTCGGTACGAGTTGCACGTCACCATAAGCCCGAGACGCAGCCTGGACGTGGCTTCGGCCAGTGCCGCGAGCGTCGTCCAGCCTTCGACGAACTCGAGATCGGGAAGGCCGCGCGCCCAGAAGTGATCGACCAGCCACAGCCCGTCGTAGCCGAGCTGTTCGAGCAGCAGCGCGCGCTCGCGCAGCATCGAATGCGGGAATCCGGCCTGTGGGAGAAACAGCGAGAATGTTGCAGGACGCTTCGCTTGCATGGGGCCGATCCTAACGTCCTCGTCTCCTGCATCCAACGCGGCGCGATATGGCTCGGCGGGCAACTGTTGAATGCCGGCTGGCGGTAAGAGTCTACGACCCGTATCCTGACCACTGGTTTTCGCGCATCTGCGCGCAAACGCCGGGAGGACATTGTGGGTTCGGGCAAACGCGACAAGAGCGGGCCGGCGCCTGCGGTTCAAGCGCCGTTCCACTCGCCGTTTCGCGACTTCGCGAAGTCCTTCGTTGCAGCGCCGGCGCCCCGTCCGGTTTCCGCACCCCGGCCTCCGATAGTGCAACCAAAGGCTGTTGCGGCTGCAACGCCTCGCGTGGCAGCCGCGCCATCGGCGGCTGGGCCCGCGATGTCCGACGAAGAATTGCTGGCGACCTCGCGCGCCGGTGCGTCGCGCATGGCCCAGCTTTCGACGCGGGTACGGATCCGCCGTCCCCCCGATCTCTCCCACATCGAGGCGCGCCGCCAGGAAGAGGTAGCCGCGATGGCTCGCGGCGAGGGCTTCGACGTCACCTACGAAGACCATCACGTGCGGGCGCGAGCGGCGAGCGTCAGCCTCGAGACGCTCGGTCGTCTCGAGAAAGGCGAATTCGCGATCTCTGCACACCTCGATCTGCACGGGATGCCGTTCGAGGACGCTCGCCGCGCGGTCGACGAATTCCTCGCCGAACAGCAGAAAAAGGGTCATCGCTGCGTGCTGATCGTCACCGGCAAAGGGAAAAACTCGCCAAACGGACAGGGCGTGCTGCGCGAACGCGTGCCGGCGTGGCTCGCGCGCGGACCGAGCTCGCGGCGGGTGCTCGCATTCGCCAGCGCGAGAGCCTGCGACGGCGGAGTCGGCGCACTGGTTGTGTTGATGCGAGCCGGCAGTTCGAGTAAGACTCGAATCGACGTCGAGCACGGTGGAGCTGGTCCTCTGGGGACCTGAGCGCGGTAATCGAAAGCGCTACTTCCACTTTTGCCGAGACAAGTTGTGGCTTCGCTCCGGCGCAATGGCCCGTCCTCGTCCCGGGACGGCCGCTGCGCTCTGGCTGGAGGCTGTGGATGCGGAGGTGGTGGTGCTGGAAGCGGAGCAAGCCTGTCGTCTGCTTTATGTCGGAGACGACGGCGACGTCTATCAATCGAACTTCGGGAGCCCGACCCGCAAGCTGACCTGGGGCTGGAACGAGCTGTCGAGCTCGGACCGGCTTCATTACGTCTGGCCTGCGTACTCGCCCGACGGCTCGCAGATCGCCTGTTTCGGCGTCCGCTCGGGCAGCGTGCCCGAAGCCAGCCTGTACACGGTCGCCAACGACGGCATCCGCATGAGCGAGCTTTGGCGCATGACCGAAGCAGCCGCGCCGGTCTGCGAGAGCTGGTCACCCGACTCGCGCTCGATCGCGATCCTGCTGCAGGGCAAGGACGAGCTTCACCTCGAAGTCGCCAGCGTCGACCGCCCGGGGCGGACGACGCTCGTCGATCGCGGCGCGCCGCTTTTCTGGTCGTGGTCTCCGCGTGCCAGCTATCTCGCTGTGCACACCGGCGGCAGCTCCAGCATTTATGAAGACGCGCGCCTGTCGGTCTTTCAGGTCGGCGGTGATGCACCGATCAATCAGGGTGCGGGCGCGTCGAACCGCCAGGGCGCGGGCGTGCCGATCCGAAAACTCGTCGAGCTGACTCCGGGCGAATTCCGCACGCCGACCTGGTCGCCCGACGGCAGCCGCCTTGCCTACGTGGATGCCAGCGATCCCGCCGGCGAGTACCTTGCGCTCTACCGTCTGGACGACGGCAGCATCGACGTGATGCTCCAGGTTCACGGTCAGACGGCGATGCTGTGGTCGCCGGACGGCCGCACGCTGGCGCTGTCGCAGGCACTCGGAGACTCGCCGCACGTCTATTCCGGCATCACGCTGGTCGACGTCGAAACCGGTGACGCGCGCATCGTCGACGACACGGAAATCGTCAGCTTCTTCTGGACGCCGTGCTCAAAGCGGCTCGTCACGATGGCCTTCGATCACGAAGCGGGCATGTGCTGGACGGTGATCGAAACCCACGGATGCGAAAAGCGGCGACTCGGAAGCAACTTCTATCCGAGCCGCGAGCTCGTCTACTTCTCGTGGTTCTTCGATCAGTTCGCGGTGTCGCACCCTCCGATCTCGGCCGACGGCACGCGTCTCGTGTTCGCCGGCCACATGGGAGTCGAGGGCGGTGCGCCGATCGCGTCGCGCGCGCAGAGCAACGTCTACGTGGCCTCGCTCGTCGATGCGGGACGAGTCGATCGGGTCGCCTCCGGGCACTTCGCATGCTGGGACGCGCGCATGCGTTCCGCGCCATCCTGAAGAAACGGACTGCGGCCTTGCCTGCTCTCCTGCCGTCTGCGATCAGCCTCCTGCGCCCCGTTCTCGGTCTTTATGTTTTGTCCGGAGCCGTCTCGACGAGCTCCACGGTGCCGCTTCTGATCGTGGCGGTCGCGTGCGTCAGCGACTTCGTCGATGGCCGCGTTGCCCGCGCCATCGATCGTGGCCGGGCTCCCGCGCTCGGCGTCGACGAAGGAGCCGCGGCGAAGCACGCCGATCGATGGGAAAACTACGCGGGACGCCTCGTCGACAATCTCTGCGACTTCGGCTTTCTGCTGTGCATGTTCCTGTTCTACGCGGGCGCCGAGCTGTGGTCGCCGCCGGTCTGGGGAAATCTGCTGCGACACTGGGACGGCGTAAACCGCGTGCCGGTTTACGCGCTGCTGGCGTCGTTCGGCATTTACTTCGCGAGGCTCTGCATGGACCTGCGTGCCGCGCGCAAGCCCGAGGGATCGCCGCGCGGCCACGCAGCGGGCGTTGCCAACTACGGCCTGGCGATCCTCGGCGCACTCGAGATGCTGCCCGACGTCGACCTCGGGCCGAGGCTGCTCGAGTCGGCGATGCTGGGCGTCGCCTTGCTCAATGCGGCAGCAGTTCTCGAGAATGCCGCGCTCATGTTCCACCGGCAGCGCGGCGGGCCTACAATGCCGGCGTGATCGTCCGTCTCCCTGAGCGTCGCGTCGCCGATTCTTCCCATCATCGTCGCGCGAGCCAATTCTCAGGACGCATCGCGTCGTTCCTGCTTGGTGCGGTCGTCGCCGGATGCACGCCGGTTTCGCAGTCGTACGTCGTCCACAGCGCCGAGATCAATTGCGACGAAGCCAACCGCTACGTCTACGACGCGGTCGGCGACATGCAGATGAAGGTCACGTCGTTCAATCAGGCGCACCCGGGTACGCCCGGTCATCTTTCCGCCGTCGGGCGCGACCGCCGCGGGGAAGTGACGATCTCGTGCACCGACCAGGGCGTCACGATCGACCCGTCGCAGACATCGATGGGCGACAAGATCTTCGAGCGCGGAATCTTCCTTTCCGTGACCGGACGCAGCGGGCTCAAGATCGATCGCGGCTCGGTCACCGGCCGCGAAACTCCGGCGCTCAATCTCGCGCAGGCGGCGACCGAAGGCGCACCGGTTCCGAGCGGCGACGTGCTGGTCGAAGTGCAGCCGCAGCACGGCTTCGAGACGGTGCTCGACTTCGATGCGGATCTTGCCGCAGCCGGCATCCTTCCGATCCGTGTGACGATTCGCAACGGCAGCAAGCGCAGTTACACGTTCGCGCTCGACGGCCTGACGCTTCGAACCAAGGCGGGCGACGTGGCGACGCGCCTGTCCCCGGCCGACGCGGCGGCAAAGCTTGCGGCCAAGGCCGGCTCGAGCGGTTCGCAGACCGACGTCGGCAACGTCGAATCCGCAAAGAAAATCATCGTCGACAAGGAGCTCAAGCCCGCGAAGCTGACACCCGGCGCATCGGTAACGGGCTACGTCTACTATCCGGTCGGCGATTATGATCGCGCGAAGATCCAGATGATGGACGTCGCCGCGGAAGAGCTCGAGAGCTTCCTCGTCGAATTCTGAGCGGCGGGGTCCCGAATCATGAGAGCCACCCTGCACCGACTCCTGAGCTCGCACGGCGGAATGTCGACGGCGGCGGAGATGCTCGACATCGTCTTCGTCGGTCGCGGTCGCGACACGCCGTTCGGCCGCAGGTTCCTGGCATCGCTTCTCGCCGACGATCCGCGCTTCCGCGAAGACGACGGCATCTGGCAGCTTGTCGAGGAGCACGTGCTCGATGCGCCGCTCGCAAGCGCGCCGTTCGTGGTCGTCGATCTCGAGACCACCGGGCATCGTCCCGACGACGGCGGCGTCACCGAGATCGGCGCGATCCGCCTCGAAGGCCTTCACGAAGTCGGCCGCTTCGAGACGCTGGTTCATCCCGGCCGGCCGATTCCCGGCTTCGTCACGAAGTTGACCGGCATCTCCGATGCGATGGTGGCGAACGCACCGCCGCTTCGCGACGTGATCGGAAAGTTCGCCGAATTCGCCGAAGGCGCGGTATTGGTCGCGCACAACGCTGCGTTCGACGCGCGGCTTCTCGACTACGCGTGCCGCAAATGGCTGGGCCGTCCGCTCGGGCTGCCTGCGCTGTGCACCGTCAAGCTCGCGCAGCGGCTGATGCCGGAGCAGCGCCGCACGTCGCTCGAGGCGTTGAGCGAGCATTTCGGATTCACGTCCGGCACGCGCCATCGCGCGATGGCCGACGCCGAGCGAACCGTCGACCTGCTCGCGCGCTTCGTTCCGATCCTTCAGGAACGCGGCGCGACCACCGTGCATCATCTGATCGAGGCCCAGGAGGATCCGGTCGCGCCGCGGCGGCTCGAAATCCGCGTACGCCAGGCGGATCTCGAAGATCTGCCCGAAGGGCCCGGCGTCTACCGCCTGATCGGGCGCGACGAAGATCCGCTGTTCGTCGGCCGCGCCGCCAATCTGCGCGAGCGCGTGCTGCAGTATTTCCTCGACATCGATCACATGAGCGATCGCCAGCTCGCGATGGTCGCCAAGACCTGGGAAGTTTCGTTCACGGCGTGCGGCTCGCCGCTCGAAGCGGCGCTCGTCGAGGCCGCCGAAGTCCATCGTCTCGAGCCGGCGTACAATCGCGGCGATCGCCATCTTCCGCGAAGCTCGTTCGTCAAGGTCACGGTGCGCTCTCCGTTCCCGCGCGTTTTCGTCGCCGGACGCGTATCCGCCGACGGTGCACTTTACGTCGGCCCGCTTCGCGGCCGCGCGTTCGCGGACGATGCCGCCGAGCTGGTTGCGGCCGCGTTCCGTCTGCGCACGTGCCCCGGCCTGATGCGTCCGGACCCTGCGTGTCAGCCGTGCGAGCTCGGTCCGGCCGGACGCTGCACGAGCCCGTGCAACGCCAGCGTGTCGGCCGACGACTATGCCGCGCAGATCGACGCGCTCGATCGCTGCCTGCGCAGCCGCTTCGGTCCGCGCGAGCTCATGGCCGCTGCGGGAGTGGTCTCGGGTGCGAGCGACTACGGCCGCTTCCAGGCCGCGGCGCGCCGGCTCGAGCGGCTCGCCCAGCGCTCGCACTGGCTCGTCAACGCGCTTCACTATCTCGCGGTTGCACCCGGCGCGCCAGGTCCGTTGCCCGGCGTATTCGTCGCGGCCGTGGTCGCGGGACGCTGCATCGGCACATGGACGGTTTCGAGCCGCGCCGGCATCGACCAGGTCGCCGCATCGGTGCGCGGAGTGTGGGCCGGGCAGATTCCGCCGCGCGACGAGCTTCCGATCGCCGACGCGAGCACGATTCTCGCCGTCTGGTTGCAGGAAGCCGATCCGACCGGTGGCGAGTTCCTGATTCCGCTCGAGGAAGGCGACGAAGCCAGCCTGCTCGCCGGTCGCGAGCGTCTTGCCGTTCGTCTCGACGAGCTCGGCAGCCAGCGCAGGCAGCAGGGCGCCACCGTGCATCGCATCGCCAAAGCCAAAGGCGTGTCGCGGTGACGCGCCTCCGTCCGAACCAGGCGCGTCGTGAGAACAGGCGTCGCTACTCGACCGCGGACGCTGCGCGGTGACGGAACCGGCTGATCGAAGCGAGCTCCCCGGCTACATTCACGAAAGCGACGGCTGGCTTCTGGCGGCGGCGATCGTGATCGGCATTGCCGCCGCATTCGCCAACTTCATTTTTCATGCGGCCATCGAAGGTGCGCACTTCGTTTTCTGGGGATCGCTCGGCGGTGCGCTCGGTATTCCCGCGCGAAGCGTCACCACCGACGTGTTCGCCGACGGGACGGCGGCGCTCGGCGCCAACTGGTGGCTGATTCCGCTGGTGCCGATGTCGGGCATGGCGCTGCTGGTGCTGCTCGACCGATGGTTTCCGGGCGAGATCCACGGATACGGGCTGCCGCGCTTCCTCGAGATCGTCAACGTGCGCGGCGGATACATCCGAAGGCGCTGGATCACGCTGAAAACCATCACCGGTGCGATCACGCTCGGCTCCGGAATGAGCGCCGGGGTGGAAGGTCCGGTTGCGCAGATCGGAGGCGCGATCGGATCGACGGTAAGCCGGCTGCTGCGGCCGTCGCCCGAGCGGCTGCGCGTGCTGATCGCATCGGGAACGGCCGCGGCGATCGCATCGACGTTCGGTGCGCCGATCGCCGGCGTGATGTTTGCCGAAGAGATCGTGCTGCTCGGCCAGTCGCAGCTGCAGTCGCTGACGCTGCTGGTGGTCGCAGCATGCGTTGCGACGATCACGTCGCAGTATCTGACCGGCTACCACCAGGTCCTTGCCGCGCCGCACTTCGAGTTTCCGATCAACCACGAGCTGGTCTTCTACCTGCTGCTCGGCATCGCCAGCGGTCCGGTCGCCGTCGCGTTCCTGCGCGGGTTCTACGCGATCAAGGACTGGGTCGGCACGTCGGCGATTCCGGTCGCGCTGCGGCCCGTCGCCGGTGCGGTGATCGTCGGATCCGCGCTCGTCCTGTTCCCGCAGATCGGCGGCAGCGGCTACGACGTGATCAACCAGTTCTTTCTCGGCGAAATGGGCGCGCGCCTGCTGCTGTCGCTGGCGCTCGTGAAGCTGGTGATGACCGGCGTTACGCTCGGCTTCGGCGGGTCGGGTGGAGTGTTCGCTCCGGCGATGTTCATCGGCGCTGCGTTCGGCGCCGGTTTCGCCGTCGTCGTCAACCACGTGCTGCCCGGTTCGATCGCGCATCCGGGCGCATTCGGCCTGGTCGGGATGGGAACGCTTCTCGCTGCCGCGACGCATGCGCCGATGACGGCGATCTTCCTGCTCTTCGAGCTGACGCGCGACTACAGCGTCGTGGTGCCGATCATGATCACCGCGATCACGGCCACCACGGTCGCACGCCAGCTGGTCCCCACCAGCATCGACGAGTACGACCTCGCGCGCCGCGGGCTGCATCTGCATTCGGATGGCCGCACGCGCGTGCTCCGGCAGTTTTTCGTCCACAGCCTGGTCGCGCGCGACATCACGCCGGTTCGTGAGAATGCTTCGGTTGCCGAGCTCGTGCGCACGGTCAGCGAGTCACGGCATGCGGTGTTTCCGGTCGTCGACGACGACGACGGCCTCGTCGGCACCGTCGGCATGGTCGACCTGCGTGCGGTGCTGCTCGAGAGCCATTCGTGGGCCGACCGAAGCGTGCGCGAGCTGGTGCGTCGCGACGGTCCGGTGCTGCGTCTCGGCGACAGCCTCTACGATGCGCTGCAGATGGTCGTCCTGCACGGCGTCGAGGAAATCGTCGTCGTCGAAGACAAACATGCACGCACCGTGGCGGGTCTGCTCAACCGATCGGAATTGCAGAGTTTCTACCAGAAGCGCCTGCTTGCCCGCGAAATGGTCGGCTGATATCCACCTGCACCGGCTCGAACCGGTGCCAACCGCCCGCGACGGCCTCCGGCGCGGCCCTTCGAGCCGCCGTTCCGTCCCCGCATGAAGAAACCCCGCCTCATCATTACTGCCGATGACTTCGGTCTCTGGCCCGAGATCAACGACGCTGTCGTTGCCGGGTACGAAAGCGGCGTGGTGACGAGCGCAAGCCTGCGGGTCTCTGCGACCGGTTCGCATTCGGCGGCGGTGGCGGCACGCATCCGGCCTGGCCTGTCGGTCGGCCTGCAGCTGGTCCTGTGCGACGGGCACTCCACGCTGCCGCGCCGTCACATCCGCGACCTCGTCGACAGCACCGGGCGATTCGTCGACCGGCCGCTCGAAGCCGCGTGGCATTACCGCCGCAGCGGCGGCCTTCGCGATCAGCTCAAGGCCGAAATCCGCGCGCAGGTCGAGAAGTTTCTGTCGACGAGCCTGTACCTCAGCTTCGTCACCGGCCACCACAACCTGCATCTGCATCCGACGGTGCTTTCGCTGCTGAAGGAGCTGGCCGAGGACTATCCGATCCACGCGCTGCGGCGGCCGTGCACGCATCTCGTCGATTACGAGAAGCGCTCGGGACCGCAGAGCTTCGAAGCGCGCGTCGAGCGCGACCTGATCGGCACGATGATCCGTTACGGCGGTTTTCGCGCGCGGTCGTTCGTCGGCCCCGATCGTGTCGACGTGCTGAGCCCGATCCGTCCGGCCACCGAAGGCGATGTGGCAAAGCGGCTGTCGTCGCTGCCGTCCGGCGTCACCGAGCTGGTCGCGCGGCCCGGCTCGCTGCTGCCGCAGTTCGACGGCGTCGCCGAGGCGGCGATCGTCACCAGCCGCCGCGTACGCGACGCGCTCGCGACGAGCAACGTCGAGCTGATTTCGTACCGCACGCTTTTCGAAGAGATCTGACGCCGCTAGCCGAAATCGGGGACAGACACCGATTTCGCGAAATCGGTGTCTGTCCCCGATTTTCCAGCTCAGACGCCGGCGGCTTCGAGGCAGGCTTCGATGTCGGTCAGCTTTTCGCGGACTTTGCCGGTGGCCGCACCGCGCTCGCGCTCGACCCTGTCGATGCGTTTCCAGCCGTCCCAGGTGACGACGCGAATGCCGCGTTCGCCGAGCACGCGATCGATCGCGCCGCGCGAAACGGATGCCGCATCGCGGGCGGGCGTCGTCGCCGCGTCTTCCAGCATGTTCGCGACCGTGGCCGCCGCATCGCCTTTGTTGGTACCGACGACGCCGGTCGCACCGCGCTTGATCCAACCGGAGACGTACAGGCCCGGCACGATTACGCCGCCGTCGAGCACGCGCCCGCCCGCGTTGGCGATGATGCCGCGCTCTTCGTCGAACGGCAGGCCGGCGAGCGGAAGCCCGCGATAGCCGACCGAGCGCAGCACGAGCCCGCACGGAATCGTCTCGTAGCGGCCGGTGCCGCGCGCGACGACGTCGCTCGAGGCACTGCGGATCAGCTCGTTGTGCTGGATGCGAATCGCGGCAGTACGGCCTCCCTCGCCAAGGATCGCCGCGGGTGATGCAAGGAAGCGGATCTCGAGCCGGCGTCGAGCGCCGCCGTCACCGGCGTCCGCGATCGCGGCCAGCACCTCGAGCTTGTGGCGCTCGGTTCCGTGGTGCGGATCGACGGTCTCGAGGTCGTGCGTGACCTGGTCGCGATCGACGCTGACGCCGACGCCCGGCAGCTCGGCGATGTCCTCGAGCTCCTTGGCGGCAAATGCGGCCTGGCGAGGCCCGCGCCGCGCGAGGATCACGACCTCGCGCACGCGGCTCGTGCGCAGCGCGGCCAGCGCGTAATCGGCGATGTCGGTGTTCGCGAGATCGTCCGGGTTGCGCAGCAGGATGCGCGCGAGGTCCATCGCGACATCGCCGATGCCGACGACGACGACGCGTTCGGTCGACAGATCGACCGGAAGCGAGCGGTATTCCGGATGTCCGTTGTACCAGGCGACGAACGCGGTCGCCGAAAGGCTGCCGGCGAGCTCTTCGCCCGGCACACCGATGCGGCGGTCGGTCTCGCAGCCGGTCGCGAACACCACCTGGTCGTAGCACGCGAGAAGGTCGCTCACGGCAAGACCCCGGCCGACATGGACGTTGCCGAAAAAGCGCACGCGCGGATCCTCGCAGAGCCTGTCGTATGCGACCGAGACCGACTTGATCTTCGGATGATCGGGCGCGACGCCGTAACGCAGCAGCCCGTACGGCGCGGGCAGGCGCTCGAACAGATCCACGTCGACATCGACGTCCTTGCGCTTGAGCAGCGCTTCGACGGTATAGAACCCGGCCGGACCTGCGCCGACGACCGCGACACGCAGCGGCCTGCCGGAGGTCGTGGCGGTCGCCCACGCGCTTCCCGCAGGTTCGGAAACTCCGGTCGTCACAGCATTACGCTCAGCAGCGCGAGGAACACGAAAAAGCCTGCCCAGTCCGTCGCGGCCGTCACCAGGACCGACGACGCGACCGCCGGATCGAGCGAGAAGCTGCGCAGCACCAGCGGAACCATGGTTCCGACCGCCGCCGATACCTGCAGGTTGATGAGCAGCGCGAACCCCATGACGGCCGCGACGCGCGCGTCGCCTCGCCACAGGTAGACGATCAGCGCGCCGGAAAGGCCGAGCAGCGCACCGTTGATCAGCGACGTCAGCGCCTCGCGGGCCAGCAGCCGGCGGGCCTGCGGACCGCGCGCCTCGCCGAGCGCGATGGCGCGCACGAGCACGGTCATCGTCTGCGTGCCGGCGTTGCCGGCCATCGCCGAGATCACCGTCATCAGCGCTGCGGCGACCGCGACCTGGCGAATGGTCTCCTCGAACTGCGCGATGATCAGCGCCGAGAGACCGGCGGTCGCGAAGTTGAATACGAGCCACGGCAACCGCGAGCGGACCGCATCGAACGGGCTGGCGCCGACGAAGCTTTCGTCGCCGACGCCGGCGAGCTTCAGGATGTCCTCGGTGGCCTCTTCCGCGATGACGTCGACGATGTCGTCGACGGTGATGCGGCCGACGACGCGACCGAGCGAGTCGAGCACCGGCACCGACAGGAGGTCGTACTTGCCGAACACGCGCGCGACTTCTTCCTGGTCCATGTCGACGTCGACAGGGACCGTTTCGGTCTGCATGAAGCGCTCGAGCGGCGTCTCGTCGTCGAACAGCAGCAGCTCGCGCAGCGGGACGACGCCTTTCAGGCGGCGCTGCTCGTCGGTGACGTAGATTTCCTGGATGTCGTGGTAGTCGTCGGCGTGGCGGCGGATCGACTCGATGACCTCGCGCACGGTCGAGAGCGTGGTCGCGGTCGCGACCTCGGTCTTCATGATGCCGCCGGCGGTGTCTTCGGCGTAGGTCAGCAGCCCGGCGACGTTGCGGCGGGCCTCGGGGCTCGTGCGCCGCAGCAGCCGGTCCTTGCGGTCCTCGTCGAGATGGCCGAGCAGGTCGGCGGCATCGTCGGTGTCGAGCCGTTCGAGGACGGCCGACAGGCGCGCGTCCGACAGCAGCTCGACCAGCGAGGCCTTGGAATGCTCGCTGATCTCGCGGACGACTTCGGAGGCGGTCTCGGGCTCGAGCAGCCGGAAAAGCTGGAGCTGGCGCTCGGGCTGGTCGAGCGCATCGAGAACGTCGGCAAGGTCGGCAGGATGCAGGTCGGCGATCGCGGCGCGAGCAGCGGCTTCATCGCCGGCTTCGAGCAGCGCCCGAAGCTCGGCGTGATCCGGAGTCTCAGTTTCGGTCGCCGGAGCGCTCATCCGTTCGATCCCCTGTTTGATCCTCTGGGATCCGCCTCTTGATGCGCACCAGTACGAGCGAAGTTCGATCCGAAGGGTCGACGTCCTTGGAGGCGATTGCCTCCTCGACCTCGTACGCTCCGGCTGCTTCGCCGCCGGTGTCGAGTTTCCGCACTTCTTCGGAAAGGTCCGAAAGGAAGGCGGGCCAGGTCAGGAGCCATGCTCCGTCGATTTCGGGAACGTCGGTGAGCGCCTGCCGGACGGGAATCGGCGCTCCCCGGTAGAACACGGCCCCATAATCGAAGGCCCGGTAAAAAGACAG
This sequence comes from Candidatus Limnocylindrales bacterium, assembly GCA_035571835.1. Taxonomy (NCBI): domain Bacteria; kingdom Bacillati; phylum Chloroflexota; class Candidatus Limnocylindria; order Candidatus Limnocylindrales; species Candidatus Limnocylindrales bacterium. The sequence continues at coordinate 143,903 of DATNBU010000017.1, read as the reverse complement.
CGGCACTTCGACAGGAACGAGCTCCTGCACATGATTGATGAAGCTTCGTGCGCTGCGTTTGGACGCAAGAGCCGGAAGCAGCGTCGTCGAAAGCGTTGCCTGGAGCACGATCATCGCCAATGCGGTTGCGGCTGCGACGCGTGCCCAGCGCTGGCCCTGCGCGGAGCGGACCGTGACCCATGCGGCCGACAGCATCACGAGCCCGAGCGGAATGATGATCGCGCGATGCTCGCGCGTGGCTTCGAGCACGGGCGTCACGTTGTTGACGTCGGCGTTGCTGACGAACTGGGCGAGCCGTCCGTCGATCGGCACACCCGCGGCGCCCGCGACGACGACGATCGCAACCGCGACAAGCAGGGCCGCCGACAGCACGGCGCCGGCCACGAAGAGGGCGGCCGCAACGGGCGCCGTACGGCTGCGCATGACGCTCGTCCACGCCCTTGCGATCAGCATTGCGTAGGCGGGGTAGGCCGGCAGCAGGTAGACCGCACGCTTGGAGCCGGCGAGCGAGAAGATTCCGAACGTGACTGCGCCCCACACGACCGCGAAGACGACGTGCGGATCGAGGCGCCGGAGCAGCGACGGCGTCGGCGCAGCCGCCACAGTCGTCGCCGCCTGAGTTGCTGCCGCTGTAGTCGTGGGCGCGGCCGAGCTCGCCACGACCCTCACCGCAGCGCCCGCACCGTCCGTCATTGTGTCCGCTCCCGTCGGTCTGGTTACCGCGAAAGCGACGAGCCCCGGGATGAACAGGCTCCACGGCGCGAGGCCCGCGGCCATCAGCGGTACGTAGAACCAGAACGGAGCCACGTGTCCGGCTTCGACCGAATCCGGATCGAGCACACGAAACACGTTCTCCTTGAGGATCTGCTTGGCGAAAAACGCATCGCCGCCGACGAAGAACGCCGCCACGTACCACGCCGACGACGCTGCGATCGCAAGCAGCAGCAGCCTCGCCTCGCGCATTCCGAGGAACGCGAGCTCGCCGCGCAGTGCCAGCGTCACGCCCGCGATCGTGCACGGCAGGACGAGTCCGATCGGCCCTTTGGTGAGCGTCGCGACGACCAGCAGCACGAATACCGTGACCGGGATGCTGCGGCCGGTCTCGATCGCCCGCGCGAACGACAGCAGCGCCAGTGTGACGGCAGCGGCCAGCACCATGTCGACGCGTGCAGTGACCGACGACGCGAGCCACTGGTAGCTCGTGCCGAGCACCACGGCCGTCATCAGCGCGGTATCGGCGCCCCACCACGACCATGCCGCGAGCGCGGTGGCCAGCGCGGCGAGCAGTGCGGCGACGAGGCTCGGAAAGCGGATCGTTCCTTCGCTGACGCGTCCGTGCAGGAAGCTGGCGAGCGCGCCGAGCCAGTGAAACAGCGGAGGCTTGGACGGCAGCTCGTTGCCGTTGCGCATCGGAAGCACGAGCTGGCCGTCGCGAACGATGGTCTGCACGACCAGCGCCTCGCGGGGCTCTCCTCGCGTATAGAACGGGGTTCGGCCGGTGACGGCGGGCACAGCGAGAACGGCAGACAGGACGAGCAGGCCAGCAATGGCCGCTCCGGCAAGAAATTTGCCGTATCCTTTCAGAGGAACTCTCGCATCGGCTTCACATCCACGGGTCACCAGCGGTGCGAACAACGTGTCAGTCGCACTGCTGACTTATAACCGTCAGCGATCCGCGTTGCGAAACTGGTGCACAGTCGGTTTGCCCCTCGATTTCACCTTGGCTAGGGTCCGCCGCCATGCCGCTGACCTCGGCCTCGCCGCTTCAAGCGAGACTCGCCACCGTCTTCGAATTCATACCGGCTCTTGCCAGGCGTCACCTGGCAACGCGCATCGGTTGTCGACAGGCGCTGCACGTCTACGCGAGCGCCGACGGCGTGTTCACGCTCGCCATGCAGCAGCGCGCAACGTGCGCAGCCGACGCCGTCGAGAATCGCTTTGCACAGCTTCGCGCGATCGGCGGCGATGCGTACCAGCTGTTCTGGAAGAACGGCAGCGGTCGCTGGACCGCGTACTGCGGGCCGTGCGCGGAGCCGTTCGCCGGTTCGATCGACGAGTGTCTTTCGGAAATCGCCCGCGACTCGCACGGATGTTACTGGTCTTGAAGCCGCTCGGCGGTCGTCGCGTCGGACTCGCCGCCGCCCTGCTCTGCTTCTGCCTCGTCTCCCTGTCGGCTTGCCAGCAGCCGCTGCCGATTCCTCCGATCAAGTCGACGCTCGAGGGATGGCCGCAGCCATACCACGGCCTCTCGGGCATCCGGATCCATGCGTTCCGTACCGGCGCTGTCCGTACGCCTCAGGGCGCGGCATTCGCCGGCGGCAGCTGGACGTCGATGATCGACATGGGTGCGTGGGCGTTCGTGATCGAGCACCCGACCGCCGGCCTCGTCGTGTTCGATACCGGAATCGCCCAGCGCGCGCGCACCGAGCCGGAGCACTACGTCGGATGGCTCGGCGCAAAGCTCGGCATGCTCGACGTTCCCGCCGGCGCGGGCCTTGCCGAGCAGATGCGCGCCGCCGGACTCGATCCGCTCGGCGTTACGAAGGTCGTGCTGTCGCACCTGCACTTCGACCACACCGGCGCGATCCCCGATTTCCCGAACGCCACCGTCATCGTCTCGGCCAACGAGAAGAACTGGGTGCTGACCGGCCTTTCGAAGATGGACTTCGTCGACGTCGACCCACTGATGAAGATCGGCCAGTGGCAGACCATCGATTTCCAGAACGAGAAGCCGCTCGCGACTCTTTTCGCCGCGCACGACCTTCTCGGCGACGGCTCACTGCTTGCCGTAGACCTGTCGGGTCACACGCCGGGTAGCACCGGCCTCATCATCAAGACCGCCGACGCCCCGTTCCTCCTGACCGGCGACGCCGCCTGGACCGCCCAGAGCTGGAAATGGCCCGCGATGCCGATCTCCGCCGCCAACATGACCCTGTGGTGGGAACAGATCTGGCGCATCCGAAAATTCGCGATGCTCGAGCCCCACCTGATCGTAATCCCCGGCCACGACGACCAAGCCGTAGAAAAGGTCGCCGTCCCCTCCTTCATCGCCCACGAACCCCCGAGCGATGACAAGCACCCGCAAACCTGAACCTCAGCCCCCAACTCCCGACGCAAAAAAACCGCGACGCAAAACACGACCCACCACCAACCCGCGGGCGCGGAGAAGGGTCGAGATACGAGGCAGAACGCGGGGAAAGGAAGCGAGGCGTGGCGGAGCCACGTCGCAGCGACCGGCCCGCGTTCGAACGAAGTAGATCGGCCCTTATCCGCGTCCGCGCTACTGGATCATGCCGGGGCTGGCGTAGAGCGTCCCATAATCATTCGGCCCGTTCCCCGCGCCGTCGCTGACGACGCCACACTCGACGTTGGCCAGGATGGTCGGGCTTGGCGCCGTCGTGACCTGGTAGATGCGCGCACGAGCGAAACCGATGATCGGCAGCGCGCCGTTCGGGTTGTTGCAGGTCGAGTCCTGGTAGACCGGCACCAGCACCGACCAGTCGCCGTTACCGTCCTTTTTCGCGTCGTAGAGCGCCTTCATGTCGCTGAACCGCGATGAGACCGTGCCGCCGGTAAAATTGTACGACGTCTGGCCTGCGGTCGTCTCGGGCGACTCGTAGGTGTCCGTGCGAAGCGCATCGAGGATTCTTCCGAGCCGCGCTGCACTCGCCGGAGATTCGATGAACGTATGCCAGCCTGCGCACCCGTCGGCGGTACCGGTCGGGAAGAACTTGATCGTCGACGTCGGGCTGCACGCGTTCGAGTCGAACCAGTGCGACGAGATGCCGACCGGCACATCTGCGTCCCCTTCTGCCATCGTGCCGAGCGCACTGATTCCGACGGCGGCCGATGCCCGCACCGACAGCGTCTGAACGCCGAGGACTCCGCCGAGCGTCGTTTCGACGACGCCGTTTGCCGTATCGTCGCGGCGAGAGAGCAGCTTGATCGCGCGCACACCGGTCGTCGTCGGGGTGACCTCGCCGGTCGCATGATCGTACGTGCCGTAAATGAGGTCCGGCTCGAGAACCGAGATCGCCACACCCCCGGCCTTGTTCGCGCCCGCAAACTCGTACGCCTTGCCGAAGATGCGGGCCTGGTCGCCCGGCGTGAGCATGTACGTCTTGTTGTTCGTCGTCGCCGGCAGCGCCTGGTAGATCCGCACCAGCTCGCGACCTGCCGCCAGCGAGCCCGCGTCGCTCACGTTCTGGAGCTGCGCGCGGGTGACGAGCCCGCCTCCGATGTCGATGACGAAAGCCGCGACCCCGAGGATCAGGACCAGCGTCAGTGCGAGGAAAATGGCGATTGCGCCGCGTTCGCGGCTGGACGAAGTCGGGCTGTCGAGTTGCATTTTTCCACCCCGTCAAAGGATCGCCCGCGACACTGACCTTTTGCGCGCAAAGCGATGCCATCGGGCCCTTGCGGGTCCGCTCGAGCGCGGCGCGAAGGCCATGCTCGTGTTTCAGGTCGTGCTAAGTGGAATGTCCGCCCCGACATCCCGTTGTGTCGTCGATGCCCCCGCACCCCCGGCACATCACGGCGGCCAGCCGTGACGCGCTGAACGTAGAACGCAGTCGCAAACCTGTAAACACAACTCGCTACGGATGCGTGGTGCGTTGTGGAAATACTTCTCGGCTGAGTGGTCGCCTACTTCGATTGCGTGATCATCGATGCACGTATGCAACGATTCACGCGTGGGGGAAGACACATTTCGTCTGCACTGCGCATCGTGCGCGCATCGGTGTGACGTGGTCTTAGAGTGTGAAAAAACTAATCAGCGAGTTTTTCTCACAGCTGCCGATCGGCTGTTTTCGGAATCACATTCATCGCGGTTGCGATCATCGATGCCACATCGGCGACATTCGCGGGAAGGATGACCGTGTTGGTGGCTTTGGCGAGCTGGCCGAAGCGCTCGATGTAGCTCTCTGCGATGCGTAGCTGCACGGCGGCGGGGCCGCCTGCGACGTTGATCGCTTCGGCGACGCGGCGAATTCCGTCGGCGGTTGCCGCAGCTACGGAAAGTATGGCCGCAGCCTGTCCTTCAGCTTCGTTGATCTGCTGCTGCTTGTGGGCTTCGGACGACTTGATGATCTGCTGCTTTTCGCCTTCGGCCACGTTGATCGCGGCGTCGCGCTCGCCTTCGGACGTCAGGATCACGGCGCGCTTCTCGCGCTCGGCGCGCATCTGCTTTTCCATCGCGGCCAGGATGTCGGCCGGCGGCGTGATGTTCTTGATCTCGTAGCGCAGGACCTTGATTCCCCACGGCTCGGACGCCTTGTCGAGCTCGTTGACGACCTGCACGTTGATGTGGCTGCGTTCCTCGAACGTGCGGTCGAGCTCGATCTTGCCCATCTCACTGCGCAGCGTCGTCTGCGCGAGCTGCGAAATGGCGAAGAGGTAATCGTTGACGCCGTAGGACGCGCGCTCGGCGTTGAGGACCTGCAGGTAGATCACGCCGTCGACATGGACCTGCACGTTGTCGCGCGTGATGCAGATCTGCTCGGGGATGTCGACCGCCGTTTCCTTGAGCGAATGCTGGTAGCGGATCACGTCGACGAACGGCACGAGAATGTGAAAGCCCGCTCCGAGCGTGTCGCTGAACTTGCCGAGCCGCTCGACGACGTACGCGTTCTGCTGCGGAACGACGACCGCGGTTTTTGCGACGAGGAACAGCACCAGGGCTGCAAGCGTGACGAAGACGAGAAGGGTTTCCGGCATCGGTCTGATCTCCTGTAGCTGCGGCGGATCCGGTCAGGTCAGCGCAACGGAACGCGCATCTAGGGAACGATCCAGAGCGTCAGGCCTTCGACGCGCTCGACGGTCGTGCGCGTGCCGCGCGCGATGCGTTCGCCGTGGCGGCTGCGCACGCTCCACGACGTGCCGCGAAGCTCGGCCTTGGCGACCGCGCCGGGCTCGAGGTCCTCGAGCAGCACGGCGACGTTTCCGACCAGCTCGGGCAGCGGCGTGTTGCCGCCGGCGCTTCCGGCGAAGCGGCTCGCGATCGTCGGCCGGACGAACAGGACCATCGCGACGCTCAGCAGCGAGAACAGCAGCCACTGGCCCCACGCCGGGCCACTGATGCCGATCGCGTCGAGAATTCCGACGAGGATCGCCGAGACTCCGAAGAAGAACGCGAAGAATCCGCCCGGTGTGACGGTTTCGGCCGCGAGAAACGCAAAGCCGATCATGATCCAGATCCACCAGTCCATGAGGAGAGAGCCTGTACAACGACCGGACCATCGCGGTCAACGTGAGCCGTCAAATCGCATCGGGGCGTGACGACGGTTACGATCGCTCCGCGTCGAGCGCATTGCCTGCGACGACTTCGATCACGGATGCCCGATCAACGTTCCAACTCTTCTGTCCGTTCCTCTGCGCCGAATGCCGGCAGCGCGGCGGCACCGCCTGCGAGGGAGGCCGCGGCCGCGCCGGCGCCCGCTTTTTCGGCTGCGCCGTTCGGCTTGCTGGTGCTCGTCGGTTCGTTCCTGCTGTTCCAGGTCGAGCTCGTGATGGCGAGGCTGCTTCTGCCCGCGTTCGGCAGCAGCGCATCGGTATGGACGACGTGCCTGATGTTTTATCAGGGCGCGCTTTTTGCCGGGTATCTTTATGCGGCAGCCGCGTCCGGGCGCATCGCGCGCGGCGGCTATCGCTGGGCGCACGTCGCGTTCGTGCTCGTGCCGATCGCATTCTTTCCGTTCCGCCTGTGGCAGCCGGATCTGCCGCCGGTTGCACGCATCCTGTCGGCACTGATGCTCTCGGCCGGCGTGCCGTTCATCGCGCTGTCGACGACGAGCGTCATCTGCCAGGCGTGGCTCGCGACCACCGATCATCCGCGCCGGTCGAGCCCATACTTCCTGTACGGCCTTTCCAACGCCGGTGCGCTCGCCGCACTGATGACGTACCCGTTCGTGATCGAACGCCGCCTCGACCTGCCTGCGCAGCTCCTGCTCTGGTACGCAGGCTACGGACTGTATGCGCTGCTCAACGTCTGGTGTGTCTGGTCGCTGGCTGCGGCGAGCCGCCGCGTCGCCCGCGATTCGCCTGCTCCGGAGCTGGTGCGAGCGTCGCCGCTCGACGAACGGCTTCCGCCAATCGGTGCGTCCGCGCGTGCCGAATGGCTGCTGCTTTCCGGCGGAGCCAATGCGCTGCTGATGGTGGTGACGAGCGTCGTCTCCACCGACGCACCGGTGCCGCTGATCTGGATCCTGCCGCTGACGCTCTATCTGGTCACACTGATCATCTGCTTCGCGCCGACTCCGCCGTCCGAAAGAGCCGTTCGCGCGTGGACGTTCGGCGGCACTGCGATCGCGATCGCGTCGTTCGTGGCAATCGCCCGCCAGATCCGGCCGGAGATCGCGACCATCGCGCTCCAGAACGCAATCCTGTTCGTCGCATGCATGATGTGCCACGACCGGCTGATCCGCGGCCGGCCCGCGGATCCGCGATTCCTCGGCACGTTCTATCTTTCGATTTCGCTCGGCGGATGGCTCGGCAGCGTGCTGGTGGGCCTCGTCGCGCCGGTCGCGTTCGGCTGGCTCGCGTCGCATTCGATCGACTTCGCGTTCGCCGCGGCGCTGATCGTTGCGGCGTTCGTCGTCCACGATGCGCCGCGGTGGACGGCGTGGCTTCGCGGCCGTCCGCTTCGAATTGCCGCTGCGACAGGCACGGCGGCGCTGGCGCTGGCGGCGTTCGGTACGGCGATCTTCGCTGGCGATGCCGCCGACGTCTACGGCTCGCGCACGTTCTACGGGATCTACCACGTCGAAGACCGCGGCGGACTCCGGCGGCTGTTCCACGGCAACACCGTCCACGGCGTCGAGAGCCTCGATCCCGGGCGGCGCAGCGAGCCGCTCGCGTACTATCACCGCGACTCGCCGATCGGCCGCTATCTCGAAAAGTCGGGCGGCGCACCGGCGGCCGGCATCGTCGGTCTCGGCATCGGCGCGCTCGCCGCCTACCGGCAACCGGGACAGTCGTGGGACTACTACGAGATCGATCCGGAGGTCGAGCACATCGCGCGCACGTATTTCTCGTTTCTCGGCCGCGGCGATTCCGCCGGAGAGCCGAGCCGCGTCGTGCTCGGCGACGCGCGGCTGTCGCTCGAGAAGACGCCGCCGGCCCGCTACGACGTCCTCGTCATGGACACGTTCAGCAGCGACTTCGTGCCGCTTCACCTCATCACGCGCGAAGCGGTCGCGCTCTACATCGACAAGCTGAAGCCCGGCGGAGTGCTGTTCTTTCACATCAGCAACCGGCTTTTCGATCTCGACCCGATCCTGACGCGAATCGGCAGCGAGCTCGGCCTCGAGCTCGCGGTGGCGCGCGGCGTGGTCGATCCGGAGGTCTCGCGGACGACCGGACGCTTCCCGAGCATCTGGTACGCGATGACCGGCGATGCTGCGCTGCACGAGCGGCTGGTTCGTGAATTCGGCTGGAGCGAACGCTCGCGGCTTGCGGGCACCGCGCAGCATGCGCTGTGGACCGACAGCTACGTCGATCTGTTCGATGCGATGAAGTAGCCGCGAGACGAGCGAGAATTCGGCAGCCGCGAATTCAGCAGTGGCCGAACGAGCGTTCGCGCGCCGCGCGGCGGAAGAAGCTACCCGCGCAGCCGCGACACCGTCAGCGCGTCGCCGCCCTGGTCTTCCGGCGCCGGCGCCGTGGCGCTCACGTACGGCGACTGCGACAGCGCGCGCCGCACGGCGCTCTTCATCGCGCCGCTGCCGTGGCCGTGCAGCACGAACACGACTTCGCGGCTGGCGAGCATCGATTCGTCGAGGAACTCCTCGAGGCGCGCGAGGCCTTCCTCCACGCGCACGCCGCGCAGATCGAGCGTGTTGGCCGGCATGCGCAGCGCCGCGTCGAGCCAGTCGCCGGAAGCGCGCCGCGGCTTCGGCTCGCTGTGCACCTGCGCCGGCGATGCGCCGACAGCTCGCGGCGCGGCCAGGACTTCGACCTCGGAGACTTTCGCGCGCACCGTCATCGCGCCGGCGCGGATCTCGAGCTCTCCATCGCGCGCCTCGACGACTTCGCCCACCAGCCCGACGCCGGTTACGCGCACCTTGTCTCCGGGTTTCGGCTGGCGCGGCGGCGCGGCGTTGTCACGGCGGGCTTCGGCGATCGCGGATCGTGCCGTCTCGATTGCTGCGCGTGCGGCATCCGCGCGCTCGCGGCTGGTGTTCTCGCGAAGCTCGCGCACCGCTCGCCGGACGTCGTCTTCGGCCGCGCGCAGGGTGTCGACGAGCTTCGAGGCCGCGCGCCGCTCGACTTCTTTGGCGCGGCCACGAATCTCCTCTTCGCGCGCAGCCACGGCGTGTTCGCGCAACGCCAGCGACTGCGCCAGAGCCTCGGCGCGCGTGGCCGCCTCGGCGGCACGGGTCTTCTCGGCCTCGAGCGCGGCGAGCGCATCGGCGAGGGCACGCTCGCCGGCGTCCATCAGCTCGCGCGCGCGCTCGATGAGAACGCTGTCGATGCCGGCGCGGCCGGCGGCGGCGAGCGCATGGCTCTCGCCGACCGAGCCCGGCACCACGCGGTAGGTCGGCTTACCGTCGGCGTATTCGAGCGCCGAAACCTCGACGCGCGGATCGTCGGCGCCCATGCGCTTGACCTGCGTGTAGTGCGTGGTCACGACGATGCGCGCTCCCGCATCCGCAAACCGCTCGAGGATCGCGCGCGCCAGCGCGCCGCCCTGCGCAGGATCGGTACCTGCCGCGATCTCGTCGAGCAGCAGCAGCGTTCCGCGGCCGGCGGTCTCGAGCATGCGCGCGAGCGTGGCGAGATGCGCCGAGAAGCTCGAGAGCCCTTCGTGCACGGTCTGCATGTCGCCGATGTCGGCGAGCACCGGGTCGAAAATGTCGACGCGCGATCCGCCGGCGGCCGGAATGAAACAGCCGGCGCGCACCAGCAGCGCGCACAGGCCGATCGTCTTCATCGCGACTGTCTTTCCGCCGGCGTTGGGGCCGGTCAGCACCAGCACCGGGCGCGCGCTGTCGAGCCGCAGATCGTTGGCGACCACGCTCGCGCGGCCGAGCGCAAGCACCGGATGCCGCGCGCGCTCGAGGGCCACGATGCCGTCGGTGCCTACGCGCGGACGGTGGCCGTCGATGCGCGCAGCAAAGTCGGTGCGCGCGCACGCGAGATCGAGTGCAGCGGCACCGTCGAGAGCAGCCCGCAGCGCTGCCGCGTGCCCGCCGAGCTCGGCCGACAGCTCCGCAAGGATGCGTCGTTCTTCCTCGGCGAGCGCCGACTCGGCCATGCGGCGTTCGTTTCCGATCGGAACGATCGATGCCGGCTCGACGAACACGGTGCGTTCGCTGCGCGACGCATCGTGGACGATTCCGAGCCCGAGGTTTCTCGCGTGCGACTTGACCGGAACCACGAAGCGATCGCCGCGAACGGTGACGAAGCGATCCTGCAGCACGTCGGCATACTCGGGCGAATCGAGCAGCGCTTCGAGCGTGGTGCGGATGCTGCGCTCGAGCGAAGCGATGCGGCGCCGCAGCTCGCCGAGCACCGGCCAGGCCTGCTGCGACAGCATGCCGTGCTCGTCGATGGCGGCCGCGAACGTCCGGCACAGCCGCCGGTCGGGGGAAATTGCCGCGCCGAGCCTCGCAAGCGCCGGAGCATCCGCGCTGTGGCGGCGAACAAAATCCTCGAGCGACGCGAGCGCACCGAGCGTGGATGCGACGAACGCGATCTCGTCGGTCGCGAGAACCTCGCCCCGCGCGGCCCGCTCGAGCTGCCCGTCGATCGGCTCGATGCCGCCGACCGGCGGCATGCCGGCGCGCCGGTCGACGAGCGCGAAGACTTCGTCGATTGCATCGAACGACTCTTCCACCGTCGGGACATCCCGGGCCAGATCGACCCGCAATGCGCGCTCGCGGCCGGCCGGAGTGCGTGCGTGGCTTGCCATCGCTTCGGTGACGAACGGCCAGTCGAGGACTTCCAGCGTGCGATGGACCAGATCCATGATTCGTCGACCTGCCGGCCGGGGTAGAGCCTGCGCTGCGTACCGTCAAATGCTTTCCCGCCTCCCTTCCTTGCCCCGCATGCGGAAATGGCTCAGATTCCGCCGTCATGCTCGCCGACTACCGCCGCTCCGACTTCTCGCACGAGGGAACGACGAAACCTGTCTATGTTCGCGGCGACGGCCCGGCGGTCATCGTCATGCACGAGATTCCGGGCGTCACTCCGAAAGTCGTGCGCTTTGCCGACTGGATCGTCGAGGCCGGATTCCGCGTGTACATGCCGCTTCTGGTCGGCGAGGCCGGCCGCGAGCCGACGCTCGCCTACGGCCTCGCATCGATTGCGCGCGTCTGCGTCAGCCGCGAGTTCGCGGTGCTTGCGTCCAACCGCTCGAGCCCGATCACGGTCTGGCTGCGCGCGCTTGCGCGCCACGCTTCGGCGGAGACCGGCGGCGGACCGGTCGGCGCGCTCGGCATGTGCTTTTCGGGCAACTTCGCGCTCGCGATGATGATGGAGCCGTGCCTGAAGGCGCCCGTGCTGTCGCAGCCGTCGATGCCGTTCTGTGTCAGCCGCGCCCACGGCAAGGCGCTTCATGTCTCGCCCGAAGAGCTCACCTGCCTGAAGCAGCGGTGTCTCGACGGCGAGAAGGTCCTCGCGCTCCGGTTCAAGGGTGATCCGATGTCGCCGGCATCCAAGTTCGAAACCCTGCGCCGCGAGATCGGCAGCGCATTCGAGGGGATCGAGCTCGAGGATTCCTGCGCGAATCCGGATGCGCTGCAGAAGCAGGCGCACAGCGTGCTGACCGAGCATCTGATCGACAGGGACGGTGAGCCGACCCGCGAAGCCGTCACGCGCGTGATCGGTTTCTTCCGCGAGCGGCTGCGTGGAGGGACGGCGGCCACGAACGCCGCGCCGGCAGCGATCCCTGCGCTCGCCGCGTCGAGAATTCTTCCGTGACCAGAGGAAAGCGATGACATTCCCGAGATCGCGCGGCCCGGCACCGATGCTGCGCCGCCTGGTGATGGCGGATCTGACGCTCGCGGCGATGTGCGCGAGCATCCCGGCAACCATCCTCGCGACCACTCTGGCGCCGGGACAGGCGCACGCGCAGATCTTCGCTTCGACGACGACCACGACTGCGCTGCCGGGAACCACGACCACGACGCTGTTCATCCCGGTCGACGTTAGCGGCGGCGGAGACTTCGAAGGCGGTTTTCCGGCCGGATCGTTCGACACCTACACGTTCGAGATCACGGGCACGCGCGTGCTGCTCGCGGAGACCACCAACGGATTCGGCGGCTGCCCGGGCGATACGATCATCACCCTGCGCCAGGCCGGCGCCGGCGGAACCTGCACGTCGTACGGAGACGATCTGCCGTGTATCGCGTTCGACGACGACTCGGGGATTTCGCTGTGCTCGCGGCTGGAGCACCGGCTGCCGGCCGGCCAGTACGACATCCGCGTATCGACGTACGGCGGCAAGAAGCTCAACCGCTATTTCCTGCACGTCGGCTTCTTCCAGACCGACTGCGGAAATCACGTGGTCGAGATCGGCGAGCAGTGCGACGACGGCAACACCGCCGGCGGCGATTGCTGCTCGGCCGGCTGCGAGCGCGAAGCCCAGGGATCGCCGTGCAACGACGGCCTGTTCTGCAATGGCGCCGACAGCTGCAGCGCGACGGGATTCTGCACGCAGCATTCCGGCGTCCAGTGCCCCGGCGCCGACGGCGATTCGAACTGCGCCGAGTCGTGCAGCGACGCTGCCGGCGGGTGCACGGGGCCGGACCCGAACGGCAGCCCGTGCAACGACGGGATCTTCTGCAACGGCACCGATACCTGCTCGAACGGATCGTGCAGCATTCACTCGGGCAATCCGTGCGGGGGACCGGACGGAGATGGCGATTGCTCGGAAAGCTGCAGCGAGCAAGCAAAAGCGTGCACCGCCAGCGATCCGAACGGGTCCGCCTGCAACGACACGGAATTCTGCAACGGCCCCGACAGCTGCTCGAACGGAAGCTGCAGCCAGCACGCCGGCAATCCGTGCGCGGGCCCGGATGGTGATGCCAATTGCGCGGAGTCGTGCAACGAGGCGAACGACTCGTGCACCGCCGACGATCCGGCCGGCGCGCCGTGCAACGACGGACAGTTCTGCAACGGCCCGGACACCTGTGTGGCCGGCGCGTGCAGCTCGCACGCCGGCAACCCGTGCGACGGACCGGACGGCGACAACGATTGTTCGGAGACATGCGACGACGTCGCCGATGCGTGCACCGGCGCGGACCCCGAAGGCACCGACTGCGACGACGGACTTGCATGCAACGGCACCGACAAATGCCATCTCGGCGAATGCGGCGTACACGTCGGTGTCGAGTGTCCCGGCAGCGACGGAGACGCCGACTGCTCGGAATCGTGCAGCGACAGCGGATCGCCGGGATGCACCAATCCCGATCCGAACGGATCGGCCTGCGACGACGGAATTTTCTGCAACGGGGCCGACACCTGTTCGAACGGAACCTGCAGCCATCATGCCGGCAGCCCGTGCGCAGGGCCCGACAACGATGCCAACTGCGCCGAGTCGTGCAGCGAGGAGCTCAAGACCTGCACCGCGGCCGATCCCGATAGCGCGCCGTGCAACGACGGGCTCTTCTGCAACGGCGCCGACGCATGCTCGAACGGCTCGTGCAGCGTTCATCCGGGCAATCCGTGCGACGGGCCCGACGGCGACTCGGACTGCTCCGAAGTCTGCAACGAGCAGGCAAAAGCCTGCACTGCCAACGATCCCAACGGATCCGCGTGCAACGATGCCGTGTTCTGCAACGGCGCCGACACCTGCTCGAACGGGAGCTGCAGCCAGCATGCCGGCGATCCGTGCGCCGGCCCGGATGGCGACGGCAACTGCGCCGAGTCGTGCAACGAAGCGGGCGATTCGTGCTCTTCGAACGATCCGAACGGCTCGGCGTGCAACGACGGGCTGTTCTGCAACGGCACCGATACCTGCCTCGGCGGCGCCTGCAGCTCGCATTCCGGCAATCCGTGCGACGGCCCGGACGGCGACATCGACTGCTCCGAAACCTGTGACGACGTGGCCGATGCGTGCACCGGCGCCGATCCCGAAGGCAGCGACTGCAGCGACGGGCTGACATGCGACGGCGTCGACAAGTGCCACCTCGGCGAGTGCAGCGTGCACATCGGTCTTGCGTGCCCCGGCAACGACGGCGACGCCAACTGCTCCGAATCGTGCAGCGACAACGGCCTGCCCGGCTGCACCAATCCGGATCCGGACGGAATCCCGTGCGACGACGGGATCTTCTGCAACGGCCTCGACACGTGCCTCGGCGGGGCCTGCAGCCAGCACGCCGGAAGCCCGTGCCCGGGCCCCGACAACGATGCGAACTGTTCCGAGTCGTGCAACGAACAGGCAAAGACGTGCACGGCGCACGATCCGACCGGCAGCGCGTGCAATGACGGCAATCCGTGCACGCAGGCGTCGACGTGCAGCAGTGCCGGAGCCTGCACGGGCAGCGCGACCAGCGACTGCGACGATCACGATCCGTGCACGACCGATGCGTGCACGGAGGGACCGCAGCATTGCTCCCACACCCCGATTCCCGACTGCACGACGACGACCACCACCACCACGACCACGTCGCTGCCGCCGGGCAGCATCTGCGGCGACGTCAGCGGGGACGGCATCGTCAAGGCTTCCGACGCGCTGACGATTCTCAAGGCGGCAGTCGGCGGTTCGCAGTGCAGCGGCGGCAAGTTCTGCATCTGCGACGCCAACGGCAACGGCACGCTCTCGGCAACCGACGCGCTGATCACGCTCAAGCGTGCGGTCGATGCCGGGGTGAACCTGGCCTGCAGGTGCTGACGCGGGCGCTACCGGCTGCCGTCGCGATTTGATCGCCCGGCGGAGGGCCCTTAGTTTGCGCCGGTGAAATTCCCTTCCCGTCGGGCTCTGTCGCTGCGTTCGTGGTCGATCGTTACCGTTTCCGTGATGGTCGGCGCGATTGCCTGCGACCGCGCGTCGGCCGAGACCCGCCCGAAGTGGGAGCTCGGAGTCGGCAGCGTCTTCTACACGCAGCCCGATTACGTCGGCTCGGACGAGTACCGCTTCCATCCGATCCCGTTTCCGTGGGTGATCTATCGCGGCTCGCGGCTGCGCCTGGACCGCGAATCGATGCAGACGCGGATCTTCGGAACCGACCTCGTGCGGCTCGACCTGTCGGCCGGCGGCCAGGTTTCGGTCGACAGCGACGACAACGACCGCCGTCACGGGATGCACGATCTCGACTGGATCGCGCAGATCGGGCCGACCGTGAAATTCCGCGTTGCGATGAGCGAGAACGGCCGTCACGTGCTCGACGTCGACGTTCCGCTGCGCACGGCGCTCGCCGTCGATCTCGACAACTTCGCGTACGAAGGGCTGGTTGCGAGCCCGAAGCTGCAGTACCGGTTCGAGCCGGACGTCTACCGCGTGGAGGCCAACGCGGGCCTGGAATTCAGCAACAACGAATACAACGAATACATCTACGGCGTGGCGCCGCAGTTCGAGACGCCGAGCCGCCGCGCGTACAACCCGAACGGCGGATACGCGGGGTTTCGTATCTCCACCGGCGTGAGCCGTTATTTCGGACCGTTCTACGTCGGCATCTTCGCGCGCTATACGAATCTTGCCGGCGCGGCGTTCGAAAACAGCCCTCTCGTCGGCAGCGACAGCGCATTCATGGGCGGCATCGCGATCGGCTGGGTCTGGCTGTCGTCGAAAGAAATGGTACCGGTCGGCGCCGAAGCCAATCTTGCGGCGCACGAGGCGGCCGTACACAGGAACGATCCCGCGCCGCCGCCGTCTTCACCAACCGACACGCCGGAAACATTTCCTGAGCCTGGGACGGGCAACGCACCATCGGCGGGACCGGATCGCGCCGCAGAGAAAAACCGGAAATGACCGGCCGGCCTCGCGCATGCCGCCTGTCTGCGATCGCGATGGCGAACAACCTCGGCGCCGGTATCGCCGAGATCTGGCCGCGCCTTGCGGGCGGCGATACCAGCCGCTTCGTCCGCCGCCGCGGCCTCGCTCCCGACCGTGAGATCCTCGTCGGAATGATCGACGCGGACTTTCCGGTGCTCGATCCTTCGATGGCCGAGTACGACTGTCGCAACAACCGCCTGGTTGCCGCAGTGCTCTCGCAGATCCGCGCGCCGATCGAGGATGCGATCCGCAGTTTCGGGCGCGGGCGCATCGCCGTCGTCGCCGGCACGAGCACGTCCGGTGTGGGAGATGCCGAAGAAGCCATCCGCCATCGCGAGCGCACCGGCTCGCTGCCGCGCCGGTTTCGCGCCGCGCAGCTCGAGTTCGGCGGTATCGCCGAGTTTGTCGCGTCGTGGCTCGGCACGACCGGTCCGGCGTTCACGCTGTCGACGGCCTGCTCGTCCGGTGCGCGTGCGCTCGCGTCGGCGAGGTCGCTGCTCGAGATGGACGTTGCCGACGCCGTCGTGTGCGGCGCGGCCGACACCATCTGCGGCCTCACTTCGAGCGGCTTCAGCTCGCTCGGGCTGATCTGCGAGGAGCTGACCAATCCGTGCAGCGTCAACCGCTGCGGAATCACGCTCGGCGAGGCTGCCGCGTTCTTCCTGGTCACGCGCGAGAGCGGCGGCGTACAGCTGACGGGAGTCGGCGAGTCGAGCGAAGCGCACCATATGTCGGCGCCGGATCCCGACGGCGCCGGCGCTCTCGCCGCGATGCGCGGTGCGCTTGCCGATGCGGGCCTCGCGCCCGGCGACATCTCGTATCTCAACATCCACGGCACCGGCACTCCGGCCAACGATGCGATGGAATGCCGCGCAATCTGGACGCTGTTCGAGGATCGCGTGCCGGCCAGCTCGACCAAGCCGCTGACCGGCCACACGCTCGGCGCGGCCGGCGCAACCGAAGCGGCGTTCTGCGCGGAGATCCTCCTTCATCGCGCGGCCCGCGAGCTCGTGTTGCCGCCGCACCGCTGGGACGGCGTCGCCGACCCCGCGCTTCCGCGCCTCGATTTCGCCGGCGATGGTCGCCGCGCGGTCACGGGCGAGACGTGCCACGTCATGAGCAACTCGTTCGGTTTCGGCGGCAACAACTGCACGCTGGTGTTCTCGCACGGTCCGGAGGTCGGAAGTTGATTCGCGCCGTTGTCCGGGACTGGTCGGCGTGGGCGCCGGGGCTCGAAAGCCGCGAAGCGTGGCAAGAGTGGGCTGCGTCGCCGGCGCCGCTGCGCGACGACGGTGCTCCGGATGCGCGCGCCGTGCCCGCGATGATCCGCCGCCGCTGCACGACGCTGTCGCGCGCGATGCTGACTGCGGCGTACGGCGCGACGAGCGGAATTGCCGCGTCGAGCGTGCGCACGGTCTTTGCCTCGCGTTACGGCAGCATCAACGAGTCGGTCCCGCTGCTTCGCAACATTGCGTACGACGAGAAGATGTCGCCGTCGCGCTTCACCCACACCGTACACAACGCGCAGTCGGGTCTGTTCTCGATCGCAGTCGGAAACCGGCATGCGTCGAGCGCGCTGTCCGCGCGGGCGGAAAGCTTCGCGTGCGGGTTCCTCGAAGCCGCGACGCATCTTCACCGCGAGCCCGAGCGGCCGGTGCTGCTGGTGATGGGCGACGTGACGCTGGCCGAAGCGTTTGCTTCGTTGATCGACGATCCTCCGGCCGTCTACTCGGTGGCCCTGGTGCTCGCGTCATCCGGCGAAGGCACGGCCGTGCGGTTCGGCGTGCGCGGCGACGAACAACCCGCGAAGCCGGGAACGGCGGTCGCAGCGGACGAGGCGCTGCGGCGCGGCTGGTCGGATGCAGCCGAATTCGTTCGCTGGATGCTGTCGGAAGAAGCGGGGCTCGTGCTGAAAGGAAATGGAAGGGAATGGTGGTGGCAGCGGGACGCGGACACCGCGTCCGCGTCCCGCTGATTCCATCACCGCGCGAGCGCGCGGGGCTCCGCCGGCTTACTGGAAGCGCAGGTCGTTCTCGACCGCACACACGCCGCGTGCCGCACGCGCAACCTGCATGGCTTCGATGCGTTCCTGCCGCGACGGCACCTTGCCGGTCAGGCGCACGATGCAGTTCTTCACATCCACGCTGACGTTGTCGAGGTCATTCTCGCGCAGCTTCTGCTTCACGTCCGAAGCGACTTCCTGGTCGCTGGCCTTGACGTTTTCCTGCTTCGCTTCGGCGACGACCTGAAGCTCGTTGCGGACGTTCTTCACGCCGGCGACTTTCTTTGCCTCGGCCGCGGCCTGCGCCTTCGCATTGGCGCTCGGAACGATGCCGAACAGCGTCACGACGCCGTCGTCGGTGTCGACGTTGATGTCGAGCGCCGGCGTTTCGCGGTCGGCAAGCAGCCGCATCTTGACCATCGACGTCGTGTACATGTCGCTGGCTACGCCGGTGGCCGACTTCGTCGTGTCGGAGACGACCTCACCGGTCGACTTCGCCGCGTTCTTGACGGCATGACCCGCTGATTTCGCGGTGTCGCTGACCGTCTCGCCCGCGGACTTTGCCGTATCGCGTGCGCTGTCGGTCACGCTTTTGTGCCCGGGCTCGGCGTACGTTTCGTCACGCGGGTCGCGTGTGTCCGCGATCGTGTCGGGGCCTTCGATCTCGCTCGACACGCGGCGCACGCCCGGCACGCTGCGCGCCGTACGCACGGCCGTGAGCTTGTCGGTCATGTCGTCGGCCTTGCCCGAAAGCAGGACGACGCCCTTGTTCACGGACGCAACCGTGATCGTGCTGTCATCGAGCGCTTTCTGGCGGGCAAGCGCGGCACGCACATCCGTGGTGATCTGGTCGTCCGCGCGCGCGACAGACGCGCTCTGCTTCTGCGACGTCACCTGAAGAAGGTTGCGGACGCTGGTCACGCCTTCGATCGAACGGACCGCTTCCTCGGCCTTCTGCTTTTCTTCGTTCGTGGCTACCGTTCCGTGCAACGTCACCTTGCGTCCCACGGTGTCGACGTTGATCGCGTTCGAGCTGACGCCTTCTGTCGTCATGAGCGCGAGCTTCGCCTTGCTGGTGATCCACGCGTCGTTCGGAGAGGCCGCGTGGGCGGCGCCGGCCCCCACCATGATCGCAACCAGGGCAGCCGCAGCGGCCATTTTCAGCCTTCCGTCAAAATTGAGCTTTCTCATGTCACGTTCTCCTTGTGAGTCGACGCCCCCGCTTTCGCAGAGCCGCCGCATCACGGTCGATCCCGGCGGACGGTCATCCCGCCCGCCGCGCAGACACGACCCTGCGTGTCCGCTTCTCCCGCTCCTGCCGGATGCTCGCGATCCGCGAGCCCGGCAGTTGCGGCAGCCTGTTGGCCATCCTTCTACGGAGCGGGGAGATTGGAGCTGCCGCGCCCGCCAAGCAGGGCCACGGCAAGAAAGACGAGCGCCAGAACCGCGAACAGCCACCCGATGTTGGCCGAGAGGCCGGCGACGCCGTTGAATCCCAGTACGGCCGCAATCAGGGCGACCACGAAGAATACGATCGCGTAATGCAGCATGGTTTACTCCTTGGGACCCGCCGATGCCGGGCGGCATCGCAACGGCTCCGGTTGGTTATTCTTCCTCGTCCTCCTCTTCTTCCTCTTCTTCGTCGTCGAGCTCGTCGTCATCGAGCTCGTCCGCCTCGTCGTCGGTGTCACCACCGAGACATCCTTCGAACTCGGTGATCTCGATTTCGAGAACATCCTCGTCCGGGCTGTCGTGCGCCCTCGCCAGCAAAGCTTCGGTCAGCACACCCTGCGCTGCGAGGATCGCAAGAAGTCTCTGCCGGGTTGCGCCCTTGTACTCGTTCGGGTTTCGTTGGCTCGAGTTCCAGTTCATCGCATCCTCCTCGCTCGTACCTCGACTTCTTCGTTCCACCGCTTCGTGACCGGATTGTCTCCACTCAAGGGCGGTACCCGGGCGGGAACCGCACGAAGCATGAAAGTCAGATGAAACGCTGACACCGGAAATTCACGGCGCACAGACCTCGGCGATGCCAACAGGGGAAGGTTCGGCGATCGGTGGGCCACAAGAGTCCACCATGCGGGTTTTTCTGACCCGCATGCTGCGTCACGCCTACCGCGCACGTGCAAGATGCCGGCGTGCATGCGTGCGACACGCTGCATGCGCTTCCCACGCGGTTGCGGCCTGCGGATCGGAGCGGGCAGTATCGATCGAGTCTTTTCGGTGTCAGCGCTCGTTGAGTGGACGCGCGTTACGCGTCGCGGTGCGCTTGGCTTCGGCAAGCCGGGCGAGCTCGGAGCGCATGCTTGCGACGTACGCCGCCGAGCGCCGCCCGCGCGGCGTATTGCCTGGCGGAAACACGCGCGACAGGAATCGGTCGAACGGTCCCGGGCCGTAGTAGCGAAACCACGCCTTGCGCCAGAGGAACTCCACGAGCGAGAAGATCGCGAGCACTGTCCAGAAGATCCAGCCGGTCCACGCGCGATGCGCGTCGAGCAGCCCCCGTATCGCGAGAACTGCGGTGATCACCGCGCTCGCGGCGAACAGTCCGGCCCAGACGGCTGTGAGCTTGCGGCAGTACGGTGCGATGAAAGGCGGCGCGAGCGGGTGCGCGATGCGCGCCGCCTTCTCGATCAGCGTTTCGTCGTCGAGAAGACTCGCCGCGAACACGCGCGCGACGAGCAGATGGACGACTGCCGGTACCATCGCGATCGCAGCAGCTGCGCCGGTGGCGATCGCAAGCGTGAGAGTGCCGAGGATCGCGAATCGTTCGACGACCGAAAGTGGGCGCCCGCCGCCGAGCGAGATCCCGCCGAGGCCGACGGACGCGCCGGTCGCGAGCGCAAACAGCAGCACGGCCGCGGCGCGCACGCCGAACGCTTCGATGAGATGCCCGGTTGCGAACCCGCTCAGCAGCACCAGCGCCATTGCCGCGAGCAGCCCGAGTCCCTGCGCGGCGGTCATGTCGCTCGGAGGACGGAACACGTGCGACGCGGTCAGCGCAACGTCGGGATGATGCCGGTCGGCGATTGCCGAAGCGTGCCGGTCGAGCACGGCCCGCTGCGCGTCGTCGAGCTCGAGCCTGTCGGATTGCGTTCCTGGGCGTCGTTCGGACCGCAGCGGCATCGCGGGTTCGATCAAAGAATCGGCTGGTTCCCGACGAACGCGGAAAGCGGAAGCGACGGGATCACGTCCGGATCGCCCGGACGTCCGAGCAGCTCGGCGGCGCTGCGGCGCACCGAGTTGAAAATCTCGGTCTGCTTCTCGAGCACGCGGCGGCGCGAGCGCGGCAGCCCGACTTCGGGCACGAAATCGATCCGCTCGAGCCCGTACGAGAACTGGCCGAGGTTTTTCGAGTAGAAGCGGCCTTCCTCGCGCAGCACCTGCGCGATCTCGCGAAACAGGTCTCCGAACGTGACCAGCGCCTGCAGCACCAGCGGCCGCATGCGCAGCTGGCTGCGGAGCCACGTGCGGTCGAGATGCTGGTCCTGCATGTACGCGGTAACCCACAGGTTGAAATACGAGCCGATGTCGAGATCCCACTTCATGCGCGTCAGCTCGAAGCTACCGAACGTCGAGTACTGGCCGCGATACAGGTTGAGCGTGGCTTCCTGGCGGAACTGCATGAACTCGTTGTAGAGGCGCGTGCGCTCGGCGAGCTCGGCGGCCGGCTCGCCGCCGGCATCGCGCGCGATCAGGTCGGCGAGCATGTCGTTCTCGATGGCGATGAAGTCGCTGCCGGGGCTGTACAGCGCGTCGGCCGAAGTGGCGGCCTCGCCGACCAGTCCCCAGCGGCCGGTGCTGAAGAACTGGCTCGTGTTGTAAGCCATGTTCGAATAGCTGCCGACGTCGACCGGCCGCGAGCCGGCAAGCAGCATCCGCACCGCGCCGTGCGTGTCGAGGAATTTGCGGAAGCCTTCGATCGTGCGGATGCCGGGAACCTCGGTGACCGGATGCCCCACGACGCCGACGCTGGTGATGCCGTCGCGCAGCGGAATGAACCAGATCCAGTAGCCGGGATACCAGAAGTGCACCGTCGACAGTCCGCGCGTCGCATGGCGGACTCGCTCGTGGAAGCTGTCGGGACCGAGACTGTCGATGTCGACGACGTTCTCGAAGCGGCCCCACACCGCGCCGAGGCGATGCTCGTTCTCGCGCACGCGAAGACCCTTGGCGCGTGCCAGAAGGTCCGCGCGCCCGGCGGCATCGACGACCCAGCGCGCCTCGTGCACCTCGCTTCCGCTCGCCGATTCGACGGTGATCGTGTGCAGCCCGCCGTCGTCGCGCACATCGGTCGGCAGCGCGCGCACTCCGGTCCGCACCTCGACGCCGGCCTCCGCGTTCATCTCGCGCAGGTCCGATTCGATGCGTGCCCTATCGATCTGGAACGCGGCATGAAACGGAAAATTGATCGGCCCGATCTCGCTCATGCTCTGAAGCGGGGCCGACTTCTGCGGATTGTCGAAGAAGTAGCGCAGGCCGTTCTTCGGATAGTGGCGGTCGTACAGGTAGCGCAGCAGGCCCTGGCGCCGCACAAGATAGTTGGCGGCGATCTCGACGGTGGCCTCACCGACCTTGAACGACGTGCCGGTCGACTTCTCGAAGACGGCGATGCGAAGGCCGGGCGTCTGGCGCGTCAGCTGGCGCGCCAGGAGCTGGCCGGCGAAGCCGCCACCGAGAATTGCCACGTCCCACTTCACAGCATTCCTCCGTTCACGGAGATCACCTGTCCGGTGATGTAAGCTGCACCGTCCGAGAACAGAAATGCAACGGCGGCGGCGATTTCGTCAGGCCGACCGAGGCGGCGCATGGGGATTCTCTTTACGATTTCCTCGACTGGAGCGCCGGCGATCATGTCGGTTTCGATGAGGCCGGGTGCAACGCAGTTGACGGTGATTCCCCGCTTGGCCACTTCCTGCGCGAGAGACTTCGACGCCGCGATGATGCCGGCTTTGGACGCGGCGTAATTGGCCTGGCCGCGGTTGCCGGCCAGCGCGGCAATCGACGAGATCGCGACGACGCGGCCGCCGTCATGGCGTCGCACCATCGGCATCAGCAGCGGCTGCGCGACGTTGTAGAAGCCGTCGAGATTGGTGCGCAGCACCCGGTCCCACGCGTCGCCTTTCATCGCCGGCAGGGGCGCGTCGGCGTGAATGCCGGCGTTGAGCACGATGCCCCAGAACACGCCGCGCTGGCGGATCTCATCGGTGAGCGCAGCCGCTGTCGCTTCGCGGTCGGCGACGTCGAACTGCACGAGCACGGGGCTGGCGCCGCGAACGGCCGCCACTTCGTCTGCGGTGCGGCGGGCCGCTTCGGCGTTGGCATGGTAATGCACGACGACGTCGTAGCCGGCTCCGGCGAGCGCGACGGCAATCGCACGGCCGATGCCGCCGCTGGCACCGGTGACGAGCACGCGTCTTGCCGTTGTGGGTTCAGTCATTGTCGGAAAAGTCCTCGGCGAGGGCCTCGAAGCTCTCCAACAGATAGACCGTGAGGACACCTGAAACCATGGGCGCACCGCCGGCGCCGTCGTCGATCGAACAATCGAACGCGTGAAGGCCTGCCGACGAGCGCAGATGAACGGCCGTTACGGCCAGCGGCTGCCCCTGCGCGAAGCGGTCCACGTGAAACGAGATCCGGCGCGTCCCGACGAAGAAGCCCGGCCGGGCGTCAGGCGCCGGCTGCGCCAAATCGGGGACAGACACCGATTTCGCGAAATCGGTGTCTGTCCCCGATTTCCTGTCGCGGGTTTTGTCGCGCTCGAGAAGTCCGCCGTGGGCGGCGATCGTCTGGGCCATGAATTCGAGGCCGACGTAGGCCGGGATCGAGCCGTCGGCGTCGCGAAAGCTCGCCCCGGCGTCGGGATCGACCGCGCACACGGTTCGCTTCGCATCGTGCCCGAGCACGCGCGCGAGCAGCACCGCGCTGCCGCGATGCGGGAGCAGCTCGCGCACCGGCGGAAACTCGGTGTCAGCCGCCATGGGCGCCTTCGCCACGTCCGGCTTCACGCGGCGCCGGCTTCTGCGGCTCGGCCGCTTCGGCCCAATAGTCGAAGAAGTTGAACCACTGGTACGGCACGCGCCAGCAGGTCTTCTCGATCTCGGCAGCGTAGGCACGCAGCAGAGCATCCGCGCGCTTGCGTCGCGGCAGCGCCGGATCGATCCGTTCGGTCAGCACCGTCGCCGACGATTCGTAGGTGCGCTCGTCGAGACGGATGCACTGCGTGTGCACGACCGGACATCCGAACGTCGCCGCGAGCACGAACGGCGAAAGCGAGAACTGCGTCGGGCGTCCGAGGAACGTGAGCTCGACCGGCCGGTCCCTCGCTCCCGGATGGATGCGGTCGGCCAGTATCCCGACGAATTCTCCGCGCGCGATGCATTCGCGGATGAGAAACGCCGTCTTGAGCGAGTTCGGCTCGATCTCGAGCACGCGGATGCGGCTGTTCGGGTCGAGCTGCTCGAAGAACGTGTTGATGCGCGTCGCATGCCTCGTGAACATCAGCACGTTGACGGTCATCTCGTACTTGTTTGCGAGCAGCCGCATCATGTCGAAGCTGCCCTGGTGCGCGCCGATCAGGAATGCGCCCCGGCCGCTCCTGGCGAGGTCGAACAGCACTTCGCTGCCGCGGTGGCGGAATTCGATTTCGTCGAGGTTGCCGGACCACGCCACGAGCCGGTCAAAAACGTTGATGCAGAATTCGTGGATGTGGTGCAGCACCTGACGGAACCCGGGCGGCCTGCCCAGCGCGCGACGGCCCTCGGGAGTCGCCCACAGCGTCTCGAGATAAACCCGCGATGCCCGGCGCGCACCGTGCGCGAGCAGCGCGAAATACGCGGCGATGCCGTACACCATGATCAGGCACACGCGCCGGCCCAGCAGTCGGTAGACCGTGACGATGAACCGCAGCGCGAGCATCGAGCCTCGCTCCGGGATGCTTCCCCATGCACCCGACGTCTTCGGAAGCACTGCTGCGGGCGATGTCCCGACGTCGTCGGACGATGCATCGACGAGCGTGCCGTGGTCGGTCATGGGCACGATGCCGCTCCGCCCTGCTGCTGTGCGCGACGGCGCGCGAGCACGATCGCGGGCGCGGCGAGCGGCAGCTCGACGAGAAGCCGCAGGTAGGTTGCCGCAAGGCGCAGGTTGTCGCGCAGCATGTCGAAGTGCGACACGCCGTCGGTCGGATACGACACGCGCGTCGGCAGCGTGACGATCGGAAGCCCGGCGCGGAACAGACGCACCGACATCTCCGGATCGAAGCTCATGCGATTGCCTGTGTGCACCGAGTCGATGATCGCTACGGCGGCCGCCAGCGGCAGCCCGCGATATCCGCAGAGCGGATCGCGAACCGTCCGCGATCCGCACGCCAGCCACACCAGGCCGACGGAAAGCTGGCGGCCCCACAGCCGCGCTTTCGGCGCTTCGGTGCCGAACACGGGCTTGCCGAGCACGGCAGCAGATGGATTGGCGCGCATCGCAGCGACGAAGCGCGGAACGTCGTCGGTGTCGTGCTGCCCGTCGGCGTCGAGCTCGAGCGAATGCGTGTATCCCGCCGCGAGCGCGTGACGATATCCGGTGCGCTTGGCCGCGCCCTGTCCGCCGTTCTCGCTTCTCCAGACGATCGTCACCCACGGCAGCCGCCGTTCGAGCTCGGCAAGCACGTCGCGAGCAGCCTTGCCGCTGCCGTCGTCGACCACGATGCACGGCAGGTCGTAGCGCGCGAGGCGATCGAGCAGCGCGCCGATCGCACCGGCGTGCTCGTAGTGGGGAATCAGCAGGCAGAGCCGCATCGCGTGCGCGCGGTCGTTGTCGGGCGTTGCGGGTCGCATGGCTTATCGCTCGAGCGTGATGCGTCCGCTCGAAAACACGCGCGATCCGTGGCCGAGCGTGAAGGTCACATGAGAGAAGGCTTCATCGATGGCCAGTTGCATCGTGAACAGCTCGGCTGGACGCAAAACGTTTCGGAACTTGACGGCTTCCATCCGCTCGGCGGTGACGCGCCGGCCGGCGATGCGGCCGAGTGCGAGCATGACCCAGTGGATTTGCACGGCTCCCGGCACGAGCGGGAACTCGTCGTAGTGGCCGTCAAAGTAGGCGAGATCGCGGGGTACGACAAGCTCGCGCACCAGCACGCTTCTCGTGTCCGGAAGGTGGCCGACGCCTCGCGTGCTCGCAAGGAGTCCCGGACCGGCACTGCTCTGTTCATCGAGAAGAAGCGGCTCGCGCGGCGGCTCGACCGGCCGGGCCAGCTCTTGTTCGACCGTGCGCTGCGCAAGCTTCCCGCGCGTGTCGACGGGCAGTGCGTCAACGAAACGCCAGCGGCGCGGCAGCGCCACGCGATTCCAGCGCTCGGCCAGATGCGCCGCGAGGATGCGCTGCACTGCGCGCCGTCCTTCCCGCGCGAGCCGCAAGCGCCCTTCGCGCGACAGAACCACGACGGCGCCGAGACGCGCGCCGCTTTTTGCGGGGTACGTTGCAGCGACGGCATTTTCGACGAGCTCGTGCGCGGCGAGGAAGCTTTCGATTTCCGGCAGCGACAGCGTCTTCTCGCCGACTTTGGCAATGCGGTCGGCGCGGCCGGCAAGCCGGAAGCCGTCGCCTTCGCGCTCTGCGCGATCGCCCATGCGCATCGTCCCCGGCTCGGGCGAATCGGCAGCTTGCGATTCGGTGGCGGCACTGTCCGGCGCAGTCACGAACGGAGACGTGACGACGAGCGCGCCGCTCGCGTCGTCGATCTCTGCGGTTACGGACGGAAACGTCGTCCAGCAAGGATCGGGATCCGACGCGCGCTGCCGGCGGAGCGCAACTCCGCCCGTTTCGGTCGAGCCGAAGATCTCGACCGGTGCGCGCCCGAACGCGTCTTCGAGCGCGAGTGCCGTGGGCGACTCGAGCGGCCCGCCCGAAGAAATGATCTCGAGGATTGCGGAGGCATGCTCGCGCGCGCGCGGCAGCGCAGCGAGATGGCGAAGATGGGCAGGGCTCGAGACGACGACCGCGCCGCCGGTTTCCGCGCAGCGAGCCAGCAGCTCGTCGGGAAGCAGGACGCTCTGCCGGCAGAATGCAAAATGCCGGGCGAGCGGCCACAGCACGCGGAACAGCAATCCGTACAGATGATGGGCCGAGACGGTCGCGAGCACGCTCGCGGTCCGGCCGCCACGATGCCCGGCAACTGCGAGCAGCTCGCCGATCTCGGCAACTTCGTCTTCCAGGTGGCACAGCGCCTTGGTGATGCGCTTTCCGGGACCGCTCGTGCCGGACGTGAACAACTCGACGAGCGCAACGCGCCTGTCGATCTCAATTCCGGTGCGCGCTGCCGTTTCTACCGCCGTTGAGGTGGCACTCGTGCTTTGGGCTTCGTTCGCGACCGCGCGACCAGGCGCGAGCGGATCGAGCGTGCGGGCGTCGGAAGGCTTCCCTGCGTCATCGACGAATACGCGATCCGACTCCGCGCGGAGCTCGCGAAGCGTTCCCGGCTGAAGATTGGGAGGCAGCGCGATGCGCGCGCCCGCGACAGCCGCCGCCAGCAGCGAGACCGCAATGCGGTAGGCGTCCTCGGACTCGATGAGCCAGCGCTTCCCGCGATCGCCTTCGAGATGCGACGCAAGAGCGAACACGTCCGCCAGCAGCCGCGCGTGACTCGCACTCTGGTCGGGTGTCTGTCCGAAGGCGACGATGCGACTCGCGTCCGGCGCCTCGCGCAGAAGTCCGACCAGCGGCCGGCTTGCCACTATGCCCGGCAACGTCGGCCCCGCCGGAACGGTCGGCTCGATCGGCGACTTCGGCAACGTCGAAGGCAAAGTCCCGGCATCAGGCCATGCCGAGCCGCGCGGCGAGCGCGTCGACGATGTCGCCCACGGCCTGCATCTTCTGGATTTCCTCGTCGGCGATCACCACGCGCAGGCGCGACTCGAGACGAACCACGATCGTGACGCCGTCGATGCTGTCGAGATCGAGATCTTCGACCAGGCGTGCCTCGCGCGTGATCTTCTCGGGAGCGAGCTCGAACTCGGCGACCAGGATCGAGCGAAGCTCGTCTTCGAGTTGCTCGCGCGTCATGGCCTCAGCGGGTGCGTTCGGCCGTGACGAGATCGGCGAGCGCGCCGACCGACGCGAAGATCTTCTCGTTGCGTTCGGGGTCGTCGGTGATGATTACGCCGTACTTTTCCTCGAGGCCCATCGCGAGCTCGAGCGCATCGATCGAATCGAGCCCGAGGCCTTCGACGAACAGCGGAGCGTCGGTTTCGATCTCCTCCGGCCGGATGTCCTCGAGCGCGAGCACTTCGACGATCATGGCCTTGATGTCTGCGGTCAGTTCGTCACGCGTCTGCAAGATTGGGCTCCTCGAGAAAAATCCTGAGCAGGTCGTCGGTCATCTTTCGTGCGGCAAGCGGCGTCGTCATGCCGGCGTAGTCGGCCGGATCGAGCCGGCCGGCAATCGCGAGCTCGTAGGCGGGCCGGCGGCCGTCGGTGTCGCTCCACTTGCGGCCGCTTCCAAGCATCCGCGGGCGGCAGCGGATCGCCACCGCAACCAGCGGAGCGCCGCTGGCGAGCGCGATATGCGCCGCACCGCGATGGAACTTTCCAAAACTTCCCCACGGCGACCGCGTGCCTTCCGGGAACACCAGCAGCCGCCGTCCCGAACGCAGGCGCCGCGCACACTGCTCGACGACCGCAACGCCGCCGTCGTTGCGCACGTACCCGGCCACCTCGATGGCGCGGGCCAGAAACGGGCTCTTCGCGGTCCAGCCCGCATTGACGATGCAGTCCATCTGCTCGAGGACCGATCCGATCAGGACCACGTCGACCAGCGTCGGATGGTTCGCGACGACGATGCACGGGCCGCAGTCCGCGAGCCCGGCCAGGCCGCGTGCGTCCAGCCGGAAGATCCCGACGAGCCTCCAGAGCGCGACCGAGAACGCATAGGCGCGCCGGATCGCGCGCTGCACCGCCATCTCGGCCTGCTCGCTCGAGGCCGCCGAGAGGCGCACGACCGGTGCGACGACGAACGCAACCGCGAGCGCAGTCACCCCGAACTGGGCAAACGAGCATGCGAGGCGGATCTGCCGCCAGTACCGACGGCCTGCGGCCAGGGCTCCGGACGCGGCATCTCGATCCGATGAGGGTCCGCGCACCGACAGCGACCGGCCGCTTTCGCCGGTCGCGCGTGCGGCCGGCTGGTCAGCGTGCGCTCGGATGGGCCGCTCGAGCGTCACATGCCGCATGCTTTTCGTTTCCACCTCGAACCAGTCGACGCCTGGCGACGTTGCCACCCGCTTCGATACCTCATCTCCTGCGGAAAACGAAGGCCGATCGCGACGGCCTGCGGCGCGTTTGTGGCCTGCAGCACCGCGCGAATCGATCAGTTGCGGCCCGCCGTCGGCCGTTCGTGGCGCCGCATCCCGGACGGGCCCGGACGGCTCGATTCGGGCCGGTATCCGCCCTATACGTCGCACGATGACGGCCCGTACCAGCGAGGCAGCCGCGGCGGGTGTGCCGGCTGCAGCACGCGTCGTCTTCGGGTCGGACCTGGTCGGCGTCGACGAGGTCGTCTCGATCGCGTTCGGTCTGGCCGAGCCGGCGATCAGCGCCGACCCCGCATTCCTTGCCCGCCTCGAAGCCGGGCGCACCGTGCTCGAGCGATGCCTGTCGGCCGGGGAACCCGTCTACGGGGTTTCCACCGGCGTCGGCGCATCGGTCGAAAACGATGTCCCCGAGCACCTGCAGGCCGATCTCGCCCGCAACCTGTTCCGCTTTCACGGCTGCGGAACCGGACGAATCCTCGACCCCACCGAAGCCTCGGCGGTCATTGCGGTGCGTCTCGCGTCGCTTGCCCGCGGCTACTCGGCGGTCCGCCCGGTGGTGCTCGAGCATCTGGCGCTTCTGGTCGCGCGCGGCGTGCTGCCGCGAATTCCCGAAGAAGGCTCGGTCGGCGCGAGCGGTGACCTGACTCCGCTCGCGTATGTCGCCGGGCTGCTGGCGGGCGAAGGCGAAGCCGTCGTCAGCGGTCAGACGGTGCCCGCGCGCGATGCGCTCGCCGCGGCCGGAATTGCACCGCTCGTGCTGGCTCCCAAGGAAAGCCTCGCGCTGATGAACGGCACCAGCGTGATGGCCGGCATCGCGAGCCTCGTGCTGGTGCGCGCCGAGCGGCTCGCGAAGCTCGCGGCGGCGATCACCGCGATGACGAGCGCGGCCACGCTCGGCAACGCCGAGCACTTCGACGACGCGGTTCTCGGCCTCAAGCCGCATGCCGGTACGGTCGAAGTCGGAAGCTGGATCCGCGCGTTCCTCGCCGGCGGCCCCAGCCCGGAGCCGCTTCGCCTGCAGGACCGCTATTCGGTGCGCTGCGCTCCGCACGTGCTCGGCGTGCTCGTCGATGCATGCGCGCTCGCGAGGCGAGTGCTCGACATCGAGATCGCCGGCGTCAACGACAATCCGGTCATCGATCCCGAATCCGGCCGCGTGCTGCACGGCGGAAATTTCTACGGCGGGCACGTCGTCTTCGCGCTCGATGCGCTCAAGGGCGCGATGGCTTCGGCGGCCGACCTCCTCGACCGCCAGCTCGTGCTGCTGTGCCTGCCGGAGACCAGCGGCGGTCTTCCGGCCAATCTGGTCGCATCGCCGCGCGTGTCGCATCACGGGTTCAAGGCCATGCAGATCACGGCGTCGGCGCTCGCGGCCGAAGCGGCCAAGACGAGTCTTCCCGCTGCGGTCTTCAGCCGCAGCACCGAGTCGCACAACCAGGACAAGGTCAGCATGGGTACGCTCGCATCGCGCGAAGCCCGTCGCGTGGTCGAGCTCGCCGAAACGGTCGCAACGATTACGCTGCTGGCCGCGTGCCAGGCCGTCGACCTCCGCATGCGAAGCGGCGGCTCGGTCCCTGAAGCCGTAGCGACGCTGCACGACGCGGTTCGGCGCCGCGTGCCGCCACTCGAGCAGGATCGCCGGCAGGACGGCGACATTGCGGCCGTGCTCGAGCTGCTGCGCAGCGACGGTCTGCCGATCGATCTCGAGCTGCCCGAGCCCGGACCTGCGTGAACACACCGGCAAAGACACCGGAATGACCGACAAGCTGCGCGAGACGTCGATCGAGCTCGAGGTTCCGTTTCACGACATCGACGGGCTCGGCATCGTCTGGCACGGACACTATTACAAGTACCTCGAGATCGCGCGCACGCGACTGCTGCGCAGCGTCGGCCTCGACTCCGGAGACATCATCGGGCCGCGCTACCGGTTCGTGATCGTCGAGAGCCACTGCCGCTACACGTCCGCGCTTCGCTACGGCGACAACGTGCGCGTCTCCGCGTGGTTCGGCGACCTCCGCCATCGCATCCGGATCCTCTACGATGTCACCAACATCGCGACGGGGCGGCGCGCGGCGCGCGGCCACACGATCCTTGCGACCACCGATCTCGAAGGACGGCTGCTGCTGGAGACGCCGCCCGGCATTGTCGAGCGCATCGGTGGCTGAGCAACAGCTCGAGCTTCGACGGCTGGCCTGGGTTTCGCGAATGGCGGCGCTATCGGCGGCGGCTCGCGGCGTGATCGCGGCACTCGGTTTCAGCGGCTCGGCATTCCTTGCCGGCATTGAACCAGCTGCGCTCGCTCTGGCCGAGCCGGCCGCGGCGACCGAGCCCGCGGCCGTCCACGATCTGTCGTCGATGCTGTCGGCGATGCGCGCGTCGCCCGGCGTCGTCGCCGAGTTCACCGAAACGAAGGAGCTTGCGCTGCTGTCGGCGCCGCTCGAATCTTCGGGGACGATTTACTTCATTCCGCCGCATCGTTTCGTGCGCGTCGTCGTGAGCCCGTCGCGGTCGCGACTCGTCGTCGACGGCGACAAGGTGCGCATGGAGGAAGCGACCGGCAGCAAGGCGCTGGATCTGTCGTCGAGCCCGATCGCGCGCCAGATCGTCGACAGCTTCGTCGTGCTGTTCAACGGCGACGAGGCGCGTCTGAAGGAGCTCTACCGCGCCGAATACAGCGAAACGCCGCACGATGCGGGCGATGCGCAGGCCGGCGGAAGCGAGTGGCACCTGCACCTGTCGCCGCGCTCGATGCCGCTCGAGCGCATGATCTCGTACTTCGACATGACCGGCCACGGCGCGCACGTCGACCGCATGGAAGCCGTCGAGCCGGACGGCGACCGCACCGTGACGCGGTTCGGGAAAACCGACGTCGAGCACCGATTCAGCGAGCAGGAGCTCGCCGAGCTGTTCGCGCAGCCGCGGCCTGCGGCGCCCGCGGACCGTCAGGGCGATTCGGAATGAGCGGTGTTGTGATGCCTAGCTGTCGGAACGATTACTCGCCCGGATAAACCGGGATATGTGATTTGAGGTTGCTCTCGGAGAAAGTGAATTCCGGAGTGCCACCTGCGCTCAAGCCACGAGCGAAGACGATTATCGAAGGAAATTGGGCAAAGACGAACTCGGAGAGGTCAAGATCTTCCCCGAACTCTCCGTCCCCATTCAATAGTATGCTTCCCAGTTTTCGATGATTTGCTGGGAAGAGTTCCGGTAGAGAAACCTCTATCATCCAAAGTCGCTCCGGTAGATGGGCTCTCATTACTTCACGCGTAGAGGAGTGCTCTCGATTCCATTCCCAGTCCTGAGCAGCATTCAGATGTGACACATATTCATCTCGAGTAAGTGGTACTGCACGTATTACGACGCGCTGTTGGTCCGCAAAAGCGACTAGCCTTCTGAGCCAAGGATTTGTTGAATCCTTAATCGTCTCTACGCCCAGTAGCGCATAAACGTACTCACTCCCTATTGCTTCGGCCTCAATACCACTAGTTCCAAATCCTGCCTTATGCAGTGCGAGCACGTACCCTACGTTTTGTGGTTTTACGTACAAACGCGGAACGCAGAAATTAGATCCGTAGTTATCGTCATGACCGATGAAACTGTTCACCCAAGCATCGCTGGGGATGTATCGTATTGCCTCGCCGATTGAGAAGTAGCCAGAATCTGCATTCACAACCCAAGTATCGCTGTTAAATGTATGGCCGAAGAATGGGATGATATGAGAACGTTCGGCGGGCTCTGCCGCATCGCGCCGAAATCCAAGCAACGCTCCGGCGCCAGCCTCGACTCCCGCGTAAAGAAACTTCTGGTAAGGGAAGGCCGCGCGATCAGTTGGACTGTCACTACCACCGCTACTCGATTCGTCTTCACCGTATTCGATTGCCGTATATTTCATTCCTAGCTTATCAAATATTCCACTAATCTGTTGAACGCTGAGCCCTTCGCTTGGCGTCAGCGGCGGATAGTTGCGAGCGATCGCGTTCAACTGCGAATACGAAATATCGAGTTCAGGTGAGATCGTGGCTAGTAAACTTCGAATCGCGACCTGAGCACAAGATTT
Organism: Candidatus Limnocylindrales bacterium; assembly: GCA_035571835.1. Classification (NCBI taxonomy): domain Bacteria; kingdom Bacillati; phylum Chloroflexota; class Candidatus Limnocylindria; order Candidatus Limnocylindrales; species Candidatus Limnocylindrales bacterium. Next base: position 110,607 of record DATNBU010000017.1, on the reverse strand, counting down.
GTTCAAACCGTTTTGTTGGCAATAGAGAGCCCCTTGCAGCTGGAACTGTCTGGTTCCGAAAACTACGGGGAATTTGGGATTGGCTGGTATGTAATTGTGTCGATCCGGGTATTTCCGAATTACCGACTCGAAAACATGCCATGATCCATTTGCAAGACTCTGTCGTGACGGAACTCTGTCTTTTTTGACGACGGCGTATCCGACAAGATTTTCGCTGTTGATATTTCCATTCTCTACAGCGTCATTGGGAGCGGTCCAGAACGAGAGACGCTGCAGGCCTGTCATTTGGTAGGACGCCAGGAACGAATGGATTTCCGCGTTTTCGTCAGCGACCAGTCCGTCTGCTTCGATGTCCTCGACCGCGAAGGATTGGGCATGATGCATTCGTGCTTGCGAGAATATGCGACGAATGGCGGGTTCCCGCTGATAGTGGGATTCGACGTAGTCGAAATTTGAAAAAGGACGCGCCATCGAATGGACGCGGCAAGTGAGGGAAGGGGATAGCCGCGGAGCGGACGATGGCTGCGGCATGAGAGGAGGAGACGCGGAGGGTGAGGGGCTAACGGAAGAGCAGAACGCTATGCTTCGCGCTGTCCTTCATTTCCCGGAGTCGCCGCAGGTATCTTGGCACATCCCTGACCCGACGAATCTGCACCTCGAATGATCCCTGCTGCGCAGTGGCGCTCTTCTTCCCAACCGCTTCAGCTAGACGCGGACTTGAGTAGATTACAGTCTTGGAGGTCATTGCGGTTTCCCTATGCGCCCGAGTCGGCGAGAGTCAACGCGCCTCTATATATGCCAAGGCCACTGCTGGCAAGTAATGTACAGGATTCATAGCTGGAATACGTCCCCTGTGCGATAAAAACCACCTACTGAGATCCATACTGCTGTGGCCAACTTAAGAGAAACCCGAAGCCCCTTGGCCGGGCCAGTTGTGGGCGTCGGCAAGGCACCTGGGGGCCGCATTGCCATACGACGATCCGACTCCGGGGCAGGCCGCCCGCCGGTCATCAAGCCGCCGTAGTCTCCGGGTCAGAAGGTTTGCGACGATCTGATCCTTCACGAACATGTACTGTGGGAGTCATGATGACTCAGCTTTTAAGGGAGCCAGGCACCGTAAACGTCCGGCGCTTCGGCGGCGCTCCGAGCGGGGAAAGACCCGACGACGAAGGGGAGGGGAGCGGTCGAGGCTGTATCTTCTTCGGAGTCTTCAGGGGCTCCCGGGCAGAGGGGGCTGCGCTCGAGAATCGCGAAGGCAGAAGAGGCGAGCACAAAAAACCGCTTCCAGTCATCCGGTCCTTTGCCGAATTTGAGTGGAAACCCAGTAAATGTCGCGACTGTTTCAACGGCTGTCGAACACGCGTGCTGCAGGACGGTCCTGAGTTGAATCTCAATCCTATACCCACTCCAAAAGCTTGTTTGCTGCGACTTGGCTTTGTAGCGGCCAACGATGTGAATACCTCGATAACCGTCTGCTTTTGGTTTCTGTATGTAATTGTAATGACGCGGAGTCCCTTCCAGCGGAAATAGGGACGGCTCACCAATAAATGTGTCGAGGACAGCGTTAACCTCACGCATAGAGCCTAATATCGCGCGACAGCCGCCTAGATCCTGCATAGTTGTCACCGGGTAGGGAGACCTAGCGAGCTTTGCTAACACGGACGGCATGCGTTTAAGCCGCCGCGCTACGATGACATTCGAATCGACCTTTCGTGACCGTTTCCTCAGTGAATCTTGGAAGTGGTTGAGGGGAAAGGAGTGTGAAGCCCGCCAGTTATCGACGACGTCGTATGCCTCTGCCATTGCGTCTGCAGCGGAGCGGTCTGGACGAAGCCACCAAGGCGCAAGTTGTGCCGCGGCATCGTTGATCCGTTTGTTGCTGTATTCTTTCTTGACCCACTGGCCCATCTCGTCGGCCCCTCGGCCGACTCGTCCAGTACGGAGTCTTCAGCAACGCAGGAGAGCAGCCATGTTTTCACAACACTTTACCTCAAGGGAAGTTGAGTGTCGATTTAGACCGAGTGGCTACCGCTGCGACCGCGATTTGACGCTCAGCAGAAGCAGCGAGATCGGAGCGAACAGCAGCGACAGCGCAACGCCGGCACCGGTCGTGATGCCGATCGCGCGCAGCGGCGGCTGGCTCGAGATCGCGAGCGTGCCGAACGACAGGATCGTCGTCAGGCAGCACAAAAGGCACGACACCAGCGTCGCGCCGACCTCGGCCTCGTCGTCGCGCGCGGTGTCGACGATGAAGATGCCGTAGTCGACTCCCATGCCCATCACCATCAGCAGGCTGACCGCGTGCAGCAGGTTGGTCTCGACGCCGGCCAGCGCGAAGCCCGACAGCAGCACGACCGGCACGAGCAGCGCGGGAAGGAACGCCGCGGTGGCGCTCCGCCAGTGGCGGTAGCGCACGAGCAGCAGCACGTAGACGAGCACGGTGCCGACGACGACGAGGCGCAGCGTCTGGTTTCGGAAGTGCGCGAAGATGTCGTTGAGGAACGTGCGCTGCTCGAAGAACGTCACGTCGGGAAGATCGCCGAGCGCGGCACGCACCGCGTCGGCGTCGCGCACGCCGCGCAGATACGTGATGGCCGCGACGCGGTCGCCGAGGTCGAGCACGAGCGAGCTCACCAGCGGTCCGAGCGCCGACGCGCGAAGCGTGGCGAGGTCGAGCGGCGGCGGCGGATTCGCGAGCATCTCGGCGAACGGCGCGAACGACTGCGGCCGGAACCCTTCGTGCACGAACGCGGCGTCTAGCCGGCGCGGAAGATCGGGACTTGCGCGCAGCACCTCGAGATTGCGCCGCTGCAGCGACTCGGGCCACAGCAGCGCGTGCAGCGAGCGCATGCCCCCGAGCTTTCCTTCGCGAACCAGCTTCTCGAGCCGCGCATGGACCTGTTCGTTGCGCTCGAGCATCGCCGCAGCGTCGTTGCCGGCAGCAATCACGAAGCGGCCCGGGTCGAAGTTCGACACGCGCTCGCGCACGCGGTCGTCCTCTGCCTTGAGCACCGGATCGGGCGACGAGATGCGCGAGAGATCGTCGTTCCATGCGAGCTTCGGCAGCGCGAATGCCGCGACGATCACGATCGCGATTGGCGCCAGCGCGAGCACCATGCGCCGCTCGCGAAGGCGGACCAGCCACGGACCGAGGACGTTCGCGAGCCCTTCGGAAACCGGCTGGATCCTGCGCCGGCGCGGCAAGAGATCCGGCAGCAGCAGCAGCGATGCCACGAGCGCACCGGCGACGCCGAGCACCGCGAACCAGCCGAGCTCGCGGAAGCCGCGGAACGACGTCCAGGCAAGCCCGGCAAAACTTGCCATCGTCGTCAGCGCGGCCATCGAAAGGGATCCGGCAAGCCGGCGCGTGACCTGCCACGGCGTCTCGCCGGACTTCGACAGGCTCCACAGGATCAGCACGTGCGTCGGATAATCGATGGTCACGCCGATCAGCGAAGCGCCGAACGCGATCGTCATGCCGTCGAGACGGCCGAAGAAGAACAGGCCGGCCGCGAGCGCGAAGAGCAGGCCCGCGACGCCCGGTATCGTCACGATCGCGAGCGAGATCAGCGAACGGAAGAACAGCAGCGACAGCGCGGCGACGCCGATGCCGGAGAGCGTCGAGATCAGCGATGCGTCGCCGCGGATCTTGTTCTCCGCGTCGATCGAAAAGCGGTTGGCGCCGCTCTGTTCGAGCACGAGGTCGGGCCCGAGGAGCGCTCGCTGCTCGTCGAACGTCCGGCGGATCGCATCGAGCAGCGGCCTTTGCGCGAACGAGTCGAACGCGGAGCTGCGCGTGGCGAGAAACAGCACCGCGTACTTTCCGTCCGGCGTCGTAAAGACGCCGTCGCGCGTGGCGAGCGGGGGCTCTTCCGACCGGAGCCGTTCGGTGATCGCGGCAAAGCCGCCGAGCGGATCCGCAGGCAGCACGCGCTTGAGAAGCGATGCGACCGGAAGCGTCAGCGACTCGCGCACCTTGCGCGCCTGCTCTTCGAGCCCGCGGTCGGAAAGGCGTGCCGCCAGCTCGCTCTCCGGATCCTCGGAGAGGAAGTACAGCCGCCGCGGAAAATAGAGGTCGTAGATCCTGGTCAGCAGCTCTTCGTCGGCGCCTTCGCGCACCCAGGCGACTTCGGGCTGCGTGCGCAGCATGGCCGCCAGGGCGCGAATCGCGGCGACCGCTCGATCCGGATCGGCGGCGCCGACGGTGAGGACCATCGTGCGCGCAAGATCGCTGCGTGCGAGCTCACGCGAGATCCTGGCCGGTTCCGCGCCGCGCCCGTCGGGCAGGAAATTGGTGATGTCGGTCGTGAATTCGATTCGCTGGAGCGAGTACGCGGCGAGAAGCGCGAACGCAGCTCCCCACGCGATCAGGCGGCTGCGGCGCGTCACGCCGGATCCTTCACGCCGATGCCGGCCCGCGTCCAGGCTGGAAAGCAATTGCTGCGAAACGAGAGGTCGGCCACGCCGGGCGGAACTTGTCGGTGGCGGCACGTGCGTGCAATCGAGCGCTGGCAGCGCAGTGCGAATGCGCGCTCAACTTGCTGCGCATGGCGGTCCTCATCATCTTGGCGCCGTGCGCATCAACCCCGTTCGGCCCGTTCGGATTTTCGATCATTGGCGATGCCGGACGTCCGCCGGTCTCCGCGGCCCGCAGCGATGGCCGCTGGCCGCCGCGCTGATCGCGCTGTCCGTCGGTGCGTGCGGCTGCACGCTCGTCGGCGAGCTGATGCAGACCAAGGTGCGGGACTGCGAGGGCTTCGACGTTCCGCTGACCACGCTGTTCGGAACGTCGCGCAAGCAGCTGCACGTGCGCGTCGTCGCCCGCCACGTCGACAGCGACTTCGCTTTCGTCACCGAGAGCGCGCCCGAATCGTTCGTGATGATCGGCTTCACGCCTCTCGGCACCAAGTCGTTCACGCTCGTGCGCCGCGGCGACAACGTCGACGTGCAGACGCTGATGAGCGCCGCGCAGCGCGTGCCGCCGAAGAACGTGATGTCCGACGTGCTCGCGATGTCGATTCCAAGCGCGTGCTCGCCGAGCCAGGACGGGGTCTTCGCGACACCGGTCGGCGACTGGCAGGTCAGCGACAACTGCAAGGACGGCCGTCCGCTCGACCGCAGCATTGCGAAGAAGACCAACGCTGCCGGCCAGAAACCCGACGTTGAGGTCACCTATCAGGGCGACGCGATCATGGTGCGCCAGAACACGTGCAAGTATCTCGCGCGCTACGTGCTCGAGACCGCGCCGGTCGCGGCGGCTACGGCTCTTGCGGAAGTCGCGCCGGCAAAGACCGCTGCGCCGTCGCCGGCAGCTCCGGCGGCGAGCGTTGCGCCTGCGCCTGCGACTGCGCCGCTGCCCGCAGCGCCGTCGACTCCTCGAGTCACCAACGCGCCTGCGGCGAAGCCGCTGCCACCGGCACTGCCGCCGATTCCTGCACCGGCGGCAGCTCAAAGAGTGCCAGCAGGCGTGCCGCCCGCGCCGCCGGCTCAAGCAACGCCGGCGCCTGCAGCTGCCGTCACGCCCGCGCCGCCCGCAGCACCCGCGGCGGATTCGACGACGACGCCGCAGGCCGCACCGACGAAGATCATCCCGCGCACGACAAAGTCGCTCGGAGCATGGTGGCAAAAAAAGAAGACTTCGACGCCGGGCGAAGCGCAGCCAACGGAAACGCCGCCGCCCGCTGCGGCTTCGCCGGCACCGGCTTCATCGCAGCCAGCGGGCGCGACGCCGTAACTAGCGCCGAAGGCCCAGAATCAGCCCGACCACGATGAAGATGATCCGGATCGTGTCGATCCACGGACGGTAGTAGCTGATGCGCTCGGCTGCCGGTGGGTAATACGCGCGCACGGTGCGGCACTCGACCGGCACGCCGCTGCGCAGCGCGCGGATCAGCGCTTCGGTTTCGTAGCCGTAGTGGCGTGCGTGGCCGCCGAGCGCGATCGTTGCGGCGACCGGATAGATGCGAAACCCCGACTGCGTGTCATCGAACAGCCGCCCGCTGGCGATCTCGACCCAGCGATTCGCGAAGCGGTTCCCGAACAGCTTGACCGACGAGATGTCGTGCCCGTCGCGGCTGCGCTCGCCGAGCACGATCGCGTTCGGATTGCCGGCGGCGGCGTCGAGCAGGATCGGCATCTCGCTCGCAAGGTGCTGCCCGTCGCCGTCGACCGTGAAGATGTGCGTAAAGCCGCGTCCGCGCGCCCAGGCAAGGCCCGACTGCAGCGCGCAGCCTTTGCCGCGACGCACCGGATGGCGGTGCACTTCGGCGCCCGCGGCTGCGGCGAGCGCCGAAGTCTCGTCGCTCGAACCGTCGTCGACGACGAGAACGTCGGCAACATGCTCGCGAACACTCTCGACGACGCTCGTAACCGTGGCCGCGCAATCCAGGCACGGTATGATCACGGCAATCCGCATCGATGACGGTGTCGGCGAAGTTGGACCGCCTCCGGCGGCGTGGTAGTCAGCGACGGTCATGTCGGTCGTGAAGTCCCCGGAGGCGCTTCCGGAAGAGCTCCGGGTGGACGGCCTGTGGTGGCGCAAATTTGCGATGCTCGGGTCGGTCTACGGACCGGAGTGGTGGAAGCGCTACTCGCCGCCGGTCATTGCGCTGATCATCTTCGGACTCATTCCTGCCAATCGCCGCGGTGCGATGGCCAATATGAGCCGCATCCTCGGCACGCGCGAGGCGAGCGTGACGATGCCCGCGGCGCTGCGGATGTTCGTCGAATTCGCCAACTGCATGACCGAGACCATGGAATACTTCGGGCCGCGCCCGCATCCGGTCACCGTCGACGTGCCGGAGCCGGATCTGCTGGCCGACGCGCTCGAGCTCGGCCGCGGCGTCGTGGTCGTGACCGGTCATCTCGGCAACTGGGACGTGGCTGCGGCGCGGCTGCTCAAGTACGGCCGCACGGTCACCGTCGTGATGGCCCACGAAGCCAACGCGAGCACGCACGAATACGTGAAACGCATGCGCGAGGCGCACGACATCCGCGTCGTGTACTCGGACAATTCGATCTTCTCTTCGGTGCATCTGGTGCGCGCGCTGCGCGCGAACCATATCGTCGCCATGCAGCTCGATCGAACGAATGCATCGGCGCGAACGATCCGGCTGCCGTTCTTCGGGGCGGACGCGCACTTCTCGGCCGGCCCGTTCCACCTGGCGCGGGTTGCGGGCGCGCCGATCCTTCCGTGTTTCGCGCCGCGTGTCGGCGTGCGCCACTACGAGATCCGCTTCGGGCGCGTGCACGAAGTCGCGGGCCGCTCGCGCCGCGTGGGCATCGAAGGGCTGGCCGCGCGCGTCGCCGAGGACTTCGAGGCGATCGTGCGCGAGCATCCGTGCCAGTGGTTCCAGTTTGCCGATTTCTGGGCGTCGCCCGATGCCGCCGCGCCTACCCGAGGGCTTCCGCAATCCGCGCCCGAACCCGATTCGCGAGCTCGCCCCGCTGTTCGTAGCTGAGATCGGCCGTCGCGATCGGCTCGAGGATCTCGAGCTCCATCTCGCCGGGAAGAATCGCAAGATAGCCGCCTGCCGGCATGATCCGCTCGCTGCCGCGGCACGCGATCGGCACCACCGGCAGCCCGAGCTCGATCGCCGTGACGAATGCGCCCTTCTTGAACGGCGCGAGCATGCCGTCGCGGCTGCGCGTGCCTTCGGGAAAGAACACCAGCGAGTGCCCGTCGTGCTGCAGCCGGCGCAGACGTTCGATGGCCTTTTCCGGATGCTCGCGGTCGACCGGAATCATTCCCATCGTACGCATCACCAGCCCGAGAACCGGCTCGCGGAAAAGCTCCTTCTTGGCCGTGAAACGGTTGATGCCCGGGACGAACCCGAGAATGGCTGCGATATCGAAGTGGCTGCGGTGGTTCGAGACGAACACGCACGGCTTGCCGTCCAGATGCTCCAGACCGCGCACGTGGACCGTGACTCCGAGCACGCGCGCAAGCGTGCGGGCCCGGGCTTTCGCAAATCGCCACGTGCGCTGTTCGTTGCGGCCGACCAGATGAAGCAGCACGGCTGCTGACCCCATCGTAAACAGCATCGTGCGGAAGATGAGCCGGTTGGTGAAAACGCGCAGCCGAGAGACTGCGACCTGCGATTGCGACGCCGCATCCAGTGCGGCCGGCGGAGCGGCGCTCGACATCGTGTCTCCATGCGAGCGGACGTCCGTCGAGTCAAATCACGAGCGTCCGCGCAATTGACTCGCGCCGGATCGGCCCGGATACTGCGCGCGCGATGCGACTTCTTCTCATTTCTCCGACGCATTACGACCGCAGCGGCGCGCTCCTCAAGACGACACGCTACTGGACCAGCGGCACGACGCTTCCGTACCTGAAGGCCATCACGCCGCCCGGGTGGGACGTGACGATGGTCGACGAGCTGTTTGCCGATGTGCCCGGACTGCCGAACGGGACTGCGCAGCCGGATGTGCGATTCGACGTCGTCGGCATCACGGCGATGGGCCCGCAGATCAAGCGTGCGTACGATCTCGCCGACCGCTTCCGCGAGCTCGGCTCCAAGGTCGTGCTCGGCGGCACGTGGGTCACGCTCGCACCGGAGGAATCTCTGCGCCATGCCGACGCGATCGTCGCGGGCGAAGCCGAGCTGGTCTGGGCGTCGTTGCTCGAGGATCTCGCGGCGGGCCGCAGCCGCGGCGTCTACAAGTCCGAAGGCTGGTTCGATCTCGCGAAGATGCCGGTCATCGACCACCGCGAGCTGCCGCTACTCAAATGGGACGCGTTCCGTTCCAGCTGGCTCTATCGGATGTACTTTCACTGGCCGATCACGTTCTCGCGGGGCTGTCCGCACCCGTGCGAATACTGCGCCGTGCAGACGTTCTACAAGCGCAGCTTCCGCACGCGGCCGGTCGAGCAGGTGATCGACGAAATCAAGCGCATCAAGTCGCTCGGCGCCGACCGCCTGCTGTTTCTCGACGACAATCCCGTCGCGCATCCCGAAAAAGCCAAGGAGCTTTTCCGCGCGATGATCCCGCTCAAGATGAAATGGGCGAGCCAGTCGACGATCAACATCGCGCGCGACGACGAGCTGCTCGACCTTGCCGCGCGCAGCGGCTGCGTGAGCCTGTCGATCGGCCTCGAGAGCCTCGACGAGTCGAGCCTCGCGAGCGTCTCGAAGAGCTTTAACAAGCCGTCGCGTTTCGTCGGCGACCTCGCCAAGATCCGCCGCGCGGGCATCCAGGTGATCGCGCTACTGATGATCGGCCTCGACGGCGACACCACGGCGACGTTCGGCCGCTCGCTCGATTTCCTCGTGCGCAACCGCATCTCGTTCCTCAAGCTTTTCACGCCGTGCCCATATCCGGGAACGAAGTACTACGACGACATGCTTGCCGAAGGCCGCATCCTCGAGTCGGACTGGGGACGCTACGACTACGGCAGCGCGATCGTGCGCCCGACGCACATGACGTCGGAGGAAATGCTGGAAGGCTTCCAGAGCGTCTACCGCGAGTTCTATTCGGTGCCGTCGATCCTGCGGCGCCTGGTGCCGCCGAAAGGTCGCCGCTCGCTCGAGACCGCGGCGTACCTCGTCGCCAATCTCAAGGTGAACCGGTACCTGCAGTCGCATCCGGATGCGTGGGGGACGATTTCGTAGGAGCGGATCAGATTGTTCGGTCGTCGAGCCAACGCGTGGTGTTCAGACTGCTGCTGGCGAACACTCCGGCGAGCTCTCCAGCTTTTCGACGAGCCGGTCGAGAAAGACGACCTGGCCTCTCAGCAGCTTGGTGCGCGCGGCCGCGACGTCGAACCACGCGACGCGGTCGATCTCCGGGAACGTGCGCTCGTTCCCGGAACCTTTCGGCCATTCCATCGTAAACGTATTGCTGACGGCCGTTGCCGGATCGAAGTCGCCTTCGGCTGCCCAGATCGTCACGATCTTGCCGCTCGGCTGGCGCGCGGATCCGAGCTCCAGATAGTGCTCGGCAGGAACCGGTGAGCCGAGCTCTTCCTCAAATTCGCGGAGCGCTACTTCGAACGGGTCCTCGCTGTCGTCGTCGTATTCGCCTTTCGGGATCGACCAGCTGCCGTCGTCTTTGCGCGCCCAGTACGGTCCGCCCATATGGGCGAGCAGAACTTCGAGTGACGTATTCGTGCGGCGAAACAGGAGGCAGCCGGCGCTCGAGCGTTTCTTCATCGCATCCGGTCTGATCCCGCGCGCATGGAATATCAACAGGCATCGCCAGGCATCGGTCGTGCCGGCGTTGCGCATGCGGCGTGAAAAAATTCTCGTGTGCTTGCTCGCATGCTGCAGCAGGGCCTACAACTGTAACGGCGCGAGGGGGGCACATGCAGGGCCAACTACAGATCGACCTTGTCGGCGAGCTCGTCGTCGCGCGGCTCAGTGGCGAGCCGACGGCCGAGCTGCTCGCCGATTGCCAGCAGCGCGTGCTGTCGCTCGTCCGCGACTCCGGCCGCGGCAAGGTCCTTTACGATACGCTCGAGATGGAACCTCCCGCGGTGGACGTTCCGTGGGTGCAGCGTGAGCTCGACGAGAGTCTCGGCGACATCCACCTGCGGCGCGCGATCGTCGTGCCGAACAGCAAACTCGCCTACCTCGCGCGCCTCGCATTCGGCGAAGGCGACTACCGGGTCTTCTACAACGACATGATCGAAGCGATGAAATGGCTGCGCGAAGCCGCCGGACCTTCCGGCTCAGCCGGCCACGGTTAGCGCACGTTTACGCGTGATCGCGAAGCTTCTGCTCGCCGTCGCCGCGCGCGCAATGCGCGCAGCAGTACAGGTGGCTCCCGGCTTCGACGCCGTGACCGACGATCGGCGTGCCGCAGTGATCGCAGGCCGGCGCCAGCGAGTGAATCGCGCATTCGAACGAATCGAATGTGTGAACCTCGCTGCCCCAGTGGATCTCGAACGTTTTCGCGTAGTCGTTTCCACAGTTCTCGCATGTCGGCATGGCGTCACCTCCGCAGGGTCGAGCTGTATGCTCGCCGTCCAAGTTGGGAGCGTCAGTGGATTTGGCAACCCGTATCGGCGAGGCGCTCGCCTCGGTGCGCGTTTTTCTGTTATGGGTCGACGCCGACGGGTCAGGTTTGTGCTCCGTGCGGCGGCATCGAAGTCGTCGCAATGTGGGGTGATGACTCGATTGCAATGCGTGGGGTTTTTCTGAGCAAGGTAAGCCCGCCATGAGTCGCACGTTCGATGTCATCGTGTGCGGCGCCGGCCACAACGGCCTGGTGGCCGCGAGCCTGCTCGCGCGCCGCGGCCTTTCCGTGCTCGTCGTCGAGGAGAAGAGCGAGGTCGGGGGCGCATGCAAAACCGAGCGCCCGTTTGCCAGGGCGCCCGAGCTTCGCACGTCGACCGGCGCGTATCTTCTCGGCCTGATGCCGCCCGAGCTGATCGCCACTCTGGGAATCGAGCTGCCGCTCAGGCGGCGCGACCCGCACTACTTTCTTCCGACGACGACGAACCGGTACCTGCTTTTCGGCTCCGATCGCGCGGCGATGCGCGAGCAATTCCTGTCGTTCTTCTCGCAGGCCGACTGGCGCGCGAACGAGGCGCTCGAAACAGAGATCGCAAGCCTGCGCGAAGACGTCGCTCCGACGTGGCTCGCCGAGCCGCTTTCGATCGAAGCGACGGCCGACCGCTATGTTCGTCCGGCGCTGCGCGAAACATTCGTCGATCTGTGCCGCGGCTCGGTCGGCGCGTATCTCGACCGCTTCGGCTTTCGCAGCGACCTCGTCAAGGCGATGTACGCGGTGACCGACGGGCTCTCCGGTCTCAATGGAAGCTGGGATTCGCCCGGAAGCGGAATGAATTTCCTCGTTCACAACCTGTGCCGCCTTCCCGGCGCGGACGGCACGTGGATGATCGTCGAAGGCGGGATGGGGACCGTCACGCAGCGCCTGGCCGACGCCGCCCGCCGCGCCGGCGCGACCATCGAGTGCGGCACGAAAGTCGAGCGCATCCTCCACTCGCATGGAATCGCCGAGGGCGTGCTGACCGAAAGCGCGGACGACATCCGCGCTCGTGTCGTTGTCGTCAACGCAGATCCGTTCCGGATGCAGCAGATGATCGGGCGCAGCAGTCTCACTCCGGACTACAACACGATGGTCGACGGGCTGCGCAAGCCCGGCTCGACGCTGAAGGTCAATCTCGCGCTGCGCGGCCTTCCGCGCTTTCGCTGCCTCGCCGAAGATCGCGGGCAGTACGGACCGACGATCCATCTTCTTCCGGACGAGGACGGCGTGCTCGCGACGCTCGCGCACGGATTCTCGGAAGTTCAGGCGGGAAGGCTCGCATCATTCCCAGCCATCGAATGGTACATCCACACCACCGTCGATCCGTCGCTTCGCGACGCCGACGGCAACCACAACTCGGCGCTGTTCGTGCAGTCGGTCCCGTACGAGCTGAGCGATTCCACGTGGGAGATCGAGGAGGAGCGCTACACGCGCCACCTGCTGTCTTTGTGCGACCGCTTCGCGCCGGGCACGTCCGACCTCGTCGTCGATACGTTCGTGCTGCACCCGAAGAAGATCGAGAGCCACTTCGGAATCACCGGCGGCCACATCCATCACGTCGACAACGGCTTCGGGTTTGCCGACCGGCTTCCGTACGCGACGCCGATTGCCGGCGTGTATTCCTGCAGCGCAGGGACGCACCCGGCCGGCTCGGTAATTGGCGCGGCCGGGCACAATTCGGCGCAACGAGTGCTGGCGGATCTGGGGCTGCGCTGACAGAGAGTGTGAAGTCGCAATGGCTTGTTGGTCCGGCCACGTCAGGGAAGATCAGCACGCCAATCACCCCGGCGGCGTTGGAATGAAACTTCGATGAGTTCTCCGGCTGTGCGCTGAGGACTGCGATGCGGCCGGGTCGACCGACTAGTCCTGACACGATCCAACTCTATGCTTCGTGCACGCGCCGGACGCCGGGTTGGCGATCGTTACAACCGACGCATCGATCTCGGCCGCTCTAACCTCTTTTCGCGGTCTTTCGGCGGTACCCTTCAGTGAGCTGCTGATGCTTCTCGAGCGCCGCGCGTGAACAGCGCTTCCAGTACGTGCCCCTCCGAAATTTTACCGGATTCAGTCACTAGGCCGTCAGGATCAAGCGGTAGCACCCGCACGGGGATCACTCGGTATGCGTCGTGCACAGGACTTAACTGGACTACATCACCGATATCAATGACTGCTTCGTCAAGAAGCTTGTACATTTTCTCGCCCGGTATTTTCGCGAGTAGGGTTAAACGATATCGTTGCTCGACCCAGCGCAATGCGCCGTGCGCTTTGTCGCGAAAACGATAGTGGTGCACGAGAGTGGTATTGCCGCTGATGGTTACTGGAAGGGGCGGCCCGATGGTACTCCATTCATTCAGCGTCGTGTCAATTGCTATCTCCTCGCGTGGGAGAAGAGCGTAACGATCGCCCCTCTCTTCCGAACCAGACGACGTAGCGGGAAGGTTCGGTTGAACAACCACGAGGATGCGTTCGATTACTCCGGACCGTCCTCCCGTATTCGTCATTGCGATGGTTCCGATAATGGTAGCATCTTCGAACTCCATATACCCAAGCGACACACTCTGCCCAAAGCGGGCCTCCAAATGTGCCGGCGCTCGAGACGCGAGATAAGCCTCCCAAGAAATGTAGGCAGACGAGAATGATATGAGGAGCGCGACGAGGCTGATGCCATCCTTTGGCTCAATCCACGATAGCATGTGGCGGTTGTCCCTATTCCGTCGTGTCAAAAGCCCTACCTCCACAATGGCCCAGTTCCTGCTTCGCAATCAGGGACTCGAATTGACTATGCCTTGATAGCTACGTTCGAAACGGCGCCATGACGAGCAGGCAAGTGTCTGATCATGCGTATCTGCTCACCCACCGCACCGATTTCCGCGGGATCGCGGTCTTGGGCTGAAAGCCTTGGGCGAATTACTCGTGCGATGCAGCATTCGTCGCATGGAGCAGCTCATCCAGCGAGACGTGAGCGACCAGGTTTACGAACTTCCTGCACGTCGAGGACGCGCCCGCGGCGGTTCAAGCACTAGGCCATACTTCGTCCGACCCCTTTAATTGCGGCAAGCATCTCGTGCTGAAATCAACTCGGTCTTGCGAGCTTGGTCCATTGGCCGAGAGTCTTTCAGGTCGATATGGCTCATCGCTTTTTGAACGTCAGGATAATCTCCCGACGCATCCTGGAATTAATTGATCCTGAGTCAGCACGTGCCGGGGGCGGAAGGTACCTTCGGTTTGGCGGCAGCGCTCGTTCAGAGCGTGAATACAGTGAGAAGCCGTGAATCTCGGCAAGTGCTTCCAGCAGGTTCGAGTTCTTCACGAACGTGCCGCGAATATTCGAATCGCCTACAACATACACCGCTCGACCTCTATTGATCAGAACACGCGATGTCTCGGCGAGCGCGCGGCTCATATCCAAAGCGTATTGAGCGAAGAGTGAGCGTTCCCTGTGGGCGAGCGTTGATCTACCCAGAAGGTCTTTCACCAGCTTGTCGATCCAGAGGGTTTCACGAGCCTCTCTCGTAGAGCGTTCCGAGCCCACACTGTTGGCACGGATCGAGCGAAGCTCGGAGATCGTATATCCCATCCATACAAGCGAAAATTTGCTGGTCCGCAGATAGTCGATAGCGTTAAGGTACGGTGGGGACGTTAAGACAAGATCGATCGAAGAATCCTTTAACGATAGTTTGCGGGCGTCGCCGCGGCGTGTGATCGTGGATGGCCCAAGTCCCGTTGCTCCACGAGCCGGGCAATTTTTCGCCACTACCGCGACAAGTCTGAGAAAATTTTCGAACGGATCTTGTGGCGCACTTGCGAATACCCGGTGCGGCCGACTGTGCGATAAATCCAATGCACGAGAAGCGCCTGCCTGCTTGGTAATAATTAGGCGTGAAAAGCCACACCAGAGGACATCTCTTATGGCGGTATCACGAACGCGGTCTATTGCTTGCGACAAAGCTGTGAGTTGTCGGCGGCATTTTTTGTCGAACCAGTAGCGCATGAAGCGACGAGTCTCGTCGTCGCTATTTTTAGGATAGTCGTCATCTGACGAGCCGAAAATTACCTGAGCACGAGAAAGCACATCTTTTGCCTTCTTCGAGACTGCTGCTTCATCAATAGAACGCGTCCAAACGGATGCTATCAAGACCGACAACGGATCGATGTCATAGCCAATTGCGCGGTGGCCACGAGCTCGAGCCACCGCCAAGACGGTTCCAGATCCCATCATCGGGTCCAAAATTCGCAATCGTGTGCGAGCGCTTCCTAGCACGTCGAGTGCTATCCCGGGCGCCATACGCGCCGGAAATGGATGCGCAGGGCCACGCCCCAAAATCTCTTTAATCGTAGCGGTATCAGACGATACCTTCGACGAAACCCCTCTGGACGAAGATGGCACTACGGTGCACCCAGTGTGGAGACTACTGAACACACGCCCTGCTCTTTCTTGTATGACAATGAACCTGCAGACCCAGTTATTGTATATAATCCGCGTTTGCGCCGTTCCGCGCGGATCCATCCTTGGCGCGCATGGTCAGCACCTAGAAGTACCGACCATTCCGTCGAGCTAAGGGCAACAATCCCATCGAGCCAGCACACGAGTACGACAAAAACGTGCTCGACTGTTTTTGATAGCTTCTCCAAAGACGAACGATTTTCGGGTGAAAACGTAAATTGCCAAGGTGACAACCGGGCGCCTGAATGTTTTACATGTAAGCCAACTTTCTGATCGATAAGATATGAGTGCAGCCGCCCTTCTTCGAGTAGCTCTGAGATAGAAATACCGCGCTCCGCTAGATCAACTAGATCAGCAAGAACTGCTCCTTGGTATAATTTATAGTCAGGGATCATGCGTTATTCTTGATGAACTGAATAGAGCCGGCAAATTTATAGAAGACTCGAGCTTGTTCGGCTTCATTAAAGAACACTCGAACGTGATGTACCGCTCGTGGAAATTTGTCGGGTTGCATCTGTGATTTCCCGAAGAACCCTTTCTTGCGCCGTATTTTGCTTTTTTCTGTGTCGGGGTACCCAGCTATCGACGAACATCGGTGGACCGCAATCGAGTCGTCTCCACTCGAGTCCATTCGGACAATAAATCGACGTACGTACTCTGGAAAGGCAGCATCGCCGATCAGATTCACAAATTGCGCGAGTTTTCCGCTGCCGGAAATGGTGTCATCTTCGGCAATCTCGTCGAGTTCGTGGCGAAGGTTCTTAGAGAGAGCGAATAGCGGAAAGGACATTTCGCCGCGGTTCAGATCAACGGTGGATCGATCAATGCTTGACGAAGCTGCTGCAGCTATGCGGTTGTCGCTGAGCCAGACGAGCGAACCTTGACCTGCTCGGATCGCTTCAAGCGCTAGTCGGTGGAACACAAAGCAACGGTGCCAGTCCCAGTAAAGTGCGATCGGCATGGTGAGTTCGAAATATCGGAGATACCCACCCCTGCTCCCAAACATTCGGGCTCTTTGAATGTAAGTATCTTGTTGAATCTTGTGCTTTACGTCGCGCGTGAAGAACATTGAGAGAAGATTGTTGAGGGTTACACCGCGCGAGACGATATTCCCCCCGATGATGATGGTGAACAGGCTGGTCGGGTTTATCGCTGCGGAAGCGTTTCGGGTCCAGTCGCGCTCGCTATTCAGAACGATGAGTGAGTGCCTGGAAACATTGTCCAAAATGTAGTGTGTGATCCGGTCAGGGTCGGCATCCGGATATCGTTCCGCGGCAAGTTCCCAAATATTTTTAGTATACGGCGCGAATTTTTCGCAGTCATGGTCTAGAAGCGCATTCAACGCTTCATGCATAGTTCCCCAATCGGTTTTGTGGTCCACCTTCTTTCCACTTGTATGTACAAGGATGGAGTAGTTCTTTTCGTGCGCGTTCGCGTACTTATTCAGGAACGCAACATTTACTAGGAAGCTGAACAGGGCGTTTCTTGCGTATTTAGGGTCTGCGCCTGAATCCGGCAGCAACGTCCGTCGATAGCGCGGCTCATCTTCCAATGGGAAAAATACGTCTTGGCCCGTGTAGTCCGGGTGTGCGGGGAAATGCACCCAGATCTCGCTGTCGTTGCTGAAAGTATTGTTAAGATCTAGGCGTGCTGGAGTGGCGGTAACACCGATATAGATGCCCGACGTTCCTAATATGGCGGAAATTAACTCATTGATTTTCGTTTGCGCGCCTTGATTGATTTTCGAATTTGGCGACGCGTAGTCAGCCTCGTCGTCGATTACGACGACCGATCCTAATTTATCGAGCTTTTCTGAAAGTTTCCGTAGATCATTCGCATTCTTCTTACAGAAGACGACGTACTGTGAACTCTCGATCTGCACGGCAGGGTCGAGGATCTCAGAATAGTTACGCGGTGCTGGTGCGAGTCCCGACTCCTTGAAGCGCCCCAAATTCTGGTCGAGTAGATCGACGCTGTCGTTCAGGAGATGAAGGATAAAGCCGAACCCCTCGTCGATCAGCAAACCGGTAAGGCATATCATCATCTCGGTCTTACCGCTCTGGGGTTCGCCATAAATGACAAACGAATTTCCGCGCTTCTGTCTTAGATTTTCGATGGCTTTTCGTGCGGCAACTTCAATGCAGCTCACATCCTTTCCGCTATCAGTAAGACGCTTCAGTTGACGCTCGTACTGGCGCGACTGTTGAACACAGTTTCGGAAACGCGCGATATCAAAACTCACGATTCTAGCCCCTCCAATCGTATATGGTTAGCGCGGCCACTTTACGCACGCGATACGACGGCGGCGAACCTATGGCCAGCGTGTGGCTTATTCTGCTATGCAGAGGATGGTGACCAGTCTCCAAATCCCTCGGTTTGACCGAGAAAAAACGCTATGAGGTGATAGCAGTCACTCGGTCCTCTCGGAGTGTACCGTCTTCGTATAGTCGACGCGTGAATGGCTGCATCGCTAGTCCGACCGGTCCACCCCGAGCTCGCGAAGGATCGCCACGCGAAGCTCCTGAACCTCCGGACTCGTGAGCTTGCGCGGATGCGCAATCTTCACATCGTAGACGGCCTGGATCTTCGCCGGCCGCGGCGACAGCACGAAGATGCGGTCGGCAAGATGGATCGCCTCCTCGACGTCGTGCGTGATCAGCACGACCGTGTGCCGCTCTTCGGCGAGGATGCGCAGCAGCTCGCCGCGCATGCGCAGGTTCATCAGCGCATCGAGCGCCGAGAACGGCTCGTCCATGAACAGGATCTCGGGCTTGACGACGAGCGCGCGTGCAAGTTCGACGCGCTTCAGCATGCCGCCCGACAGCTCGTGCGGATAGCTTTTCTCGAAGCCTTTGAGTCCGACGATTGCCGCATAGTGATCCGCGAGCCTGGTCTTTTCCTGCGGCGACTGGCCGTTGAGGCCGAACATCAGGTTTTCCTGAACGGTGAGCCACGGGAACACCGAGCCGTGCTGCGAGATGAGGATTCCCTGCTTGTCGGGCTTGGTGCGCTCCTCGCCATCGATCAGGATCGAGCCTTCGTCGGGCCGCACGAAGCCGGCGATGATGTTCATCAGCGTCGACTTGCCGCAGCCGGAGGGGCCGACGATCGCGACGAATTCGCCGTCGCCGACCGACAGCGACGCGTCGTCGACCACGGCAAGCGTTTCCCGGCCGGACGGGAACGACTTGCGGATGCCGCGTACTTCAATCCTGGTGCGCATATCTCCACCGCACCACGCTGAGGCCTTCGAGAAGCCGCATCATTCCATCGAGCAGAAGGCCGATCAGGCCGATGATGATCATCGCCGCGATCACCAGATCGTAGCGGTTGCCGGCGTTGCGCGAGTCGATGATCAGGAAGCCGAGACCCGAGCGCAGCGCGATCATCTCGGCCGCAACGACGACCAGCCACGCGACGCCGAGCCCGATGCGCATGCCGACGATGATCTGCGGCAGCACGGCCGGGATCACGACGCGCGTGAACAGCGTGTAGCGCGAGACGCCGAAGTTTTCGGCTGCCCACAGGTAACGCTTCTCGATCGTGTGCACGCCGGCGGTGGTCTGCACGATCATCGGAAACACCGACGAGATGAAGATCAGGTAGATCGGCGATGCGTTGCCGACGCCGAACCACAGGATCGCGATCGGAATCCACGCGATCGGCGAGATCGGCCGCAGGATCTGGAAGATCGGGTTCAGCGTATCGAACGCGCCGCGCACCCATCCCATCCACAGGCCGAGAGGGATCCCGATGGCGACCGCGAGCAGGAAGCCGGCGCCGACGCGCATCAGCGACGCGCCGATGTGGTCCCACAGCGTGCCGTTGCGAATGAGCTCTACGGTGCCGGTGACGACCTGCCACGGGGTCGGAAAGATCGCGCTTTCGGTGGTGCGCACGACGATCCACCACAGCGCGACGATCATCGCCATCACGGCGATCGACGGCAGCGACCTTCGGAGCAAATCGTTCACGCCGGCGATTCCCCGGGCGCTTTGGACAGGCGACGCACCAGCTCGAGCACGCGCCAGCGAAGCCGCCTCCACGGATTGTCGGGAAACGGCTCGACCTCGACCGTCATCTGGCCGCTCGCGTGCGCGGTGCACGTGAACTGGTTCGTCGATGCAGTGCGGAACGGCAGGCGCAGGCTCTGGCCCGGCATCATCAGGGTCGGTCCGAAGATCTGCGGCACGTCGTCCGAATTCTTCAGCACGAGGACATCGCGCGCTCCGAGCACGAGCCGGATGTGATCCGGGAGGATTTCGTTCTTCTCGCCTGCCATACGCCGGGCCCAGGTTCCTTTCGGAATCACGAAGATCTCATCTCTGGATGCGCCGGATGCTGAATCGACATGGATCGGAGCGAGCGCGGCCCATGTCGTAGCGGCGAGCGCCGCGAACGCAAGCGCCGACAGAAGCGGATGGCCGCGAATGACCCGTAAAATCGGGGTCAGACACTGATTTCTCGAAATCAGTGTCTGACCCCGATTTTGTGCGAGCAAACGAGCATCCCGCTATCGACCGAGGAGGATCTTTGCGTCGTGTACGTAGTCGTCGGGCGTCTGTCCGTACGGCATCAGCGCGCGCAGGTTGCCGTCCGGGTCGACCAGATAGACCGACGACGAGTGCACGTAGCCGCCTCCGTCCTTCACCCGCGCCGCTTCGACTCCGTAGCTCTTGCGCAACGAAGTCAGCTGGTCCTCGCTGCCGGTGCCGCCGACAAACGTCGGATCGAACTTCGCGAGGTAATCGTGCAGCCGTTCGACCGTGTCGCGTTCGGCATCGACGGTGATGTAGACGACCTGCACGTCCGCAGCGCTCTCGCCGAGGTCCTTGTGCGCGCGCGCCAGCGTCGCGAGCGTCGTCGGGCAGATCGCCGGGCACGACGTGAAGCCGAACTCGACGATCACGACCTTTCCGCGAAAACGCCGCAGCGTCAGCTCGCTTCCGTCCGAGCCCTTCAGTGCAAAATCCGGAGCAGGACGCGGCGGGCTGAACTCTCCGGCGCGAAGCTCCTCGGCAGATGCGCGGGCCGCTGACACCAGACTCGCGCCGGCCACGAGGACGGCAGCAATTGCGTGCCGAGTGAAAACGCCCGTCGCGATGCGGCCGATCATGATCTCAGATCGCGATCGCTGCGGGCTTCGCGGCTTTCGCGAAGCTCTCGTCCATGTAGCTTTCGTACGGCACCGGGTGCTTGATCGTGCCGGCCTCGATCGACAGCTGCATGAGGTCCTCGAACTCCGCGCGAATCATCCGCAGGTCGCCGTAGGTAACGCGATCGGTCGGATTCTCCATCACGAAACGGAGGATCTCCGGATCCTGGTTGAAGAACTTCGTTCCGGCCGCGACCGCGACGGCCTTGTCGCGATTGCCCTGCTCGGCATCGAGCCAGAGGCCCGCGCCGAGCACGTGATCGACGAGGTCCTGCACCAGCGGCCGGTTCGTGGCGATCAGCTCTTCGCGCACCGTCAGCACGCAGCAGATGTAGTTGCGCCATTCGTCGCGCGTCATGCGCAGCGGCTTCGCGTAGCCGGCCTTTTGCGCGGCCGCGCCGAACGGTTCGCCGGTGCAGTACGCATCGACCGCTTTCGCGTAGAGTGCAGCGGGCATGTCCGGCGGCGGCATCTCGACGATCTCGATGTCGTCGGGCGTCATCTTCTCCTGCGCGAGCATCTTGCGCAGGAACAGGAAATCGACGGCGAAGCGGCTCGGGATTGCGATGCGCTTGCCGGCAAGCTCACGGAAGTGCTCGTAGCCCGAATCGGTGCGCACCATGATCACTGCCCCCGAGCGATGACCGAGCGAGACGATCTTGACCGGAATCTTCTTGTCGGCCAGATCCATGACGAGCGGCGCGAGCATGTACGCGGCCTGGATGCGGCCGGCCATCAGCGATTCCTTGATCTCCGGCCAGCCGCTGTACTTGCTGTACTCGTATTCGAATTTCGGCTGGCCGGCCGCAAGGGCCGCGTTCGATTTGAGCCGGGACGAGCACGCCACCGGCAGCGTCAGGTTGCAGGTGACCGGCAGCCCGCCGACCTGCAGAACGGAGCCGCTCTTTTCGCTGCTGGAGCAGGACAGGCCGTACAGCGGAAGCGCTGCGGCAACCGATCCGAGCAGGAACTGTCGGCGCGTGAGCGGCAGAGCCGCAAGGGTGTCGGCGAAGGTGTCTTTCAAAGGTAGTCGCTCACGATCTCACGGAGAAAAAGCTGGCGCTCGTTGCCATGCAGGGGTTATCGGAAAGCGCCGTATCGTAGCGGGTGCACAAGACGCTGCAACGCGCAGAGAGCGAGCCGGCGTCAGGCGTCGGCGTTACTCGACCGCCGGCTGAACCGGCGATGGACTTTCCGCCAGGCTCACGGTGCGACGCAGCCACAGCACCGTCGCCACGAACGCACCGATCAGCGCAAATCCGACCGCATTGAGCGCGAGCGTGGGAGGAAACACCAGCACGTAGCCCGCATCCTTGACGAGCGCCGCGAAGCTCGAAACGCAGAACGGCATCAGGAACAGCCGGAAAATCTGCCAGCGGTCGAGCCTGGTGGTTCCCGCGCTCGACGAGCTCGTGCTGATCCACAGCGCGAAGCCGATGATCGCGCTGATGCCGAGCGACGTCGCCCACAGCCGCGGCCGCGCATCGAAGTGCGTCGTGACCGTGACCAGATACCAGATGAGATAGCTCCACAGCACGATCCTTCCGTTCGTCAGCCCGCGAAAATACGAAACGATGTGCGTCATCGTGCTGTGCTTCCCAGCGAGCCGCGGAGATCCTCGCTGATAGCGGAAGCATCCGCGCCTGTCTTGTTCCGGCGTGCAAGCTGCCACTCGAGCGTTCTCCTGCCGAGAGCCGTTCGTTCGGGCGGGCACAGTCGCCGCCAGACGCCGTCCGCCCAGCCGTCCTCGTAGAAACGGAAGCGACTCTTGTGAAACACATATTCGCCGGCCGCGAGCAGCCCGACCAGCACATACGAGAGCGCTCCGGTGTACAGCGCCCATGTTCGCGGTGTTCCCGCGATCGCGAGCACGATGCCGGCGATGGCGTTCGCGAGGAAGAACCCGCACCACACCCAAGTCACGCGGCGGCAATACGGAAGCAGGAAATCCGGAAAGGCTTCGTGCGACGCGATCGCGAACTGCTCGACCATGCTGTGCCGTTCGCGAAGCGTCAGCGCGAACGTCGCGAGCAGCCACAGGCTCGTCAGGCTCGGCAGCAGCTTGAGCAGGACCGGCTCGTCGGTGGCCGTCGCGATCGCGAGCAGCACCAGAAGTATTCCGAAACGGCGGATGAGAAGGGAGACGAGGCGTTTGCGGCCGGTGCCCGAGAACGCGAAAGCCGCGAGCAGGATCGCAAGCGCGCCTGCGCTGATCGTCCGCGCCGCCAGATGATCGAGCCCGGCGACCAGCACGAACGGATACGACGCGACGGCCAGCGCGACGACGGCGATGCGGAGTCCGCGCGTGAATGCCGTTTTATTCATCCGTCGCGCTTTCGCGCTCCTTCTTCATCCCGTTGCGCATGCGCGCTCCTTCTTCATTCGTCGCCGCAACGCTCCCTTCTCATCGTCGCGCATGCGCGCTCCTTCGCGTCATCGCCGTGCAAGCTTTCCGGTTGGCGTCAGCGGAAGCTCGGCGACGACGTCGAAGCTGCGCGGAACCATGTAGCCCGCGAGCCTTTCGCGACAGTACGATGCCAGCTCCTTCGCCGCGGGAGCAGCTTCACCCGCGGCCAGCACGATCTCCGCGACCGGCAGCTCGCCGAGGTGCGGATGCTGGCGCGCCGACACGCGGCTGCGCTCGATCGCCGGATGCGTGTCGAGCACGGCCTCGACTTCCTCGCAGAAGAACTTCATGCCGGCCATGTTGATGCGCGCCGCACGGCGTCCGGCAAGTCGCAGGTCCCCGTCCTCGTCGAACCAGCCCTGGTCTCCCGTACGGAAACCGTCGAGCTCGAGAATTTTCGACGCGGGAGTCCACGGATCGAGGTACGCATCGAGCATTCCGGGCCCCCGGATGCAGATCTCGCCGGTCGTCTCCGGACTGTCGCCGCGCGCAGCGTGGCCGTCTTCGGCGCGCAGCCATACCTCGTACGCCGGCTGCGGCTGGCCGAGCACATCCGGCTTGGTGCGCGCACTTTTGGTGTTCATCACCGGAAGGCCGACTTCCATGATGCCGAGCGCCTGCACGATCGCAATGCCGTAGCGCGCGCCGAATGCCTCGGCGATGTCGGCGCGCAGGCCTTCGGCGGTCGAGATCGTAAGGCGCAGCGTATCCAGCCGCGCCTCGGTCGCATCCTTCGCGAGCAGCTTCATGTGATGCGGAGACGCGTAGAGAACCGTCGCGCGCTCGCGGTTCGCGATCGACAGGATCGCCGGTGCAAGCGATCCGGAAGGAAGCAGGATGGTCGCGCCGTAGCGCAGGTACAGCAGGATCGACACGACGAAGTGATGCGCCATCGGCAGCAGCCACAGCACGCGGTCTTCCGGGCCGATGCGAAGTCCCGCGTTGGCGGCTTCGAGGCGCTCGAGAATTCGATCGTGGCCGATCACGACGCCTTTGCGCTCGCTCGTCGTTCCCGACGTGAAGCGAAGATAGGCCGGTCCGCACGCCGCGAATGCAGATTCGACACCTTCATCGAGCCGCCCATCGGCTGCGTCGTTCGCGACTTCGATCTCGCGGTCGTGCTCGACGAGCGCATGCAGATGGGCACGCCGGCGGATGTCGGCGATCGTCGCGGCCGGATGATCGTCGGCGATCGGAACCATGCACGCACCGGCGGCCAGGATCGCAAGTGCCGTCTCGATGAACTCGATTCCCTGCGGCTGGATCATTCCGACGCGCCACGCCGGACGGATTCCCGCCGCTTCGAGCCGGGCGCGGCGCTGCTGCGCGCGGGCCACCAACTCGCCATAGGTGATCGTGCGAGCGTGCGCCCCGTCGGCGATGACGGCAGGATGGTCCGGCTGCAGGCGGGCGCGCTCGAGGATGCACTCGTAGACGTTCACGGCCCGACAGATGCACGAGAATGCCGGCGTGCTCCAGCGGCGAGTGCGCCGCGCAAGCTACGGCGCCGCGATGGTTCGCCCGTCGGCGATTGCTTCGCGAACGGCGGCGGCATCGACGGCAGACAGATCGGATCGTGACGCGGCGGCGAGCGCGCAGGCGGCGCCGGCCGCTTCGCCCATCGCCATCGCGGTGCCGATCACGCGGATCGCGCCGAGCGCTTCGTGACTGGCCGACGCGCATCGACCTGCCATCGCAAGCCGGTGTCCGGGGTGGTCGGCGACGAGGCATCCGAGCGCGATCGACGACGGTCCGGCCGTGTGGCGGAACGACATTCGCTCGTGACTGTCCCAGAGCTCGACCGGCCACGTCGAAACGCACGCTTCGTCGTCGCGCCGCCGTCCGGAAAGCACGTCGGACGCTTCGAGCCGCTCGATGCCGGCGATCCGGCGAGTCTCGCGAATTCCGATTCGGGACGGCCATGCGCCGACGCGCGCGCCGCGGAACGGTCCGCGTTCGGCGACGAGGAACTCGAGCACCTGCGCGGCGTCGCGTGCGGCTGCCGCCTGCATGCGGCCGAGCGTGTCCCTGTCGAGGGGATCGAACGCTTCGTTCGGCGACTTCGGGCAATTGAGCGTGACGAAGACGCAATCACGGCGCAGCCCGGGACGTACGAGGATCGACGACGCCGTAGGCGCGATGCGGCCGGTGCGCGCCGCGCGCGCGACGGCGGCTGTTGTGCGCGCGCGCTCCATCGGCGTCAGGTCGCCGGTGTCGACTCCGTCGATGCGAAAGATGAACGACGCGTGCTGAAGCTCCTCCGGCCCAGCACGTTCGGTGCGGACGCCGGCACGGTCGGCGGCGTTGGCGTCTCCGGTCGTGTCGACAACGGTCCATGCCATCGCCGTCACCCGGCGGCCGTCCGGATCGTCGAACGTGATCGAGCAGCATTCGCGCGGACCGGCGGCAAGCTCGACCGCCACGAGCTCGGACTGCATGCGGACGTCGATGCGCTCGTCGCGGCGGCACAGATTCGCTGTCTCGCGGGCGAACGCTTCCGGATCGACGGCGAGAAACGCGGCGTTCCCGGCCCAGTCGACTGCGCCCGCTGCGCCCGACGCGATGAGCCGTCCGGCCAGCGCCTGCGGAAGTCCGGGATGCGCGAACTTGGCGTCGCGCTGCGCGGACGCGTGATAGAGGCCGCAGATCGTGTGCACGAACGCCTGCGAAATGTTGCCGCCCGGATGCGACTCGCGCTCGAGAAGCAGCACCCGTGCACCGGTGCCGGCTGCGGCGAGTGCAGCCGCAATTCCGGCGGAGCCTGCGCCGATCACGGCGACGTCGTATTCGCGAGCGGTGGGTGGCGCGCCGGCCATCACGTGCCGGAGAGGTCGCGAAGCACGCTGTCCTGAAAAACGTGCTGCTCGCGCGCAGACAGGACGCCGTCCTGATGAACGTGCACGACGTCGAGCCCGCCGCCGCGCAGGCTGAAGACGACCGCGCTGCCCGGAGACGGAGGCACGCCCGGGACGTGGAACGCATCGAGGATCGGCGCGCCGCACAGCGATTGAGCCGCCGGCGCGAACTCGGCCGTGTACGCGAAGAAGAACGAGGCGAGCTCGCCGCCGAACGTGCGGCGCGCCATCCACGAATATGCGCGCGCCGGTGCATAACGTGCGAAATCCATCGCCGCCACTCCGGCTTCGACGAGCTTCGTACGGATCGCGTCGAGGCGCTGGGCCTTCAGTGATTCGATCAGCGTCGCGAGGTCGCGCGTCTGTTCCGGCGTCACCTGGAACCACAGCAGTGAGACATGCGTGCGGAAGACTTCGCCGTGGCTTCCTTTCGGCCGCATGTTGACCGGAAGCGGCACGATCCAGCTCGCCGGAGACTTGCCGCGCAGGTCTGCGACTGCCTGGTGCGCACGCACGGCGACGGCAAGAAAGAACAGCATCGGGGTCAGGAACCCGGCCGTTTTCTTCGCGCGGTCGATCGCGACGCGGGCCTCGCCGTCTTCGAGCCGAAGCTGCCGGTAACGGAGATTCTGCCGTACACGGCGAAGAGGTCCGGCGAGCGACGTGGGCGGGTGTTTCTTCATGCCCTGCATGTACACGTTCCACGCCTGTGCCATGTGGCCGCGCGCTCCCGACGCCGCCGGAAGCTCGGCCGCCGCCGGTGACGACGCGCCGCGATCGGCCCTGGTGATCGCAATTTCGCGCGCGTGCGACGGATCGGCGCTGCACGCCGCCAGATGCTCGACGAACGCTTCGCTGCCCGAGCCATCGAACAGCATGTGCACCCACGTCATCGCGACGTCGGTGCCCGGATGCGCGCCGCCGCGCGGCACGACGTCGAAACAGACGAGACTGCCGCGCCTGGCATCGAAGCGTTCGTTGAGGCGGCGCGAGAACGCGGCCGGGATCGGTCCGAGCGGCGCGTCGTCGCCGTCGGCAGGCGTTGCGCCGCGTTCATTTCGTGAAGCTGCGTCACGGTCCGCGGAATCGTCGCGATGCTCCACGATGCGCACGGCCGTCGGCGGCGCGGCACGATCGAGCCGGTAAACCGGCGCACCGAACGCAGCGCGACGCCGGATCGGCGAGCGCATGATGGGATTGGCGCGCGCGATGTCGCCGACGAGCTCGCCAAATGCGCCGGCGTCGAACCCGGGGCCGAGCCGCAGGACCAGCTGCGAGAGATGGCTCGCGCCCGCGGTGCGGCCGATTTCGGCTTCGAACGCCCGCAGGAAACAGTCCGCGCCGGTCAGCGGCAATACGTCGGCGTCGCGGCTCGGCATCGGGGAAAGAAGCCTAGGAAAGTTCCTTGTGGACCAGCGCCGACAGCGAGATCACGTTGGCGAGGGTTTCTTCGGTGAGCAGGCTTTCGTCGATCCAGACGCCGGTCGACTCTTCGATCGCGAGCATGAGCTGCGTGAGCGCGAGCGAGTCGAGGCCGGCTTCGACGAGGTTCGTCTCGGGCGTGAAGCTTTCGTCCACGCGCAGAATCTCCTCGCGGACGATGTCGAAAATTTTCTGCTCGAGATCCTGCTTCGTCATGGTGGATTGCGGATGCGCCGCGGCGCGAACGGACTGTTTCGCCCGAGCAGGGCGCGGCTGTCAAATGCGCGCGATCGTGCCGCTGCATCGATGTTCCCGGCTTCGCAACGTTGCGCCGAGTATCTGCCGGTATAAGGTCCCGCGGATGTCGAAACGCCCGGCGCGCAGCGTTGCGATTCTCGGAGGTGGACCGGCGGGGGCTAGCCTCGGCGCGTATCTCGCGCGTGCCGGCGTGCGCGTGGTGCTGTTCCACAAGGCCAAGCGCCCGCCGATCATCGTCGGCGAATCCCTGGTGCCGGCGATCGTTCCATTCCTGCGTCGCCTCGGCGTCGAGCAGCAGGTCGAGGCGTTCAGCACGTACAAGCCGGGCGCGACGTTCGTGCTCGACCTCCAGGACGACATCAGTTTCCGTTTCGACCAGGCCATCGGCGCCGAGGTCAACTACTCGTACAACACCCCGCGCGACAAGTTCGACGCCGTGCTGCTGCAGGCGGCACGCGACGCGGGTGCGACGGTCATCGAAGCAACCGCCGGCGTCGAGCGCGAGGGCACGACGGATCGCGTGCGGCTCTCGGCGAAAACACTCGAGATGACCGCCGGCGTGTTTTCCGGCCAGCCCGACTGGATCGTCGATGCGACCGGCCGCTCGCGCACGATCGGGAACCTGCTCGACATCCCGTACGTCGAAGGTCCGCGCAAGGATTCGGCGCTGCACGCGCATCTTACGGGCGTGCCGCTGGTGGTCGAAGGCAACGTGCACACCGATCGCATGCTGCGCGGCTGGTGCTGGCGGATTCCTCTTCCCGGTCGCGTCTCGCTCGGACTGGTCGTCAACGAGCAGCACCTGGCACGCTTCGGTCCGTCGGTCGAGGATCAGTTTGCCGGCACGCTGCGCGAGGAGCCGCTGCTTGCGCGCTGGAGCGCGGACGCCGAGCGCATCACGCCGGTCGTCAAGTACACCAACTACCAGCAGCGCTCGACGCGCGGGGTCGGCGAGAACTGGGCCACGGTCGGAGACGCGTTCGGTTTCATCGATCCGGTGTTTTCGAGCGGGCTGCTGATCGGCATGGAAGGTGCGCTCGAGCTGTCGCGGGCGCTCGTGTCCGGAAGCGAGCGCTCGCTCCGGAAGTTCGAAGAGCACGTGCTCTACAATCTCACGGTCTGGCAGCGGCTCGTCGACTACTACTACAACGGAAGCCTGTTCACGCTCTTCAAGATCGGCCAGCACAAACAGGCACAGCGCGGATGGAAAGTGGTCAACCGGCATTTCGGGCGCCACATGCCGCGTGTGTTCACCGGCGAAGCGACGCGCAGCCGCTACAGCGTCGGCCTCGTCGACTTCATGGTGAAGTGGGGTACCTACGGCCACGACTGCGCTGAGCTGCGGGTGCGCTGACACGCGATGTCCGGCCGACGCACGCCGGGTACCGACTTCCATTCGGAGGCCAGCGCCAGCCGCTACGACGTCATTGTCGTCGGCAGCGGGATCGGCGGGCTGACCGCAGCGGCGCTGCTCGCCCGCGCGGGCCGCAGCGTGCTGGTCATCGAGCGCCACGACCGCGTGGGCGGCTACGCGCATGCATTCCGGCGGCGCAGATATCGATTCGATTCGGCCGTGCACCTGGTCGGCGGCTGCGGCACACGCGACGGACACGCCGACGACGGCAGCCTCGTCGAACGCGTGCTTGCGGGAGCGGGCGTTGCGGGCCAGTGCGAGTTCGTACCGGTCGATCCGTTCTACGAAGCCGTCTACGGCGGCGAGCGCATCGAGGTTCCGGGCACGATGGACGCGTTCTTCGAGACGCACGCGTCACGCTTTCCGGCCGAGCGCGAGCGGCTCGCGAAGTTCCTCGCTCTCGTCGAAGACGTCTACCGACAGACCCGCGTCGCGCAGACGCTCGAATCGACCTTCGACATCCTTGGATCGGCCGAGCGTTTTCCGGCTCTGGTCGAGTACCATCGCGCGACGCTCGCCGAAGTGCTCGACGCATCCATACAGGACGCGGCGCTGCGAGCGCTGGTGTCGACGACGTGGCCGTACGTCGGGCTGCCGCCGTCACGCGTGTCGTTTCTTTACTGGGCCAACATGCTCGGCACGTACCTGGTCGAAGGGCCGTGGTACTGCCGCGGTACGTTTCAGAATTTCGCGAACGCGCTCGCCGACGGAGTGCGGCGCGCCGGTGGCGAGGTGCTGCTTCGCAGCGCCGTGCGCCGCATCGCGACCGAGCGCGGACACGTTCGCGCCGTCGTGCTGGAGACGGGCAACCGCATCGAAGCCGACGTCGTCATCTCCAACGCCGACGCGCTGCAGACCGCCGAAGAGCTGGTCGGCGAAGCGCGATTGCCGCCACGATGGATGCGATCTCTGCGGCGCCAGCGCCGGTCGATCTCCGCATTCGTCGTGTACGCGGCGACCGACGCGGACCTTGCGCAGGCGGGCGTCTGCCACGAGAGCTTCCAGTTCTCGAGCCACGACCACGACGGCGCGTACGCAACCACGATGGCGGGAAGTCCCGACTGGCTTTCGATGACGGTTCCGAGCCTGCTCGACCAGTCGCTTGCACCCGAAGGCCACAGCGTCGTGGTGCTGACGACCCTGATGCCGCAGGAAGCCGCCGCAAACTGGCGCGCGGAAAAAAAGCGCATCGTCGAGCGCATGCTCGCCCAGGCGGAAGCTCGCGTGCCGGGCCTTACGGCGAACCTGCGCTTTGCCGAAGGTGCTACGCCGCGAACGATGGAGCGTTATACGCGCAACACCGGCGGCGCGATCTACGGCTGGGAGCTGTCGCCCGCGCAGGTGGGCCCGGGTCGTCTCATGGGTGTGACACCGATCGCAGGCCTTTACCTGGCTGGACACTGGACACGTCCGGGCGGCGGAATATACGGAGTAGTGCTGTCGGGCATCGACGCCGCGATCCGCGTGCTCGGACTCAAGACGCCCGATGCGCTCTGGCAGCAGCTCGGCGTTTGATCGCCGCGATTCGCAAAGACACGGTTTGACGAAGTCGACATCTCGACGCGGGAGAATTTTTCATGCACGCACGCATCAGCGTAAAGACCACCAGTCTCGCGATGGCATTGGCCTTCGCCGCAATCCTCTCGATCCGGACGACTCCGGTATTCGCGGAAGATTCCGCTGCGGGTGAGGCGGCTTCGTCGAAGCCGATGGGTCCCGGCGGTCCGAACGGACGCAGCAAGCCCGCGAGCACTGCCAAAGCCGAGAAGACCGAAAAGCCGGCCTCGTCCGGCATCCAGCTCGCACGCCGGGCCACGGTGTCGGCGGGCATCAACGTGCACGACAAGGTGCTCTCCGAGTGCAATCTCGAGACGACGCTGCCGCAGCTCGTTGCGGAAAAGAGCACGAAGGTCACGCTCGTCGATTCGCCGTCCGGCACGCACCTCGACCTGCGCATCGTCGACGTTCACGCGCCCAACGGTGGTTTCTTCTCCGGACCGAAGTGGATCACCGTCGAAGGCAAGCTAATGTCCGGAAAATCGGTGAAGGGCGATTTCACCGTCAAGGAATCCTCGATGGCGTCGGCCACTGCCTGCGGAATGCTGTCCAAGGTGATGGCGGTGATCGCCGAGGACATCGCCACCTGGCTCGAGAACCCGACCAAGGGCGCGCGGCTCACGCACGCGCGCTGACCGGGGCTTTACGAGATCACGGCTGCGGCCCGAGCGACTGTCCGTGAGACAGCTCGACCAGGTTGCCGTCCGGATCCTTCAGCATGCAGAAGTAACCGACGATCGGCCCGGCATAGACCGGGCCCTGCACGTCGATGCCGTCTGCACGCCCAAGCTCGGCCGCCGCATCGACCTCGGCGCGTGAGCCGACCGCATAGCCGAGATGCGCGACCGGTCCTTCCCCGGCCGGATGCGGAATCCCGAGCAGCACGATCACGAACACATCCTTGCGGGCGTCCTCGCCCATCCAGACGACGGTCGTTCCATCGTCCACCCGCCGGTGAACTTCGTGGAGCCCGACATGCCGCGCGTAGAACGCGACCGATGCCTCGATGTCGCGGCAGAACAGCGCGACGTGCGTGCAGGTGGGCTTGCTCATGACGCGGCGGCAAGCATCTCAGGGATGAGCCCACGGCGGAAGCGCGACAAGCGAGATTCCGAACACCGGCCGCGCCAGCAGGAACGTTGCTGCAGTGACGACGACAACCGACAGCAGGTTCAGCGCGAACCCCACGCGGGCCATGTAAGCGACCGTCAGATGCCCGGTCGAGAACACGATCGCGTTGGGCGCAGTCCCCGACGGCATCATGAACCCGAGCGAGGCCGACAGCGTGCACGGCAGCATCAGCAGCAGCGGATCGGTTCCGCTCGCGACCGCGCTTGCCGCAAGCACCGGCATCATGATCGTGACCAGCGCGGTATTGGTCATCACCTCGGTCAGGAACGTGATCACGAGGCAGAGCGTGGCGACTTTGACGAACGCGCTGACTCCGCCGATCGACCCGAGGTTGGAACCGATCCATTCGGCGAGGCCCGTCGCCCGCGTTGCATCGGCGAGCGCGAAGCCGCCGCCGAGCAGCACGAGCACGCCCCACGGAAGCTTTGCGGCCGTCGGCCAGTCGAGAAGGCGCTCGCCCGGTTTGCGGCCGGACGGAATCACGAAAAGCACCAGCGCCATCGCGATGGCGACGGTCGAGTCGCCGACCGCGCGCGGGACCGAGAGCAGTCCCGACCATCCCGGAAACGTGAAGCTCTCGGTGTGGATCGGCGCGCGCAGCATCCACAGCAGCGCGGCGGCGGCAAAGACCATCATCACGCGGCGCTCGGGAGTCGTCATCGGGCCGAGCACCTGGCGCTGGTCGGCGACTGCGCTGTGGTCGAGCAGGAACGTGCGCTGCCACAGCGGCGACGCGAAACGCACGAGATAGAACCACGTCACCGGCAGCAACAGCAGCGTCACCGGCACGCCGACCAGCATCCACTGGAGAAATCCGATCGGCGGCGCGTCGGGAAACAACTTTGCCATCTGGCCGACGAACACCGCGTTCGGCGGCGTGCCGACGATCGTGGCGAGCCCGCCGATCGTCGACGCGTGTGCGATCGACAGCAGCAGCGGCGGCGCGAGCTCGCGCTCGAGCTTCGGGTGTTCCTCGCGGAAATGCGCGAGCACGGCGGTGGCAATCGGCAGCATCATCATCGTGGTCGCCGCGTTGGAGATCCATGCGGAGATCGCGCCGGTGGCAGCCATGAAACCGAATACGAGGCCGGACGGCGTGCGGCCGAACTTCTCGATGATCCACAGCGCCATGCGCCGGTGCAGGCCCCAGTGCTCGACGGCCATCGCGATCATCAGGCCGCCGAGAAACAGCAGGTTGGTCTCGCTCGCGTATGACCTGGTGACGTCGTCGGCGGCCATCGCGCCGGTCATCGGAAGCGCGACGATCGGAACCAGCGCGGTCACAGCCGGCGGCAGTGCTTCGCTCAGCCACCAGACGGACATCAGCGCGCCGGTTGCAGCGGCCCACTGGCCGGCCGCGCTCAGGCCAGCGGGCGGCGAGGCGAATCCGATGGCGAAAAAAACGAGGAGGCCGAGGACAAGGCCGATGCGGGCGATCACTTCGGAGCGTGCTGGAACAGGACGTCCATCGCGGCCGCGCGGAAGATGCCCCAGCTCCGCCACGACGGAGTGATCGCACGGAGCTTGTCGGCGTACACCGGAAGCTCCTCGGGAAGCACCTCCTGCCAGTCGGAGATCTTCTCGTCGGGATCGTTGCTCTGCAGCACGCCCGACACTTCGCGAACGAGGAACAGATGCGTGAAGAAACGCGAGCGTGCGCGGCCGGCCTGGTAGCCGATGCGTGCGACGAATTTCTCGATCTCGACGGTCAGGTTGGTCTCTTCCCAGATTTCGCGAAGCAGCGCTTCCTGCACGCGTTCACCGCGCTGAATTCCTCCCGAAGGCAGGCGCATGACCGAGCCGGGATAGTTCTGCTTGGTCTGAAGGAGGAATCGTCCGCTGCGCCGCAGGATCGCCATGCAGACCTCGCCGTGCGCGCGCTCGCTGACCGGCGGAAACTGGATCGACGGCAGCTCGCAGGTGACCTCGACGAGCGGGCCCGCCGGTGCGCCGGGAGTCTGCACGCTCACAGGTCCACTCCGCGCGTCAGCGCATCGGCGGTTTTCTGGGCGAGCGTCGCAGCGTGGTCAGGACCTGGTACTTCCATCTCGCAGCCGGCGGCGGCCTCGTGGCCTCCTCCGCCGAAGCTGCTCGCGAGGCGCGAAAGGTCGACCGTGCAGTCCGGCGTGCGGCGGAAGCTGATGCCGCCGCCGCGCCGGTCGTAGAGCGCGAACACGGCGTGCTTGTAGCGTCCGCGCCAGCGGTCGGCGATCTCGCCCGAATAGCCGTCGCATTCGGTGGCTACGACGCGAAGATCGCGGGCGGGGACTTCACTGACCACGCAGGTACTTTCGGCCAGCCGGAACGTCATCGCCAGCTCGCTTTGCACACGTTCGTGCGCGCGCCGCAGCTCCGGTCCGTACTCGAGGTCCGAGTTCATCGCGAGAAGCGCCTTGTACGCCTCGTGCTGGTCCATCGCGCGAACGGTCAGTGCGAGCTCGCGCGAGCCTTCGATTGCGAGGATCCAGCGATCGTTGTCGTCGGCCGTCAGAACCAGGTTGCGAAGCGAGAGCAGCTCCGGGCTGACGCCGCCATGGGCTTCCTCGACGGCGCAGAGCTTGTCGAACAGGAGGCGGCTCGCCGCATAGCGCATTTCGAGAACGTAGTCGGTGAAGTTCGCGGCCAGCCGGCCCTTTTCTCGCGCTTCGAGCGCCGATTTGTGATGGTCGACCCAGTACAGCTCGAGGCCGTCCTTCACGAGCGAGTTCAGATGCTGCGTGGTTTCTTCGTCGCGCCACGAGATGTCGGTGATCCAGAGCTCTTCGCGCTCGGGCTGCGCGGGTGAAAAACGACGCAGCATGTCGTCGATCTGGCGATTGCTGGCGAATGTCGGATGGTACTCGCGTCCGGCAAAATGCCGGGCGGCGACCACTGCGCACGTCAGTCCGTCGAGGCAGTTGGGTCCGTGACTGACGACGGTAACGCGGCGGTCGGACGGCACGGACTGACTTTAGCGCCTTGCTCGCGCAAGACAATGCCTTCGGGGGAGGCCCCGGGGTTTTGTACGGGTTTTCGCGGGAACAATCGCAGCCACAGACGGGTCAGACGGGCTGCACGACCTCGAAGCACCTCGACGCCATCGCTCGATAACACGCATCCGCTACGGAGATTGCGGCGAGACCGTCCCGGTAAGTGATCGCCGGAGGCGCGTCCTTTCGCGCATCCTCGACGAAACGCTCGAGAAGCAGTTTCACGGTCATGCGCGGCGGTTCGATGACGAGTTGCTCTCGCCCCCGCGCCGTCAGCCGGTAGCCGGTGCCGAGCACATGATCGATCACCAGCTGGCCGTTCTCGCCGCTGGCTTCGATGAGACCGTTGCGGCTCGCGGTGGTGCGCGAGCACGCAACCTGCGCGATGAGGCCCGGCTCGTTCATCTCGAGCAGTGCGGAGAAAAGATCCTCGGTGCGTTCGGTGCAGATCGCGCGCGCCTCGACCGCGACCGAGCTCACCTCGAGGCCCGACAGCCAGCGCAGCAGGTCGAAACAGTGCACTCCGGTGTGAAGAATGTTGCCGCCGCCCGACTCGTCCGGATTGTCGAGCCACGCGAGCTCGCGCTGGGGCGGGAATCTCTGCGAAAAGATCAGCGAGTCGAGTCGTCCGAGTGACGGAAGCTCGCGCCGGAGGCATTCGACCGCGGCGTTGAAGCGCAGCGTATGTCCGGCGAGGCAGTAGACGCCCGATTTTTCGATCATCGCCAGCATCGCGCGGCCGCCTTCGAGCGTAGGCGCCACCGGCTTTTCGATGATGAGGCGCTTGCCGGACTCGACGGCGAGCGAGACGAAAGCGGGAAGCAGCCGCGGAATCGTCACCAGCACGATCGCGTCGATGTCGCGCCGCCGCAGCAGCCGCTCGGCGTCGGCGTCGAACTCGCATCCGAGATCCGCGGCAAGCTCGCGGCCTTTGCTTTCGTCGCGGCGACAGACCGCAACCAGCTCGAGCCCGTCGACGTCGCGTGCCGCGTGGGTTGCATAGCGGCTGCCATGCTTTCCGGCCCCGACGATCGCGAGCCGAAGCCTGGCTTTTCCCGAGTGAGCGCCTGTCGTCATCCGCGAAAGCTAAATGGAGATGTCCGTAGATGCACGTGCGGTTTGCAAGCCGGCGCGCGGCTTCCTATTGCGGTCGCCGTGGCGCGATCCAAAGCAGCGAAATCCGGGCCGGCGAAATCGGGGACAGACACCGGTTTCACGAAATCGGTGTCTGTCCCCGATTTTCGCAAGGCGGCGAAAAAGATCGGGCCGGTCGACAATCGCTCGCTCGCGGCAGTGCTGCGGCGCGTGCGAAATCTGGCCGCGCGCCGCGATGCGCCGGTGGTCACGCTGATCGCGGTGACGACAAGGGACCCGTGGTGCGTGCTGTCGTCGTGCATTCTCAGCCTGCGAACGCAGGATGCGACGACGGCGAAAGCGGCGGAGAAGATGTTCGCGCGCTGGCCCGATGTTCGCGCGATGGCCGCGGCCGACGCCGACGAAGTTGCAAAGGTCATCTATCCGGTCGGCTTCTACCGCACCAAGGCGCCGCAGCTCGTCGAAATGGCGCGCCGGATCGTCGCCGAATGGAACGGTCGCGTGCCCGACGAGATCGACGAGCTCCTGACGCTGAAAGGCGTCGGCCGCAAAACCGCGAACCTCGTCGTGCAGGCCGGTTACGGAAAGCCCGGCATCTGCGTCGATACGCACGTGCATCGCATCTCGAACATCTGGGGCTACGTGCGAACCAAAAATCCCGCGGAAACCGAGACGGCGCTGCGCGCGAAACTGCCGAGACGCTACTGGAACGAATACAACGACCTGCTCGTATCGTTCGGGCAGACGATCTGCCGGCCCGCATCACCGCGTTGCAGCGAATGTCCGGTTGCGGCGCTGTGCCCGAAAATCGGTGTCGTGCGCCGGCGCTGAACATCCGCACGCGTTCGCACGCACACTCGTGCGGCGAACTTCGCACACACGCATCTGCGACCAGTCGGCGCAGACGAGCGCGATAACCGTGAAGATCATTGATGACGATGTCGTTAGGGTTCAAGCTCGATCTGGTGGTTTCTCGGCAGGCGGAGTCATGCGGATTGCACAGATTGCACCTCTCTATGAGAGCGTTCCGCCAAAATATTACGGCGGTACGGAACGAGTCGTTTCCTATCTGACCGAAGAGCTGGTCCGGCAGGGTCACGACGTGACGCTGTTTGCGAGCGGTGACTCGCTCACGAGCGCGCAGCTCGTCCCGTGTTGCCCGCGCTCGCTCCGCCTCGACCAGGATTGCGTCGACCAGATGGCGCATCACGTGCTCGCGCTGGAACACGTGATGCAGAGGGCTGACGATTTCGACGTGCTGCATTTCCATGCGGACTACTTTCACTATCCGCTTTCGCGCCGTGCCGGATACGTGCACGTGACGACGCTCCACGGCAGGCTCGACACGCCCGACCTCGCACCGCTTTATCGCGAATTCCGCGACATGCCGCTGGTGTCGATTTCCGATGCGCAGCGGAAGCCGCTGCCAGGGTCGAATTGGACCGCCACGGTTCACCATGGACTGCCGTCGCAGCTCTACCCGTTTTGTTCTCCCCCCGGCCATTACCTCGCGTTCATCGGCAGGTTTTCCCCCGAAAAGCGCGTCGATCGTGCCATCGAGATCGCGCGGCGGGCGCAAGTTCCGCTGAAGATCGCCGCGAAGGTCGATGCGGCCGACCGGCGCTATTTCGACGAGAAGATTCGCCCGCTTCTCGACGATCCGATCGTCGAGTGCATCGGCGAGATCGGTGAGGACGCCAAGGCGGACTTCCTGGGCAACGCGCGTGCGCTGCTGTTTCCCATCGACTGGCCGGAGCCTTTCGGACTCGTGATGATCGAAGCGATGGCGTGCGGAACTCCCGTCATCGCCTACCCGCATGGCTCCGTCCCCGAGATCATCGACGACGGGCGCACGGGTTTCCTCGTCGGATCGATCGATGAAGGCGTACGCGCGGTCGAACGCATATCGGAGCTGAGTCGTGCGTGCTGCCGGGAAACATTCGAGGATCGCTTTACCGCGACTCGAATGGCAGACGATTACATCCGTCTTTACGAACGCCTGATTGCGGGGAGCATGCGGGTACCGGAGATCGCTGCCTATGGCCGACGAGCTCGTACGCATCAGTGAAGATTTCTACATCCTCTCGACGTCTGCGCGCCTCGACGACCGCACGCGCGTGCTCAAGCACGGCGATACGTTCGCCGTGTTCGACCGGTTCGGCGACATCGACGGATTCGGTCCCGCCGAGCTGGGCATCTATCACGAGGACACCCGCTATCTGTCGCGCCTCGTCCTTCGCCTCGAAGGCCGGCGCCCGCTGCTCCTGAATTCGTCGATCCAGCACGACAACGCGAGCCTCGCCGTCGACCTGATGAATCCCGATCTGGTCGGCGCCGGCGAAGTCCTCGTCCCGCGCGGCACCGTGCACATGTTTCGTTCGAGAATCCTGTGGGACCGGGCCTGCTACGAGCGCCTGCGCATTCACAACTACGGCCAGCTGCCCGTCGACCTGAAACTTTCGATCGAGATCGACGCGGATTTTGCCGACATTTTCGAGGTCCGGGGCCAGGTCAGGGAGCGCAAGGGCAGGCGGCTGCCGACACGCAACAGCGGCGACTCGATCGTGATGTCGTACGAGGGCCTCGACGGGCAGATCCGGCGAACGCGGCTGTGCTTCGATACGCCGCCGGACTCGCTCACGGACGCTGCAGCCTGTCACCGTCTTCGACTCGATCCGTACTGCGAGCAGACCTATCGATGGTCGGTCTCGTGCGAGCCCGAGCGCGCGGAAATCGCCACGTTCGGCGGCTCTGTCGCCCGACCGTGCCCGCCGGCGACGTTTCATTTCGAGGACGCCGCGGCGAAAGCGCGCACGGAGTACGACGAATCTGCCGGTCAGCAGACGGTGCTGACGACGTCGAACAAGCAGTTCAACGACTGGTGGCATCGCTCACTGGTGGATCTTCGCATGATGCGCACCGAAACGGTGCACGGTCCGTATCCGTATGCGGGCGTACCATGGTTCAGCACCGCGTTCGGGCGCGACGGCATCATCACGGCGTACGAGTGCCTGTGGTTCCAGCCTGCGATTGCCCGCGGAGTGCTGTCGTATCTTGCCGCGACCCAGGCGGACTCCGAAAATCCCGTGCAGGACGCGCAGCCGGGCAAAGTGCTGCACGAGACGCGCGCCGGCGAGATGGCCAACCTCGGAGAAGTTCCGTTCGGCCGATACTATGGATCGGTCGATGCGACGCCGCTGTTCGTTGTGCTGGCGGGTGCCTACTACGACCGCACCGGCGATCTCGGTTTCATCCGCACGCTGTGGCCGCACGTCGAGCGCGCGCTGTCGTGGCTCGACCGCTATGGCGACGCCGACGGCGACGGCTTCGTCGAGTACTCGCGCCAGTCGCCGCGCGGCCTCGTGCACCAGGGATGGAAGGACTCGCACGACTCCGTGTTCCATTCGGACGGCCGGCAGGCCGAGCCGCCGATCGCGCTCTGCGAGGTCCAGGGTTACGCGTACGCCGCCAGGGTCGCCGCCGCATCGCTCGCGACGATGCTCGGCCTTGCGGCGCGAGCGGACCAGCTTTCGCGACAGGCGGAGCTGCTGCGGCGCCGCTTCGACGAAGCCTTCTGGTGCGAGGAAATTTCCACATATGCCCTCGCCCTCGACGGCTCGCGCGGGCGCTGCGAGGTGCGTACGTCGAACGCCGGGCACTGCCTTTTCAGCGGAATTGCCGATCCGTTGCGCGCCGCACGTGTCGCGCAGACTCTGGTCGGCGACGACGCTTCGTTCTCGGGTTGGGGCGTACGCACGGTTGCGACCACCGAGGCGTGTTACAACCCGATGTCGTACCACAACGGTTCGGTCTGGCCGCACGACAATGCGATCATTGCAGCCGGGCTCGCGCGTTACGGCATGACGCGGGAGGCCGCAACGATACTTCGCGGACTGTTCGACGCGAGCCTGTTCTTCGATCTGCACCGTCTTCCGGAGCTGTTCTGCGGCTTTCCGCGCCGCGAGGACGAAGGCCCGACCTTGTATCCGGTTTCCTGTGCGCCGCAGGCCTGGGCAGCCGGTGCAATCGCGCTCGTGCTGCAGTCTTCGCTCGGCCTCGAAGTATGCGGAGCGGAGCGCAAGGTGACGTTCACGCGGTCGCTGCTGCCGCAGTTTCTTGACGAAGTCCGGATCGAAGGGCTGCGCGTTGCGGATGCGACGCTCGATCTGGTGCTTACGCGGCACGGCGACGACGTCGGCATCCACGTACCCCGTCGCGAAGGCGACGTGTCCGTGCTGACGGTGAAATAGCCAGTGAAGCGCTGCCGTGCGGCTGCAGAATGCGACGGCAGCTGCAACAGTGCAGAAGCGGCGCACAAGGAGACCCGGTGGCACGCCAGACCTACGTCAACCTCGCAATCAAGGACGTCACGCGTTCGAAGGAATTCTTCACGCATCTCGGCTTTGCATTCGAGCCGCGCTTCTCGAACGAGAACGCGGCCTGCATGATCATCAACGAGTCCACGTTCGTCATGCTGCTGGCCGAGCCGTTCTTCCAGACGTTCACGAAGAAACAGATCTGCGATGCGAAAACGAGCACGGAAGTGCTGGTGTGCCTGTCGTGCGAGAGCCGCGCCGAGGTCGACAGTATCGTCGCCGCCGCCGTGGCCGCCGGCGGCTCGATTCCGCGCGAGCCCGAGGACCGCGGATTCATGTACGGCCATGCGTTCCAGGACCTCGACGGCCACCTGTGGGAGCTGATTTTCATGGAAACGTCCTCCGACGCCCCGGCGTAACTGCGATGCCTGCCGCGTATCGCGCTGACCTTGCTCACATCCACGACTCCGGCTTCGGCGATATCGCGCGCGCTGCGGCGCGGGCGCTCATCGACACGCTTTCACGCGCCGGCGTGACGCGCGGCATGATCGTGGAGCTCGGATGTGGAAGCGGCATCACGTCCCGCATGCTGGTCGATGCCGGCTTCGACGTGTGCGGCTACGATATCTCGCCGGAGATGGTCGCTCTCGCCCGCGACCGCGTGCCGGAGGGCCGTTTTATCGTCGCATCGTGGCTCGACCTGACCGAGCTTCCGCAGTGCGTGGCGGTGACCGCGATCGGAGAGGTGCTGAGTTACGGGCTCGATTCCGCGGCGAGTCCCGCGGCCTGGCCGCGTCTGTTCCGGACCGTGCATCACGCGCTCGAGCGTGGCGGGATCTTCTTGTTCGACGTCGCGGGCTGCGATCGCGCTCCTCGCGGAATCGGTCGCACCTTCGTCGAAGGAGAGGGCTGGACGGTGCTGGTCGAGACCGATCTCGACGCGGAAGCCCGTACGCTCGTCCGCCGCATCACGAGCTTCCGCGCAGCCGGCGCGCTCTACCGGCGCGACTTCGAAGAGCATCGCCTGTACCTCTGCGACCCGGCCACGGTGGCCGGCGAGCTCACGAACGCGGGCTTTTCAGCCGTCGCGACCAGGGACTATGCCGGACTGGCGTTGCCGGAAGGATTGATCGCGTTTGTGGCGCGCCGGCTCTAGCGGCGGCGCAGAAAAATCCCTCCCGCCAGTCTTCGGCGACGTGCCGCCAGCGCCGGCGCCGGAAGAATCCGCGCAATCCCTTGAGATCGGCAAAGCGAGCGAGCTAGACTCCGGGCGTTCGGACCGGTGCACGGGGAAATCCAATGAAGAGTCTGTTACGTGCCGCGCTGCTGATCGCGGTCGGTCTGCTGCCGGTGCATGCCGGAGCGGCGTCCTCCGGATCGCAGGTGGTGCTGCTGCACGGCCTGCTGCGAAGCTCGTCGTCGATGTCGCGTCTGGCCGACTCGCTGGCCGCGCGCGGCTTCAACGTCTGCAACGTCTCGTATCCGTCGCGCATGCATTCGATCGAAGTGCTGGCGCGTGATTACGTCGCACCGGCGGTCGAGCGCTGCTTTCCGGGCTCGACGGCCCCGGTCGATTTCGTCACGCATTCGATGGGCGGCATCGTCGTCCGACAGCTTGCGAGCACGCACGCGATCGGATCGTTCGGCCGGGTCGTGATGCTCGCACCGCCGAATCACGGCAGCGAGCTGGTCGACGAGTTCGGAAGCTGGTGGCTGTTCCGGCGCATCAACGGACCGGCGGGCAACGAGCTCGGAACCACCGCGGCATCCGTTCCGATGAAGCTCGGCCCCGCGCCGTTCGAGGTCGGGATCATCACCGGTGATCGCACGACCAATCTGGTGTTGTCGGCGTTCATTCCCGGACGGAATGACGGCAAGGTTTCGGTTGCGAGCGCCCGGCTCGACGGGATGAAGGATTTCCTGGTGATCCCGGTCTCGCACACCTTCATCATGCGCAACACGAAAGTCATCGATCAGACCATCCGCTTTCTTGAGACCGGCGTGTTCGATCACGCGTCACAGCCTCGAACCTAGGGCCGACCGCCGATAAGGGCCCATCTGCTGCGTTGGATTCCGGCTTCGTTCGGTCGACGTACGGGAAGTACGACTCCCTCTCTACGCCGGAATCCGCCTTGCATCTGGACCCTTCTCGACGGCCGGCTCGCTACGCGATTCCTCTCGGCCCTCGATTGTTCGAACCGATCAACGGGGCTGGGGTACGATCCGCAGGTAGGGCTTCGGGGCTTTCCAGCCTTGCGGGTATTGTTTCTTGG
This sequence comes from Candidatus Limnocylindrales bacterium, assembly GCA_035571835.1. Taxonomy (NCBI): domain Bacteria; kingdom Bacillati; phylum Chloroflexota; class Candidatus Limnocylindria; order Candidatus Limnocylindrales; species Candidatus Limnocylindrales bacterium. The sequence goes on along the minus strand of DATNBU010000017.1, from coordinate 68,316 downwards.
CGTCTTCGTCGGAGACGGAGCCGGCGATGATTACGTCGTCGCCGTTCTTCCAGTTGACCGGGGTGGCGACTTTGTGTTTGGCGGTGAGTTGCAGCGAGTCGATCACGCGCAGCACTTCGTCGAAGTTGCGGCCGGTCGTCATCGGGTAGACGAGGACCAGCTTGATCTTCTTGTCGGGACCGACGACGAACACGTTGCGTACGGTCAGGTTGTCGGCCGCGGTGCGTCCCTGGGACGTTCCTGCGGTTTCGGCCGGGAGCATGCCCCAGGCTTTTGCGATCTTGAGATCCGGGTCGCCGATCAGCGGATAGTTCGGTGCCACGCCCTGGGTTTCGCGGATGTCTTCGGCCCACTTCGAATGCGAGTCGACGGGGTCGATGCTGAGGCCGAGGATCTTTACGCCGCGCTTGTCGAACTCGGGCTTCATGCGCGCCATGTATCCGAGCTCGGTCGTACAGACCGGCGTGAAATCCTTCGGGTGGGAGAACAGAACGACCCATGAGTCGCCGATCCAGTCGTGGAACCGGATGCGGCCTTCGGTCGTGTCTGCTTCGAAATCCGGTGCAGTGTCTCCAATTCGAAGAGTCATGGGGGATCCTCCTGGGGTGAGTTGTCCGGCAAAAGCCGTCGCGCAAAATCGGGGCGGATGATTGATCCTGCAAGCAGCGGGCGCAACACCGTAAGCCGCCCCCATCGGATCGATGGTTGGGTGATGCGCGCCATCAAGCAGGGATGTACCGGGCGTGAACGAAGCATGAATCCCGAAGAAAATTCGATCCTCGCCGGCAGCACGCTCGCCGCGACGTCGCGCACGACACGTCACCTGCTGTTGAGAGCTTTCGAGCCGGGCGACGTCGATCGAGTCCATGCGATCCAGCGTGACTCCGATGCAATGCAGTACACGTGGGTGGCGCCCGACCTGGCCGCGACCGCCGCGTATCTCCAGTCGCATGCGGCCAGACGCGCCGGGCACGGCTTCGCGCCGTGGATCGCCGTTCTACGAAGCGAGCAGCGCATCGTCGGTTACGGCGGGCTCTACAAGGATCCGGCGGCGCCGCAGTGGGGAACCGAGGTCATCTATTTCCTCGAGCGGTCGTGCTGGGGCCGAGGCCTCGCGTCCGAGATCGTGGAAGCGTCGCTCGAGCTGGCCTTCACCGAGCTTGGTCTTCGCGAGGTCGGCGCGTTCGCGCGACCGCAGAACACGCGGTCGGTGCGCGTGCTGGCCAAGGCCGGATTCGAACGCGTGGAATTTCTCGAGGAGTTCGAACGCGACCGCTTTCGCATCGACGCAGCGAAATGGCGCAGCCGGCGGCTGGCGGTAAGCACAGGAGCATCGCGATGATGCCGCTTTCGGTTGCCGACCGCGCGAGCTGCAACCGTCCGCGGTACATTGCCGGCAGCAGCGAAGGGCACTACGAGAGCTGGTTCCAGCGCGCGAACCATCCGACCGAGCGGCTGGCATTCTGGATACGATACACGATCTTCTGTCCGCGCGGCCGCCCCGAAGGCGCACTCGGCGAGCTGTGGGCGATCTTCTTCGACGGCGAAAACGGCCGCATCGCGGCCGTCAAGGAAGAGTTCCCGATCTCGAGCTGCACGTTCGGACAGGGCCCTCTCGATGTGCGAATCGGCCCTGCAAGCCTGAACGACCGCGCGCTCGAAGGCCTAGCGAGCTCGCCGAGCTATCAAATGACCAGCTCGCCAAGCTATCAATTGACCACGTCGCCGAGCGATCGATTGGCCAGCTCGCCGAGCGATGAACGGACCAGCTCGCCGGGTCATGAACTGAAATGGTCGCTCGGCTACGAGAGCCCGCAGCCGCCGCTGCTGCTGCTTCCGGCGGCGCTCTACGAACGCAGTCTTCCCAGGGCGAAGGCCCTCGTCGGATCGCCGAACGCAACGTTTCGAGGCTCGATGACGGTCGACGGCGAAACCGTCGCAATCGACGGATGGGCGGGCAGTCAGAATCACAACTGGGGAAGCCGTCACACCGATTCGTACGCGTGGGGCCAGGTCGCAGGCTTCGACGGCGCACCTGATACGTTTCTTGAATGCTCGACGGCGCAGCTGCGGATCGGGCCGATCTGGACTCCGCGCATGTCGCTCGTGGTCCTGCGCACCGGCGGAAATGAGTATCCGCTGAACTCGCTCGCACAATCGCTGCGTGCGAACGGAAATTTCCGTTTCTTCGAATGGCGGATCGAATCGGGATCCGCCGAGCTCGGCGTCTCGATTCGCATCACGGCGCCGAAGTCGGAGTTCGTTGCACTGACGTACGATAACCCCCCGGGCGGAGCGAAGACCTGTCTCAACACGAAGCTCGCCGCGTGCGAGCTGACGCTGAGGAGGAAGGGATTCGCGGACGAGACCTTCTTCACGCAGCACCGCGCCGCGTTCGAGATCCTCACCGACCGGGCCGATCACGGTGTTCCCAAAGTGGTCTGATCCGGGCGGAAGGCGTAGAACGCCGGGATGGCGAAGGCCGGCTGGTACTCCCAATTCACCCGAGAGGCGTCGCGGTTCAGCGGCAGGCCGATCGTTTTCATCCTTGCGCTGCTGTCGATCATCGTATGGCTCGTGACCGGTCCGTACTTCGAGTACAGCGACACGTGGCAGCTGCTGATCAACACGTTCACGACACTCGTCACGTTCCTGATGGTCTTCCTGATCCAGAGCAGCCAGAACCGCGACACCGAAGCCATCCAGGTCAAGCTCGACGAGTTGATCCGCGCGACGACCGGTGCGCACAACGCGCTGATCGATCTCGAGGAGATGGACGAGGCCGAGCTTGCGGAATGCCGTGACCGCTACGAGCGACTCGCAAAAAGCGCGCGCGAAAAGCTGAAGAAGGGCGGCTTCGACACAGGTTCGCCGGAGGCCCGGTGATCACCGTGCGCAGATCGGCCGATCGCGGCCGCGCCTACCACGGCTGGCTCGACAGCCGTCACACGTTCTCGTTCGGCGATTACCACGATCCGATGCACATGGGATTTCGCGCGCTTCGTGTCCTCAACGAAGACAGGGTGGAGCCGGGGAAGGGTTTTGCCGCGCACTCGCACCGCGACATGGAAATCATCAGCTACGTGCTCGAGGGTGCGCTCGAGCATCGCGACAGCATGGGCACGGGCTCGGTCATCGTTCCCGGCGATGTGCAGCTGATGCGCGCGGGGCACGGCGTCACGCACAGCGAGTACAACCATTCGCGCCAGGAGCCGGTTCATTTCCTGCAGATCTGGATCGTGCCCGACACGGCGGGCCTGACACCCGCGTACGAGCAGCTGCACTTCGAAGCGGAAGTCCTTCGAAACGCTCTCGTATGCGTTGCATCGAACGCACCGGGCGAGGGATCGCTGCACGTGCATCAGGATGTTTCGATGCATGCCGCCATCCTCGATCCCGCGAGCAGCGTCCGGCGCGAGATCGCGCCCGGTCGTCATGCCTGGATCCAGATCGCGCGCGGACAGGCCACCGTCCGCGGCGCGGCCGAAGGCTCCGATGTCGGGCTCGGCGAAGGCGACGGTGCGGCCGTCAGCGGCGAAAGCCTGGTCGAGATCGTTGCCGGGAATTCCTGCGAGCTGCTGCTTTTCGATCTTGCCTAGCGGAGCCTGCGAAGGAGAGAGACCATGTCGACTGCCGAGAAGAAGGCCCATCCCGATGTCCCGATTCATGCGCTGATCGCAGACCGCTGGAGCCCGTACTGCTACTCGACGAAGCCCGTTCCCGAAAGCGACCTGCGCGCGATCCTCGAAGCCGCACGCTGGGCGCCGTCGTCGTACAACGAGCAGCCATGGCGCTACATCCTCGCGCGAAGCTCGGATGCCGCCGCCCATGCGAAGCTTGTTTCGTGCCTCGTCGAGGGCAACCAGGCGTGGGCGAAGAACGCGCCGGTTCTGATGATCGGCATCGCGGTGATGACGTTCTCGCGCAACGGCAAGCCGAACAGGGCGGCGCAGCACGACCTCGGGCTCGCAGCCGGCAACATCTGCATCGAAGCGACGGCGCGCGGACTGTTCGTGCACCAGATGATCGGCATCGTTCCCGAGCGCGTCCGCGAGCTCTATCGCGTGCCGCCCGAAGCAGAGCCGCTGACCGGCCTTGCGATCGGATACCTCGGAGACGAAACGCAATCGCCGGAGGCGCTGCGCGAGCGCGACCGTGCGCCGCGCACACGCAAGCCCATCGCAGACATCGTTTTCGAGGAAACATGGCAGCACGGGGCCACGGTGTGAACGGCTCGTCGCCATGCTGACCACGCGCCTGACCGAGCTCGTCGGCTGCCGCCTTCCACTTCAGGTTGCGGGTATGCCGGGAGTGAGCACCCCTGCGCTCGTCGCGGCCGTTGCGAACGCCGGCGGGCTCGCAATGCTGCCGACGGCAGGATCGCCGCTGGCGCTGGTCGAAAGCGCGCTCGACGAGGTGCTTCGCAGCACGCCGCAGCCGTTCGGCGTCAATTTCCTGATTCCGTTTCTCGATCGCGAAGTGCTCGAGCTCGTCTCGCCCCGTGTTCGCATGGTCGAGTTCTTCTACGGAGATCCCGATGCGTCGCTAGTCGAGATCGTTCATCGCGCCGGTGCCCTTGCGTGCTGGCAGGTTGGTTCGACCAGCGAGGCGCGGCTCGCCGTGGATTGCGGATGCGACGTCGTGATTGCGCAGGGGGTACAGGCCGGCGGCCACGTGCGCGGCACCGTCACGCTGCTGGCGCTGCTCGCCGAAGTGCTCGATGCGGTGCACGTGCCGGTCATTGCAGCCGGCGGAATCGGTACCGCACGCGCGATGGCTGCGGTGCTCGCGGCCGGCGCCTCCGGGGTTCGCATCGGCACGCGTTTCGTCGCTGCCGCGGAGTCGGGCGCGCATCCGTCGTACGTGGCCGCGCTGATCCGGTCGCAGGCGGAGGATACCGTGCTCACCGACGCGTTCTCCGTCATGTGGCCGGATGCGCCGCACCGGGTGCTGCGCTCGTGCGTCGAACGCGCGCAGGCGCTCGACGCCGACGTCGCCGGCGAAACCATGATCGGAGGCGTTGCGTATCCGATTCCGCGCCTCGCCGTGCCGGTGCCGACCCGGGAGACGACCGGACACGTCGACGCGATGGCGCTTTACGCCGGAGAATCGGTCAGCGCCGTGGAGCGCGTCGAGCCGGCGGCCGATATTGTCCGCGAGCTCTGCGACGGCGCCGCGGCGTTGCTCGAACGCGCGGCGGCAGAAGTCACTGCGCAGCAGCCGGCCGAAACCGAGCTCGAGCTGCCGCCCGCTTCGACCAAAGGCTGAGCGTTGGGCCCGCGGCGCGTTACCTCGGCGACACGCGACATCCAGCCTTCCGGCCTCGAGCGCATCCACAGCTTCGCGCCGATCGAGCGCCGCGACGCGACCGTGTTGATTCTCGGAAGCATGCCGGGTGTCGCATCGCTCGACGCCGGCCGCTACTACGCCCACCCGCGCAACAGCTTCTGGCGCATCATGACCGAGCTGCTGAGCATCGATCCGTCGGCGACGTACGAGCAGCGCCTCGATGCGCTGGTCTCGAACCGGATCGCGCTGTGGGACGTGCTGCATTCGTGCGAACGCACCGGCAGCCTCGACACCAGCATCAACCGCGAGACCCAGACGGCCAACGACTTCGAGTCGTTTTTCCGCACACATCCGGACATCCGCTGCGTGCTCCTCAACGGAACGAAAGCGTGGGATGCGTTCCGCCGCCACGCTGCGACGATGAAGATCGATGAATCGCTGACGGTGACTCGTCTTCCGTCGACGAGCCCGGCCAATGCATCGTGGTCCTATGAACGAAAGCTCGAAGCTTGGCGCAGCGCCCTGATGCGAGAGCCACGCCGTTAGCGCTTCGGCTTTCGCAAGCCGGCTGATTCCCGGTCCGATGCGGGGCTAGTGCCGGGTCAGCCGCCGGTAGATCCGCACCAGCTCGCTCGGCAGCTGGCGGATGTCCTCGATCACCGCGTATCTCGCCGACGGACACATCTCGCCGAGATAGTCGTGACCGGCCGGATCGACCGTGATGCAGAACGTCTGCATCCCGCGCTTCTCGATCTCGCGCAGCGCCTGCATGGTGTCGCGGATGCCGTAGGTGTTCGACCGGCGATCGTCGCCGTAGTCGAAATCCTGAGGAAAGCCGTCACTCAGCAGGATGAGGTGGCGCGAGCGCGCGCTCGTGCGCGCGAGCTTTTCGCCGGCGTGCCGCAGCGCCGCTCCCATCCTCGTCGAGCGTTTCGGGGCGATGCCGCCGATGCGGCCCTTGACCTTGTCGCTCAGGCGCTCGCCGAACGATTTGACCGGATAGATCTCGACCGATTGCCGGCCGTGACCCGAAAAACCGTAGATCGCATAGCTGTCGCCGATTTCGCCGAGCACCTGCGCGAGCACCGCGAGCGTATCCTTGGCGAGATCGATGACCCGTTTCGGTCCGGCCATGCTCTCGCCGGGAAGCGGCTCGTCGGTCGATGCGCTCATGTCGACGAGAAACAGCGTCGCGACGTCGCGCTCCTCCGGCTTGCGCGCGACGTAGAGCCGGTCGCTCGGAGTGCGCCGGCCGCGCCGGTCCGAGTGCGCCTCGACGAGCGCATTGAGGTCGAACTCCTCGCCCTGTTCATCGCGCGGCACGCGTCGCAGCTGGTCGGGACGAAGCATCTGGAAATCGCGCTTGATCTGGCCAACGAGCTCGCCCGAGCGCGCGAGCGCCTGCTGGAAGTATTCGCCGGTGTCTTCGTCACAGGCGATCTCGGTTACGCGGCACCAGCGGCGCCGGTAGTCGGCGATGCGATAGTCCCATTCGTCGTAGTAGAAGCTGTTGCCGGTGGCCTGCCGCGACAGCCACGCACGGATCGCCGCAGCATCGCCGGTCGAGATTTTCTCGCGCAGCTCGCGAAGCTGCTCGGCAGGAATTTTCCCGAGCAGGTCGGTGATGTAGAGGCCGAGTCCCTCTTCGATCTGTCCGTGTGCTTCGCTGATCTTGAGATCGCCGCCGCGCTCGAGCAGCGATTTCAGCTCTTCGAGTGAAACCGGACGGCCGCCGCCCGCAGGCGTCTCTTCGTCGGTGAGCTGCAGCTTCACTTCGGCCTGCTCGCCGCCGGGCTCGGCACGCACCGGATCGGGTCTCCACGGTGCGGTGTTCTCCTCGCGGTCGCTGCCGTCGAGATGCTCGAACGGATCGATGACGGTCGCGCCGCCCATTTCGGCGAACGCGGTCTCGTCGCTGTCGTCGAGCGCACGGGCCTCTGCGAACGCGAGGCCGCCGTAATATGCGATCGCAAGCGACGCGCTGTCGTAGACCGTCGCTTCGGCCGAGCGCAGCAGCTCGATGCTGGCCATGACGAATTCGCCCTGCGCGCGAAGCCGCGCGTCGAGCTCGGCGATGCTTCTGTGCGCAAGGCCGATCTGGAACAGCGTCTCGAGCAGGCGCTCGTCATGGCGATCGTGCGCGGCCGGCACGGTCGTCGACGCGTAGAGCCGCCCCATGCGCTCGAGCTCCCTGCGAAGACCCGGAAAGTCGCGGGCGAGACACGCATCGATGCGCACGCCGTCGAGCAGCACGAACAGCGCGGACGCGAGCAGCGGATTCGGAAAGCAGCCGAGGAACGCGATGATGTCGCGCGGATACTCGCCGTCGTCTGCGGGGACCAGCGGCGGCTGCCACCCGCGCTCGAGCAGGGCCTTGAGGTCGAAGTCGTAGGTGCCGTACTCGAAGCGCCCGGCGATGTGGGTCGCGACGATCTTGTACAGCGCCTGGTTGTCCTCGGGCGCATCGAACAGGTCGACGCGCTCCGGCAGCCGGATCGCGACGTCTTCGGGGGCGACGAGCGGAGGGCGCATCCAGATTCCCGGCGACGGCATCAGCTGGAACGATCGCCGCGACATCATCGTCAGGTAGCGGCGCAGCATTCCGTCGATCTCTTCGAACGTGACGGCCGAGCTGCGCTCGACGAGCAGCTTGTGCGACGTGCGCGTCTCGAGGCGGAAATGCGCCGCGGCGGCGTCGATGTTCTGGTCGTGCGTCGCGAGCTCGATGCCGCGCTCGACCCACAGCTCCACGCCGGGCTGGCCGCCTTCGTCGATCGCGCGATCCATCGTGCGCAGGAATGCGGGCAGCACCGCCGGCGCCGCCTCGCCGATGCGCGCCGCCTGGGCGAGCAGGAAATCGAGATCACCGGCGCGGATTCCGTGCAGCACAGCGCCGACGAGCGCCATCGCGTCGGCGAGCGCATCGAGCGAACGGCAGCGCGCACACGAATCGAGAAGGCTGCGTCGTTGCCGGGTCTCCAGCCGCGAGATCGCGGGCGGAATCAGCTCGAGGAGCCTCTGTGCCGCTTTGGCGTGAGTTGCGGCTGCGGCGGCGCAGAGTCGGACGACGCCGGTAAGGGCGGAAGCATCCAGGTTGAGAAGCTGCGCAGGCGGCGACGGCGGCTTCGGATTGCGGCCGGTCGTTCCGATCACGGCAACCAGCGTCGCCCAGTGCTCGAACGCGGCCGGCTCCGCGCGACCGGCGAGAAGCGCCGCGCCGGAGACGAACGCTTCCGCGAGGAACTCGCTTCGCCAGCCGCCGCGCGAAAGCAGGCCTTCGGTTGCGTGCTGCCACGCGGCCAGCGACGCGTCGTCAAGCGTGCGACCATCGTCGAGAATCGCGGCGGTAGCATCGAGCATCGACGCAGCAAGCCGTCTCGACGATTCCGCGAGCGCTCGAACCGAATCGATCCATGCGCGGCGGCGCGGCTCCGGCCATGCGGCAAAACCCTGCGGAGCAATCCGGAAGAACGCCGTCGCGAGCTCGCGCGCGACGTCGCCGGCTCCGGCGACGTCGGCGAGCGCGGCTTCCCACGCGTCGTAAACCGGTACGCCCGCGGCCGCAGCCTCGACGGCGCGAGGCAGGAACGCGTGCGCAAGGCTCGTCGAGACGGTGGCGATGCGGTCGGCGCGCTCGAGCAGTCGTTCGCGTGTCGCGGGCGCAAGCTGATCGAGCCCTGCAAGCGCCGCGGCACCGCCGGCGCTTTCCCGCAGGTGCCGGCTGTCGATCCACGCGCGCGACGCTCGGGGAGTTGTCATCGATGCGCCGGCAGCCGCGGACGCTACGCGAAGATCGCGCTCACGAGCTCGGCGATGGCGGCCTGCGTCTGGCGGTCGTCGCTGAGCGCGCGGACGACCGTCGCTTCGCACGCACGATGCGGCTTCATGCCCTGGCGGATGAGCTGACCGGCATAGACGAGCAGCCGCGCGGAGACGCCTTCTTCGAGCCCGCCGGATTTGAGCTCGCGCACGCGCTCGCCGAGATGCGCGAGATCCATCGCGACGTCGATCGGGATCCCGCTCTCGTGTGCGATGATCTCGGCCTCCTTGTCGCGCGGCGGATAGTGGAATTCGAGCGTGACGAAGCGCTGGCGCGTCGACGGCTTGAGGTCCTTGAGCACCGACTGGTAGCCGGGATTGTACGACACCACGAGCGTGAAATCCGGGTGCGCCGTCAACGTGACGGCCAGCTTGTCGACCGGAAGAATGCGGCGATGGTCGGTCAGCGGATGGATCAACACCATCGTGTCCTTGCGCGCCTCGACGATCTCGTCGAGGTAGCACATCGCGCCGACGCGAACCGCCTGCGTCAGAGGACCGTCCATCCACAGCGTCTCGTCGCCGCGCACGAGATATCGTCCGACGAGATCGCTGCCGGTCAGGTCTTCGTTGCATGCGACGGTGATCAGCGACTGCGGCCGCGCGTCGCTCTCCGGAAGCAGGCGCCACGCCATGTATTCGACGAAACGCGTCTTGCCGCAGCCGGTCGGACCTTTGAGCAGCACCGGAAGCTTCTGCCGGAACGCGGCTTCGAAGACCTCGACCTCGTCGGCGAGCGGAAGATAGTACGGCTGCGCGGGCTGGCTCGTCATTTTCCGCTCCCTGCCGGTCCCGGAGTGACCGCGCCTGGCATTCCGGTTGGTGCGGCTGCCGGCGGGGCTTGCTTGCTCGCGGGCGGACCGGCTTCGATCCTGTCCATGACGCTGCCGCTCGCGTTGTCGATGAGCTCGACCGTGACCGGGCCGGCCACCGTATTGCGCGATGCGATCTCGCCGATGCGCGCGGCCATTCCGGATTCGAACTTCGCGCGCGCGAACGGCGGCATCTTGTCCATCGGGAAGTCGGCGATCTTCACTGCCATCGACGTCGCGCTCTTCCACTCGAACGAGACGACACGCGGCCCGATCATCGGATGCGTCACGAACGGCTTTTCCGCCTGGCGCTGGAAATCGCTGCTCGCGTTGGTCGGCACGTCGCGATCGGGAGCCGGAGGCGGCATCGGCATGCCGCCTTGCATCGAGCCTTGCGCGGGCGGAGCGGTGCCCGAAGCGTTTGCTGCGGGCATGCCGCCTGCCGAACCACCGGCTGCTTCTGCGCCGGCTCCCGGCCTGGCGCTGCGCGCACCGGCGATCTTCATCGGCTCGCGATGCTCCATCGCGGCCAGCGTGTTCTCGATGTGCTGGCGCTCGTCGGGCGTTTCCGACAGCTCGAGCGCCTTGCGCAGCGATGCGATCGCTTCGTCGTTCTTGCCCTGCTTCTCGAGCGCGACGCCGAGATTGAACTGCGCCTGCATGAACTTCGGATCTTTCGCGAGCGCCTTGCGATACTGTGCGATCGCATCGTCGACCTTGTCCTGGAACAGCAGTGTCGAGCCGAGATCGGTGATCGCACTGACGTCGTCGGGATACTTCGCGAGGAACACTTCGAAGCGCTTGCGGGCTTCGTCATAGTCGCCGGCGTCGTACGCGAGGTTGGCCGAGATGCGAAGGCCGTCGATGTTGGTCGGGTCGAGCGCGAGCAGTTTCTGGAGCGCCTGGTCGGCCGACACGCGATACGACGCGTTGATCACGCTTGCCCGGTAGCGCGCATGCGCGAGCTTCTGGAGAGCCTCGATGCTCTGCGGATTCTTCTCGGCGTCGGCCGTCAGGCCGTCGAGGAAATCGAGGACTTCTTTCGGAAGCTCGATGCTCGGATGTCCGTTCGGAAGGCCGTCTTCGTCTGCGGCCGCTCTGGAATTCGCGCCCGGAGTACCGGCGGTGCCTGGAACGGCGCGGGGAACATCGGTGTTCGTGCGCAGCGCGAAGTACGCAGCGATGCCGCCGAGCGCGACCAGCACGGCGCCCATCACGATTGCCGCGACCGGCGCCTGCGGAGCCGAGCTCGCGGCTGCGCCGGCGGGCGCGATCGGCGCGCCGCACGACGTGCAGAACTTCGCGCCGTCCTGAAGAGCAGCGCCGCATTTCGTACAGAATCCCTGCAAGCCGCTACTCCTGTTCGTCGTCGTGCCGGCCGCTCAGGCCCGGCGGCCGGTCACGCGCGCGAGGTCTTCCTCGGTCACGGCATGAAGCGTCGGGTCGTTGCGCATGAGAAGAATGATGCCGCCGGGAACCGACAGCGGGACTTTTTCGATCCAGAAACCAAGATTGCCGATCAGGAACGCCTTGACGGCGCCGGTCTTGCTGCCGATCAGCCATACGAAGACGAGCTCGCGGACTCCTTCGCCCGAGGCGGACGGCGCGATGAACGTTCCGAGTGTCATGACGGCGGATGCGAACAGCACTTCGGACGTGTGGACGCCTTCGGCCGCGATCGACATCGCATTGCAGAAGTACATGAGCGTGGTCGTGATCTGTCCGATCACGGCGAGCGCGAGCGCCCCCAGCATGTAGAGCCGGCGATTCGAGTACGCGGTGGCGGCATGGACCACGTTGGCGGCGAACTTTCGCGCTTTCTCGTGCGGGATGAGCCGCAGAAGCTGTCCGAACCACGCCGGCTGCATCAGCATGAGCACGCCGAGTACGAGCGCGCCGGCGAGCGGGACCTTCATGGCGCCGACCATCTCGCCGAACGAATGCCCTTCGATCAGGCGGCCGGCAAACGGCATGAACAGAAGAATCGTCGCGAGTAGCCCGACCAGCCCGATGATGCGCTCGACCGCAAGCGCGGTCGTGCACTCGATCGGCTTTTTCGTAAGCCGCGCCGTCTCGTAGATGCGCCACGCATCGAGGCCCATCGTGCTCGGGGTGACGATGCCGAAGTAACGGCCGATGAAATATGTGCTGGTCAGGAATCCGAACTTGAGGCGGATGCCCTGGCCCTGCAGCAGGATCTGCCAGCGCCAGATGTTCGCGAAGATGCCGACCAGCTTGATCGCCATGGCCGCGAGGAACCACGGCAGGAACACCGACATCCGGACGTTTCGGATCTCGGCCCACAGCTCGGCGGGATCGGCCGGGACCAGCTGGAATCCCTGGATGCGAACGAATGATTCTTCGGGCGCGGCGGCGAGCGGCACCGTCGCATAGTCGCCGTCGCTCGTCTTCGTGTAGAGAAATGCGAGCGCCTTGTCGCCGCAGTGACGCAAGGTCTTCAGGTGGCGCATCGATCCGTCGGCGACACGCACGAAGACCGCGCCTTCGGGATTCGCGCACGCATCGTCGATGGTGGCGGGAAGCCTGGGCGGAGGGAGAGGCTTGCCCGCAAGCTTCGCCTTGATGCGTCCGACGATGCCCGGATACGCAGGATTGGAAACTTCGATCGCGCCCGGCTCGCGGAGCGACGACGTCCGGACGGGATGGAATCCCCCGCCGAACTCGAGAAATATCCCGACGAAGATCGCGATCGTGACCGCGAACTTGACGAGCACGGAGAACGTTTTTTTCATCGACAGCGGGTCCTTCTACAGGGATGCCACAGTCGCCCGCGGGACCGAAACAGCACGAAAGGCGACAGAAACCGGGCTGCGGCGACGAGCGCGTTCCGGCGAAACCGCGAAAAGAGTGGTGTACGGCCGGTCCGTCAAAAAAAAGGGGGCCGTCCCGAGGGACGGCCCCCTTGCTCGTTCAACTGGTCGAGCGCGAGCTTCAGGCTTTCTTGTTCTTGATGCTCTCGTCGATGATCGACTTGTACAGCTCGAACGAACGGCCCGCCGGCTGCTTGCCGTCGATGAAGAAGCTCGGCGTGCCGCGCACGCCGACGTCACCGGCTTCCTTCATGTCGCTGGTGATCTGGGCGGCGACTTCCGGCGATTCCATGTCCTTCTTGAACTGGTCGACGTTGAGCCCGATCTCGCCGGCCCACTTCACGTAGTTCTCCGGGCTCAGCTCGCGCTGATTCTCGAAGAGCTTGTCGTGCATCTCGAAGAACTTGCCCTGCTTGGCGGCGGCGACGGCGGCCTTGGCTGCCGGCATCGCGTTCGGGTGGAACGGAAGCGGGTACTTCTTGAAGCAGAAGCGGACGTCTTTCGGATACGCGTCGACGATCTGGTGAACCAGATCTTTTGCCTGCGAGCAGAACGGGCACTGGAAGTCCGACCACTCGGCGATCGTGACGGCCGCATTCGCGGGGCCCTTGCACGGCGCGTTGCCGATGTTGATGTCGTACTTCTTGTTCGGATCGGGAGCGTTCGGCGCGGCCGGCTTGGCAGCGGCGGCCTTCGCGATCATTTCCTTGTTGCTCTTCTCGAGCGCCTCGATCTTGGTGACCATGTCCTTCTGCGAAGCCTCAATCCTGTCGACGGAGGCCTTGATGTCCCCGACGGCTTGCGGATCGGCGCAGGCCGAGAGGGTCAGGGCCGCGCCAGCGGCAAGCAGGGCAATCGAACGGAACGGTGCTTTCATTTCATCCTCCAGTAGTTGTCCCGGTCGACGACCAGGTGACCGCCGCTTTGGTGGCGACGGTGATTCGTGGACAAGACGGGCGAGCCCGACGCTTATTCGGACGCGAAACGGTGGTCGCGCGTCTTTGGTGTCTTTCCCGCTTCTTCGTCCTCGTCCTTGTAAGTCGGGTTGGTTTGCAGAGTTTCGACCGGATGTCCCGTATGGCTTCTCGCCGTTTTCGGTGGCGCAGGCGATGCGTTCCACCGATCAGGCCGGGGTGCCGTCCGTCGTTTCGTACCTCCGATCGTCGCCACGCAACGAGGCGGTCATTTTTTAGCTGCACGGCCGGGGTGTCAAGGCTGCGCCGCGCCGCCGCCAGCCTGCCGCGAGCGAGGTCCGCGTCCGCGAGGACCCCTGGCAAGGCCCGCGACCGGACGGCACATTCGACTTGGAGCGGCCCGCAGAACGGTGGTATCGGCTACGCTTCGTGAGCTCGAAGCCTCGCCGCTCGGGGAGGGCCGTGCTGGTTCGCATTGCCTCCCAACTCGCAAAGGTCGGGGTTTCTGCTCTGGCGCTTTTCCTGCTCGTTCGCCAGGTTGACACCGGCAAGATGGCGACCGCGCTGGCCAAGGCCGATGCCGCCGATGTGCTCGTTGTCATAGCGGTTTATCTCGTCGGCCAGGCGCTGACCGCGTGGCGCTGGTGTCTGATTGCCCGCCGGGTCGGATTCAACGAATCGCCGGGTGACTTTCTCCGCTACTACTACGTGGGGATGTTTTTCAATCTTTTCGGGCCGTCGACGCTCGGCGGCGACGTGGTGCGCGCGCTCTATCTCGGCGCGTCCGCAGGCCGGCGCACGGTCGCGATGCATACCGTGATCTTCGACCGGCTCTCCGGGCTCGTGATGCTCGTGGTCGTTGCGGTCACCGCCATCACGTTGTTCGGGCGCTTCAGCCTGCCGCTGCCGATGATTGCGCTGGTCGTCGCGACCGGGCTTTCGATGGTGATCGGCTGGTTCCTCGTACCACCCCTGGCGAGGCGGTTTCTACCCGCAGACGGGCGAGTGAACCGGCTCGTCGAGCGCGACCTCGAGCCGTTCTGGCGCGACCGTCAGCTTCTCGGACGTACGGCCGGAATCTCGATCGGATTCCACATCGTGCAGGCGTCGTCGCTGATCCTTCTCGGCAGCGCCATCTCGATGCACGTCGACTGGCGCTACTACTTCATCTTCCACCCGCTCGTCACGGTGCTGAGCGCAGTGCCGATCAGCATGAACGGCCTCGGGATCCGCGAGGCCGGTTACGTGTGGTTCCTGCAGCAGCAGGGCGTCGACGTCGACACCGCGACGGCGTTCGGCATCCTGTGGTTCGCCGTGCTGCTCGCGTCGTCGCTGGTCGGCGGCGTCGTCTATCTGTGGAGCGGCGCCGCCGTGCCTACGCTTCGTGCGCGGCCGCTGCCTCAGGCCGCTGCCGGCAGCGACACCCAGTTCCCCGCCGCATCGTAGTCGACCTGGTAGGTCTTCTTCATGAGCTCGCGCATCTCCGCGGCGGTCTTTTCCTTGCCCGCCTTGAGAAATGCCGAATGCTCGGACGCGTACCACAGGATGTCCTGGCACAGGTCGCGTCCGACCGTCGCGTTGACGACGAAGACCGGAAGGTCGGTGAAGAAGAACTTCCAGATTTCCATCTGCGCGGTCAGGCGATCGAGTACGATTTTTCCGAGCGCCTCGTCACCGTTCATGAGCGCCGCCACGTCGCCCTTCTTGGCCTGTTCGAACGCGGACAGCAGCCGATCGCCGACGACGCCCTGGCTGATCAGCAGGCTCGAGAGGTCGGTGTAGTCGTTGTAGAACGGATGCGAGCCGCCGGTCGGCGTGCCGCCGCGCAGCAGGAACTCGATCGCCTGCGACGGCGAGAGCCGGCGCACCGCGAAATCGTATTCGGGATCACGCTCGAGCATCACGACGGTGCCGATCTGGTGGACGTCGCGGTCGCAGTAGTACGTATCGGAGTCGGGATCGTAGAGCAGCCGTTCATCCGGGTACTGGTGCGTGACGCGGCCGAGCGATTCGCGTTCGCCGCCGGCGCCGTAGTCCGCCGTTGCGTTCTCGAGGATCGGCTCCGATTCGGCGAGGATCAGATCGCGGCTGAGCAGGTTGCGCGAGCGTACGTAGAAGTACCGCTCGGAGGGCCACACGTCCCACTGCGATTTTCCCGATGGAACGATGTGGATCCAGTCGTCCTGGCACATGTACCCGACGGTCCCCATGATCTCGGTCGCCTTCTTCTTGTCGCCTTTGTGGTCGATCGCATAGCGGCGCTCGAGCTCGAGACGGCGCGCATGCATGTTGCGCTCGCCCCAGAACGTGGCGGCTTCGGATTTCCCGGCGCCGGTCGCGCCGAGGAAGATCGTCGAGTTCGCGTTGCTCGACAGGATCGCGCACGAAGCGTGCGCCGAGAGCACTTCGGCGCGCGACATCACCGTGGTCACGCCCGCGTGAATGCCGCGGCTCTTGATCTCGCCGTGGTAGTCGGTGTTGATCGTGATCACGTAGATCGCCTCGCCGATTTCCTCGAGCGGGCACGCATAGAAGAAGCACGACGGCGGGATCGACTTGGAGGCGCCGTCGAAGAACTGCGAATCGCGAAGACGGCTCGGAAGGCCGAGCGTCATCGGGTTCTGCTTCTTCGCCTTGAGTTGCGCGACGTATTCCTTGTACGCGCGCTCGTTCGGCGGAATGCCGACCACCGAGATCACGCGCACCATCGGCACGGGCTTTTCGAGCAGGCGGAAGCGCTCCTCGAGCGCGGTCTGCAGCTCGAGAGCGACCGGATCGTTGAGCTGGAAGAAGTTCGCCTGCGTCGTTCGGTAAAGCTGGTCGATGTTGCCGCGATGCTCGCACTGCACGCCCCCGGAAAGAAAGCGCGCCCGCAGCGTCTTCTCGTCGGACAGGACCGCCATCGCCTCGAGCCACGCGCGCGCTTCCTTGACGTCGCGGTCGTGGGTCTTCTTGTCGATGCGCGCCACGAGCCGGTCCGTCAGTACCGACTGCGTCGTGTTGTGCGAATTGAGCAGCGGTCCGATGGTCGCGTCCTCGGCGGTCTCCGCGTCCTGGCGAAGGATGACGTCGCCACGGTCGTTGATGCCGATTTCGCGAAGCCCCGGATTGTGCCGGATATAAAGGCCCTCGTTCGCGATCAGCCTTCCGATCTGGACCTTGGCGCCGTCCGAGAGTTTCGCCTGGTCGGGCGTGAGACGGCAGACCTCGACCGGAACGATGTAGGACGCCAGTTGCTTGGTCATGTCCGACGTATAGACGCGCACGCGGCGCCCGAGGTCGGTCACGGTAATGCCGGCATCGCGGATACGGTCGATATCGAGTGCGCTTTCCTCCGCCATCAGAAGGCGGCCCTGCAGGTCGCGCGCGAGTTTTCGCGACGAGACCGCCTTCGGCTTGAGGAAGCGTTCCATGGACGTGGAATCGGAGCTTTGTTCCATCAGCGTTGTTTCCCGGATCGTTGTGGGGGTCTTGGAAGTTTGAAGAAAAGGCGGTCCATACTCGATGCGTCGCAGTGCGTCAAACTGCGACCCGCGTTACACGAATCGCAGCGTGCAGAGCGGCCAGGCGCAGCGCCCGGCCGGCTTTTCGAAGGATCGAGGTCAGGATCGTGAGCATGGACGTCCAAAGTTCCGATCGCTTCGAATCTCCGGTGCATGGAAGCGAAAGAGTTCTTGTCGCCGGATGCGGCGCGATCGGAACCGTCTTCGCGTGCCTGCTGGCCGAAAGCGGCTCACGCGTCGAAGCGATCGGTCGCGGCGCGCATTTCGATGCCGTGCGGACCGCCGGAATGGAACTCGAAGGAATCTGGGGCGCACATCGCGGTTCGCTCTCGCACGCGCACGACGACGGCCGCTCTGCGGCCGGGCCTTTCGATGCCGTGCTCGTCACGTGCAAGGCGTTCCAGACGGACGCGCTGCTGGCCACGCTCGATCCCGGGTGTCTTGCCGAGCGCGGCCGCGTGATCTCGCTGCAGAACGGGCTGGGCAATGTCGAACGCGTAGCCAATGTGTTCGGAGCTGCGCGCACGCTCGGCGGCCGCGTGATCTTCGGAACCGAAATCGCGCGGCCCGGCTGCGCGCGTGTGACTGTCGAGGCCGAGCCCACGCTGATCGGCCATCCGCTGCACGAGCACGACGAAGGCGCCGCATACTGGGCGGCGCGTTTCCGCAAGGCCGGTGCGCCGGCCGATCAGGCAGCGTCGATCGTGGCCGCGCTGTGGGCGAAGGTTTTCTACAACGCCGCGCTCAATCCGATGGGTGCGCTGCTCGGGCTTTGTTACGGCGACCTTCCGAACGATCCCGAAAGACGGCGCGTGATGGATCGCGTGATGGACGAAGCCTTCGCCGTCGCGACGGCCGAAGGTGTGCGACTGCCGTGGCCTGACGCGGACGCGTATCGCCGCCACTTCTACGAGCGCCTGCTTCCGGTGACCGCGCGCCATCGATCGTCGATGCTGCAGGATCTCGAGCGCGGTCGGCCGACCGAGATCGACGCGATCACCGGAGAAGTCTGCCGGCGCGGCGACAGCCACGGCGTCGACGTTTCCGCCAACCGCGTGCTTCTGGCACTCGTGGGCAGCCGTGCTCCCGGCGGCCAGTGAACATGACGACGCCGAACCTTCTGACCGACCTCGTGATGGACGACCTTCGCATCCACTGCGAAGAGGCCTATCCCGACGAATGCTGCGGCGTGATCGTCTCGCTCGCCGACGGCACGACCAAGGCGATGCGCATCCGCAACATCCAGAACCAGATGCACGCCGAGAATCCGGCTTCGTATCCGCGCACCGCGCGCACGGCGTACACGGGACATCCGCAGGACCTGCGCGCCGCGCTCGAAGCGGCCGAGGAGCCGGGTGCGGCGCTGGTTGCGTTCTATCATTCGCATCCGGATCACGACGCGTACTTCTCCGCGGAAGACACGCTGCAGGCCACACCGTTCGGCGAACCGTCCTATCCGGACGCGCTGCAGATCGTCATCTCGGTCCGTCACCGGCGCTGCGAAGTCGCGAAGGCATTCTCGTGGTCGCCGGCCGAAAGCGCGTATGTCGAGGTCGCTCTCGAAAAGCTTTCGTCGTCTTCGCGCGGACAGTGAACCCGGCAACGAAGGAAACCGCATGAACGTTCGCGCCGGCAAACTCGACGTCCGCTATGAGCTCACCGGCGATGCCGGGCTCCCGGTGGTCACGTTCGTCCACGGCCTTGCGGCGTCGCTCGAGATCTGGTCCGGCCAGGAAGAGCGGCTTTCCGATCGCTTTCGAGTGCTGCGCTACGATCTGCGCGCGCACGGCGGGACCACGGCTCCCGCGGGTCCTTGCTCGCGTCACGACCTTGCGGCCGACCTCGTGGCACTTCTCGACGCGCTCGCAATCGATCGAACTGCCGTCGTCGGCCACAGCGCCGGCGGTGTGGTCGCGCAGCAGACGGCGGTGGACTTTCCATCGCGCGTTTCGGCGCTCGGGCTCGTCGGCACGGCCAGCGAATGCAACGACAAGACAGCCGCGTGGTACTCGCGCTGCATGGAGATCGCCGTGGCCGAAGGCGGCGCGGCCGTCATGAAGCTGATGGGGATGAAGCCCGATCGCGGCCCGGTGCCGGACGGCCCGGGCATGGCGCCGGTAATCGCCGCGATGCGCACGCTCAACGAAAATCCGCTGACCGCCGCTCTGCGCAGCGTTTCCGTTCCGACAATGATCGTCGTCGGCGAGAAGGATTTTCTCGGCGTCGGCGGCTCGGTGATCCTCAGCCGCACGATTGCCGGAAGCGAGATCGAGATCGTCGCCGGCCGCGGTCACGGCATCTACCTCGAGGATCCGGACTGGTTCGCGAACAAGCTCGGAGACTTTCTCAAGCGTCACGCCGGTCTGCCTCCGGCATGATTGCGATGCTTGCCTGAAGCATTGCGCGGGCCACAGACTGTCCGCAGGAGCCCATGGAAGATCGCGCCTGGTGGTACTTCGCATACGGCAGCAACATGCAGCCGGCGACGTTTCGCGGACGCCGCCTGATCGAGCCGCTCGAGACGCGCATCGGTTGCCTCGCCGGATACGGCCTGCGTTTCGACATCCCGATCGGCCCGGGCGAGCGCGGCGTCGCCAACCTTGCGATCGACGACGGGGCTTCGGTCTGGGGCGTGCTCTACCTTCTCGGACCCGAGCAGCACGCGCACCTCGACCGCACCGAGGGCGTGGGAAACGGTCTCTACAACCGCGTGCGTGTCGAGGTCGAGTCGTCGGGCGACCTTGTCGTGGCCGAAACCTACGTCAGCGAGCTCCGCGACCCGGCGCGCCGCCCGTCGCACCGCTACCGCGGCCTGCTCATCGAAGGCGCGCGCGAGCACGGACTTCCGGAAGGGTACATCCAGGCCCTCGAAGCCTGGCCGCTGGCCTGGGACGAAAGAGAAGGAGCAATCAACCCGCCCGCACGCAGCGAATGAGTTGATGACGCGCTCCATGCGCGGGCGACGAGAACGGTCCAGATGCGAGGCGGAATCCAACGAAGCAGATGGGCCGTTATCGTCGTCCGCCCACAATCGTGGACCAACGTAACGTTACGCGGCCGGTCTCTCGGGACCGGCCGCGCAACCCCCACCACTCACCTCATGATCAGTTGCACGTGTACGGATTCTTGCCGGTCGTCGCGCAGCTTCCCGAACAGCACTGGCTGCTGACGGTGCAGCTGGCGCCCGGCGAACGGCACTGGCAGGTCGAGACCGTGCTGCACGCGGTGTCGGTGCAGTCGATCTTGCTGTTGCAGTTGTCGTCCATGCCGTTGCCGCAGATCTCGACCGCGCCTTTGCAGTCGAGCGCGCACGTCGAGCAGCTCTCGCCGCCTCCGCAGATGCCGTCGCCGCAGCAGTAGCTCGCCGCGCTCTTCGTGACGGTGGTGCACTGACGGCCCGCCGTGCAGCGTCCGTCCGAGCACGGAACGGCGTTGGCGCCGGAACCGTCGCCGCAGCAGTAGCGGCTCGATGTCTTTCCGCTCTGCACGCCGTTGCAGTCGGAGGGGCACGACAGGCAGTCCTCGCCGTTTCCGGCTTCGCAGATGCCGTTTCCGCAGCGTGCGCCGGTGGTCGTTCCGCTTGCGCAGTCGCTCGAACACGTCGAGCAGAGCTCGCCGGTCTCGCAGACGCCGTCGTGGTCGCAGACCGGGCAGCCGAAGCACGCGCCGGTGCTGTAGCCGCTGCAGGTCGAGTTGCACGCGAGCACGCCGCCGCTCGTACAGCCCTGCAGGGCGCACGTGCTGCCGCCCAGAGCCGTGCCGTCGCAGACTTCGCCGGCGTTGATCACGTTGTTGCCGCAGTTGCTGCACGAGGACGTATTGAGCGTGCACGTCGACGAGCAGCTGAGCGTGCCGGCACCGAAGCCCTTCGACGCGCAGGTCGCGCCGCCGAGGTTGGTCCCGTCGCACTGTTCGCCGGAGTCGATGATCCCGTTACCGCACGGAGAAGCCGTGCACGACGACGTCACGAGGGTGCACGACGACGAGCAGCTCAGCGTGCCGCCGGCGAAACCCTTCGACGTGCAGGTCGCACCACCGAGGTTGGTTCCGTCGCACTGCTCGCCCGAATCGACGAGCCCGTTGCCGCAGGTCGGCGCCGAAGTCGGCGCGAAGCATGTCGGATACGTGGCAGCGCGCGTGGTCACGAACGCGGACATGCGGTCGGCCTCGCGGCCCGGCATGGTTCCGCAGGTGTGCCCTTCGCCGAACGTCATCGCGATGTTGCCGTAACCGCCCGAGCGAAGGTGGCAGTAGCTCATGATCGTTCCCGCGCCGCTGCCGGTCGTGAACCGCGGCGTCGGCTGCGAGCACGTCGGCAGCGCGATCGTCGCGCCGGCCTGGCAACCCGCGTAGCAGTTGTCGATCGGCAGCGCGCTGTTGCCGATGTTGCAGTAGTCGTGGGCGTGCGGGGAATTGAAGTTGTGTCCGATCTCGTGCTGCGTGACGACGATGTCCCAGACCACGTTCGACGGATTGTGGGTCTGATCGCCGTCCCAGACGAACGTTCCGCCGAGGCTCGACGACACGCCGTAGTCGCTCGTCGAGCCCTTCGACGTGGAGTAGTTCTGGCAAAGCACGCCGACGTACGCGATTCCGCCGCCGAGGCCTTTTCCCGACAGCATGTGGGCGAGCGTGCGGTTGACGCCGGTCATGTTCGCGTTCCAGTAGTTGCGGAATTCGGTCAGTGCGCCGCTGGTGCCGCACGGCGGATTGTCGGAAATGCCGTCGCCGTTGGCGTCGACGCAGGTTCCGGCAGTCCAAGGATCCGACGTCGCACCGCCTGTCCACAGGCGCGAGAAACCGATCTGCATGTCGGTGTTGATCTCCCGCGAATACGTCACGTCCGCGTAACCGATGAGGTCGCCCATGTAGTCGAGCGCATTCGTGACGTTGCCGAACTTTGCATAGTACTCGTAGTCGCTGTCGAGCGCGATGGTCGCAACGTGCGTCTGATCGAGCACGGTGCCGCTCGTCAGCATCGCCGGCGCGGGCTCGTCGACGCCGAGCAATTCTTCGGCGGAGAACGCGTCGTCGTTGCCGCACTCGAACGGCGGCAGCTCGCTGTCGTCGGTGCTGCGCGAGTGCAGGCTCTTGTGGTTGCGCCCTTTGCCGATCAGCCAGGAATGGCCGGCCTTCTGGACCATACCCTGGACTTCGCCGCTCTCGCGGACGGAGACGACCGCAACCGATCCGTCGTCGCCCGCAACCTTGCCACGGAAATATGCGGTCGACGGCGGAGTAACCCGCTGCCCGTCCACTTCGACGACGGCATCCGGGCCCCAGACCTCGAAGCGCTTGAGATCGAGCGTCGCACCTTCGGTCTGCCCCTGAAGGGTGAGACCTTTGATGCGAAGACCCGCGCCCTTGCCGACGGCCCGCGCCGCGGCAGCCAAGCCTCGATTACCGGCCCTAATTTCAACTGGTGCCGCTGAAGCGGCGATTGGTACAAAGAATAAAAAGAAACCGCCGAACGCGTAAGCGCACCGGCAGCGCCGACTCATTATCGTCATTCCGGACTCCCCCCTTGAAGGGTTAAAGGCAACCCCGCGTTCGAGACCCACTTCGAATGCGGAGATCGAAAAGTGCCACGCGAAAGAGTCACCCACAACCCTTGCGAGTCACCCAGGCGCAAAAACTTTTTAAGAGCGGACGAAGGAAGCGCTGCGTCGATTGCGCACGTGCAATACGCGCGGAAGCGCCAGCGTTTCTAATGCGAGATCAGCGTGCGGGTGCAGGCGGGTGGGTGCGTATTTTCCCTTTTACGGACGCACCCAAACGGTACAGAGCGAGCGCCGCGAGCAGCGACAAGCCGGCGGCAAACTCGAGCGGCCCTCCGCCGACGTCCGGAAGCTTGCCGAGCACGCGCGGGAGGTACGTCAGCACAAAAACAATCCACAGGTACCAGAGGGATGCCTGGTGAAGCGTTCTCCAACGTGTGGCGCCGAGACGTTCGCGCGCGGATTCGTTCGCAGTCGCCATCATTGCGAACAGCAGCACGTAGCCGAACATTCCGCCGGCGGCTCGCGAAACGTTCAGCGAATGGCCGGACGCATGAAGATACGCGAGCAGCAGCGCGAGATGGACGGTGTGGTGCAGGCCGAAGCCGAGCACGATCCGAAGTCCGTCGCGTGCCTGCGCCGCATCGGCGAAGCGATGCTTCGCCGCAAGCACGAAAATGACCGCGAACCACCAGAGACCGGCGCGGCCGGTAAAACGGGTGAGCGCGTGCAGTCCCTCCATGCCGGCCCCGTAGCCTGCCCATGCGGCAAGCGCGCACGCGACAAGGCTGACGACTGCGCAGCGGTACGGATGATCGGCAAGTACGCGAACGACGCGTTCAGGCACGCGCGACCTCGCGCCCGCTGAGCGTCTGCGACGTAGCCGCTTCGACGAGCACGGTCGCGATCTCGCCGAGCTGCGCGCCGGCGGGTTCGAACGCCACGGTCTTGAACTGCCCGTTCTTGCCGGAGAGCCATTCGGGCTGCTTCCTGGGCGTGGATTCGACCAGCACCTCGGTGGTGCGGCCGATCATCCGCTGGTTGATGCGGAGCGAGCGCGCCTGCTGCTCGGCAATCAGGCGCTCGAGGCGCCGGCCCTTGTCTTCGTCGCTCACGGTCTCGGCGAGCTTGAACGAGCGGGTCCCTTCGCGCGGCGAGTACTTGAACAGGAACGCATGATCGAAGCCGATCTCGTCCATCATCCGCGAGGTGACTTCGAACTCCTCTTCGGTCTCGCCGGGATAACCGACGATGATGTCGGTCGAGAGCGCGAGCGACGGCACGGCGTCGCGCAAACGATCGACCAGCGTGCGGAACTCGCCGGTCGTATGTCCGCGCTGCATCGACTCGAGCACACGGTCGGCGCCGCTCTGCAGCGGCAGGTGCAGGTAGGAGCCGAGCTTCGGGCAGTCGCGCAGGGCCTCGATCGTCGAATCGTCGAAGTCGGCCGGATGCGGCGACGTGAAGCGTACGCGCTCGATGCCGGCGATGTCGCACGCCATGCGCAGCAGGTCACCGAAGCCGGTATCTTCATGACGGTAGGAGTTGACCGTCTGTCCGAGCAGGATCACCTCGCGAAAGCCTTCGGCTGCGATGCGAACGAGCTCCTCGCGCAGCACGGCCGGCGGAAGGCTGCGCTCGCGACCGCGCACGAACGGCACCACGCAGAACGTACAGAAGCGGTCGCATCCGCGCATGATCGTCAGCCACGCGCGCACGCCGGACTCGCGAACGGGCAGGATGTCGGCGTAGGTTTCGCGGCGGTCGAGCGTGACCGCACTGGCGGGCTCTTCGGCCTCGAGCAGGTCGCCGAGACGCCGGTAGCCGTCGGGACCGACGACAAAGTCGAGGCCGGGGATGCTTTCGAGCAGGCGGTCGCGATGGTGCTGCGCCATGCAGCCGGCAAGGCCGATGCGCACGCGCCGCGCGCTGCGGCGCTCGGAGATCAGCTGGCGCACGCGGCGCGCGACCTTCTCTTCGGCATTCTCGCGGATCGCGCAGGTGTTCAGCAGGATGACGTCCGCGCGTGACGGCTCGGCGACGGTCCGGTATCCGCGCGCCGACAGGACTCCGTGGATGAGCTCGCTGTCCGAGACGTTCATCTGGCAACCGTACGTCTCGATATAGACAGTGCGCTGCGGCGCTGCGCCGGCGGACACCTCGATTTCCCGACTGTGCGGAGCGGACATCGCCGACGTATAGCGGGAAAGACTTTCGGGGAGAACCTGCCGCCGGCGGCCGCCGGATCCGTGCGCGGCCGCCGGCGCCGCAGCCGGAGCACCGGATTGGCGCCGAAACGTGCCTGTGAAATGGAGGACGCATGGGCGCACACCACGCTGCGGACGCACGCCGGATCCGATGTGCAGTCGTTACGGTGTCCGACACCCGCACGCCCGACAACGACACGTCCGGCAACGAGATCCGCTCGCGGCTGGAAGCGGCAGGTCACGTCGTCGTTGCGTCGAAGATCGTCCGCGACGAAGCCGCGCTCGTTCGCCGCGAGATCGAGCAGCATGCCGCGAGCGGGCTGGTCGACGCCGTGCTGCTGACCGGCGGCACCGGCATCGCAGCGCGCGACACGACATTCGAAGCCATCTCCACGCTGCTGACCAAGACCATCGACGGATTCGGCGAGCTGTTTCGCATGCTGAGCTACGAGGAGATCGGCTCGGCTGCGATGCTGTCGCGAGCCGTCGCCGGTCTTTGCGGCGAGATGGCGGTCTTCTCGATGCCCGGCTCGACGGCCGCGTGCCGGCTCGCGATGGAAAAGCTCATCGTCCCGCAGCTGCCGCACCTCGTCGGCCTTGCCGGCGCCGGCGGGCCGGCCACGTGATTCTCTCGCAGGCGGCAGCCGCGGAGCTCCGGCAGTGAATCTGCGCCTTCGCTACTTCGGGATCGTGCGCGAGCGGCTCGGCCGCCGCGAAGAGACGCGCAGCTGCGCGGACGGAATCACGGTGGGCGAGCTCGTCGCCGATCTCGCGCGCAGCCACGACATTCTCGCGCTCGGAGCCGGGTCGTTGCGCATTGCCGTCAACCGGGAATATGTCGGAGACGGGCACGTGCTCGCCGACGGAGACGAGGTCGCGGTGATCCCGCCGGTTGCGGGCGGATCTGGCCGAGCGTACGCCGCAGAGAGCGTCTCCGATGCGGCGTGCAGCCCATGTTCGACCGTCGCACGCGTAGCGCGCCGCCAGCACGCGTAGCGTCGCCAGCACGCGCAGCGTCGTAAAGGAAGAGTAGACGATGTTCGAAATCACCGATCGACCAATCGAGATCATGACGTTGATCCGCCACGTGTCGGATCCATCGGCAGGCGCGGTCGCGACGTTTCTCGGCACCACGCGCGAAACCAATCGGGGACGCAACGTGCTGAAGCTCGAATACGAGGCCTACGCGGAGATGGCCGTCCTCGAGTTCGAAAAAATCGCCGCCGATGCCATGCGCAGGTGGGAGCTCGTACGCGTCGCGATCGTACACCGGGTCGGCGTCGTTCCGCTCGGCGAAGCAAGCGTCGCGATCGCGGTATCCGCGCCTCACCGCCGCGATGCGATCGAAGCGTGTCATTCGTGCATCGATTCGCTGAAGCTGGTCGCTCCGATCTGGAAGAAAGAACATTTCGAAGGCGGCGAGGTCTGGATCGGCTCGCTCGCCGACTGCGATCACACCGGCGAGCATCCGCATTCGCACGCGCCGGGTTCGCACCACGGCTGATCGCGCGGCGGACTGCGGCGCGACGTCAGATCGCGAGCGCGGGTTCGAGCGGCAGCGCGGGCGCCGGAACGCCGGTTTCCTCGCAGCGCGTGCGATAGTGCAGGAAGAACACCGCCTGGACCGTCATCAGCAGGAGCAGCGCGAGGACCAGCGCGGGAAGCAGAACCGTCGGCGGTACGAGCATCGCGGCGCTCGGTACCACACGTCCGAGCAGCATGTAGAACGCGAGTCTCCAGCGAAAACCTTCCGTCATGCGCGAGCTGGCCGTAAGCGGCCAGAAGACCGGCGCGACTGCCTGCAGCCGGTTCCATTGCCAGAGCGCCGGCGGAAGCCTGGGCCGGTCGAGAAGGATCACGAGGAACGGAAGAAAGCTGAAATGGACCAGCACCGACACGTAGATGATCACACCGGCCATCGTCGCGAGCACCGTCGAAGGCGCGCCGGGTCCGAGCGCCTGCCCGAGGGAGGCTGCCATCGCGCGCTCGGCGAGCTCCGCCAGGACATTGGCAATGGTGGCGTAAACGAGGACCGGCAAGGCCCTGCGCGCCATCAGCAGCAGCACCGGACCCCAGCTCAGCTGGCGCCCTTCGAGCTGGGCCGTGAACAGGATGGCGGGAAGCATGGCGGTCACGAGCCGCGTGACGGCGAAGATGAGGAACGGAACCAGCGGAAGCGGGTCGTCGCCGGAGAGCGGAATCGACATGGTCGCGAGAACGATGAGGCAGGCGAAGGCGAGCCACAGGAGAAGGTCGGGCCGCAGCATGGCCCATCCAAGTCTCATCTCGTGCGGGAACGTCGTCAGCAGCCAGCGCAGGAACACGGGGCGAGGCCTAACCGAGAGGGTCGCCGCGAGCAACTGCGTCGCCGATGCGAATTGTTACCGTCGCAACGCGCATGGTAGGTTCCGCGCCTCCCATGTCGAGTTTTTGCATCGTCCGCTCCGGCGCGGGAAGCAGGCGCGTCTGTGTCCGTCTTCATGCGCTGTTGCTCGTGTCCATTTTTATTGCGCTGTCGGGCTGTTCGACGATGTCGCATCCGACCACGAAGCCGCGTGGCATCCTCGCGGGCGGCGATGCGGAGTTCATGGCGAAGCCGCTTCTCACCGAGCGCGATCGCGCCGGCGGGCATTTTCTTGCGGCGATCGTCGCGCGCTTCGACAACGACTATGAGACCGCCACGCGTGAGACGGCAAAAGCGGTGGCCGCCGATCCGAACGTCCCGCGGCTTCGTGCCGAGCTGGCCGAGCTCTACGTTCGCGCCGGCGAGCTCCGCAAGGCACGCGAGCAGGCGGCGGCGCTGATGGCGCTGCAGCCGCGCGAAGTCGAGCCGCGGCTGTTTGCTGCGCGCGTCGACATCGCGCTGCAGGAATACACGCGCGCGATCGCCGGCTACCAGGAAGTCCTCAAGCTCGACTCCGACAACGAAGAAGCGCTGGTGCTGCTCGGTGCGCTCTACAGCCGCATCGGCGAGCACGCGCACGCGGTCGAGGTGCTGCGGCGAGCGACCGCGCTCAGCCCGGAATCGTTCATTGCCAACTTCGGGCTCGGCAAAGAGCTCGCGGCCACCAACCAGTACGAGGATTCGCTGCGCTCGCTTCGGCATGCGGCGCGCCTGAGCGCATCGGTTGCCGATCTCCACCTGTATACCGCGTACGTCTACGAGCGCCTCGGCCTGCACAAGAAGGCCGCCGACAGCTTCAACCGCGCGATCGACTTCAATCCGCAGCTCGAGCAGGCGAGGCGACAGATCGGCGTGCTCAGCGAGAACGATCCCGACCTCGAGGCCAAGCTCAAGAAGTACGAAAAGCTCGTGGATTTCGCCGAGGATCCGCTCGCGACTTGCGCGAAGATCGGCCTGATCGACTTCCAGCACAACGATTTCCTGCGCGCGATCACCGACTTCCACATCGTGCTCGGCGCGAGGCCCGGCGAAGACGAGATCCGCTACTGGCTGGCGCTCGCCTACGACAAGGTCGGCGACGTCGACGGGACGGCCCGCGAGATGGCGGCGATCTCTCCGCGCTCACCGCGCTATACCGATTCGCGCCTGTTCCTGAGCAGCATCCTCGAGCAGAAGCACGATCTTCCCGGGGCCATCGATGCGGTGAAGCAGCTGCTCGCCGGTGCGCCGGACAACGTCGATGCGCTTCGCCGCCTGATCGCGCTCTATCGCGAGCAGAAGCGCTACGGCGACGCGATTGCAACGGCGCAGAAGCTGGTTGCGCTCGACCCCGCCAACGATGCGTACCTTTACGGTCTCGCCTGGCTGTACGACGAGTCCGGCGACAAGACCAAGGCGATCGAAACGCTGCGCAAGGTGATCGCGATGAATCCGCAGAATGCGGATGCGCTCAATCATCTCGGCTACACGTACGCCGAGCGCGGCGAGAACATCGACGAGGCCGACGCCCTGATCCGCAAAGCGCTGGCAATGCACCCGGACAACGCGGCGATCATCGACAGCCTGGCGTGGGTGTACTACCGGCGCGGGGACTACAAGGCGTCGGTGCGCGAGCTCGAGAAGGCCACGCAGAAAGGCGGCAGCGACCCGGTGATCGTCGAGCATCTGGGCGACGTCTATCTCAAGGTCGGCCGCGAGGTGGACGCCGACCGCAGCTATCGCGACGCCGCTGCGCGCACCGAGGATCCGGATCAGAGACGGTCGCTCGAACGGAAGATCCACGAGATCCGCAGCCGCTGGAACGGCTCGAATGCAGCGCTCGGCGGTGAGGACCTCTGACGCTTACCGCCGGCTGATCGTACGGGCATCGGCGATCGCACTCGCCGCGTTGTCCGCATGCACCGCCACGACCGGACGACCTCCCGCACCGATTCCGACCGGAAACGCGCCGACGATCCGCCGCGTGCTCGACGTGCTCGAGTCGCGCGACAAGGCGCTCTCGCAGTTCCGGGCCCAGGCTCGGCTCGACTACCACTCGCCGGAGCAGAGTTTCCGATCGACGCAGGTCGTGGTCGTGCGCGCGCCATCGAGCGCGCGCATCGACGTGATGAATCCGTTCGGCGTAAGCTACACCGTGGCGACCGACGGCAAGCTCGTCTCCGCGTACGACCGCCGCAAGAGCGTCTTCTACGAAGGCCACGCGCAGCCCGACAGCTTCCGGCATTTCATCGGCATTGCGCTCGGCGCCAGCGAGCTGTCGGCCGTGCTTCGCGGGCTGCCGCCGAATCTCGGCGAATCGCGCTGGCTGTCGATCGGACCGACCGAGGGCGGCTGGCTTCTCAAGCGCCGTCTCGCAACCGGCGGCGTGCTCGAGCTGGTCGTGCAGGCGAACAGCCTGGTGCCTCTCAGCGTGAAGATCTCGGCCGACCGCGAGCGCCGCGACGTCGAAATCCGTTACGACGACTATCGCGACGTCTCCGGCGTGTTCGTCGCGCACAGCATCGACGTGTCGTTCAAGGACGGCAGCCATCTCGAGCTCGTGTACAAGTCCATCCAGCGCGACGTCGTCGTCGCCGACGAGGCGTTCCATATCGAGCATCCGCCCGGCGCGCGCTTCGTCAACGTGGATGCCCCGGGAGGTCGCGGTGCGTTCTGAGCGCAGCTTCGCCGTCGTTCTGGCGCTCGTGCTTGCGGCCGGCTGCGGCGGGTCCGACGGCGCCGGCGACAATGCCGCGACGCCGCCGGCTGCGCAGCCCGCCAGCGGAGATGCCACGCCCGCGCGCGGCGACGCGATCGTATTCGGTACCATCGGCGATGCGTCGACGCTCATCCCGATGCTCGCTTCCGACAGCGCGTCTCATGAGTATTCGGGCAACATCTTCGACGGGCTGGTCGAGTACGACAAGACGCTGAGCAGGCTCGAACCGCGCCTGGCGGAAAAATGGGAGGTCGAAGACGGCGGGCAGAAGATCACGTTTCATCTTCGCCATGACGTGCACTGGACCGACGGGCAGCCCTTCACGGCGCGCGACGTCGAATTCGGTTTCAACCTGATCCGCGATCCGGCGACGCTGACGCCGTACGCCGAAGACTACAAGCAGGTGCAGACGTTCGAGCTGCTCGACGATTACAGCTTCCGCGTCACGTACGAAAAACCCTATGCACCGGCGCTCGAGTCGTGGGGTTCGATGGTGGTGCTGCCGCGCCACCTTCTCGAAGGCAAGAACATCAACGAGACCGATTTCGGGCAGCATCCGGTAGGGCTCGGCTCGCACAGGTTCGAGAGCTGGGAACGCAACCGGCTTTTCACGCTGCGCGCGAATCCCGACTACTATCGCGGCAGACCGTGGATCGAGCGCGTCGTCTATCGCGTGATCCCCGACGAGAGCACCCAGTTCCTCGAGCTGCGTTCGGGCGGCATCGACGAGATGGGCCTGACGCCGCTGCAGTACAGCCGCCAGACGTCGACCCCGGCGTTCGCACGCGACTTCCGCAAGTACCGATACGTTTCGAACTCGTACACGTACATGGGCTACAACCTGTCGGACGAGCGCTTTGCCGACGTGCGCGTCCGGCGCGCGTTCAGCCACGCGATCAACAAGCAGGAGATCGTCGACGCGGTACTGTTCGGCCTCGGCCGGCCCGCCGAAGGGCCGTACCGCCCGGGCACCGCGTGGATGAACGAGAAGCTCCAGCCCTACGAGTTCGATCCGGCAAAGGCGCGGGCGCTGCTTGCGGAGGCCGGCTGGACCGACAGCGACGGCGACGGAATCCTCGACAAGAACGGCAAACCGTTTTCGTTCAAGATCCTCACCAACCAGAACGAGCAGCGTCTGAAGACCGCGACGATGATCCAGAAGAGGCTGCGCGACATCGGCGTCGATGCCCAGCTTCGTGTGCTCGAGTGGTCGGCGTTCATCAACGATTTCATCGACAAGCGCCGCTTCGAGGTCATCGTGCTCGGATGGAGCCTGTCGCTCGATCCCGACCAGTTCCCGATGTGGCATTCGTCCCAGACCGGCTACAAGAAGTTCAATTTCGTGGGCTACAACAATCCGGAGGTGGACGACCTGCTCGAGAAGGGTCGCCGGACGTTCGATGTCGCCGAGCGCAAACGCATGTACGATCGGCTGCAGGAGATCCTCTACGAGGACCAGCCGTACACGTTCCTCTACGTACCCGAGGCGACTCCGATCGTCGCGGCCAGGATTCACGGCATCGAGGAGGCGCCGGCCGGAATTTCGTGGAACTTCCCGTTCTGGTACGTCCCGAAGGGCGAGCAGAAGTACGTGATCACCGAGTAACCGATGCTGCGCTACCTCGCGAAACGTCTTGCCGGATTCATCCCGCTTCTGCTCGGGATCTCGTTCGTTTCGTTCATGGTGATGGCGCTCGCTCCCGGAAGCCCGGTCGACCTGATGACGGACCTCAACCCGAAAGCGAGTCCCGAAGCCCGGGTGCAGCTCGAGAAATACTACGGCCTCGACAAGCCGCTGTACGTCCAGTACGGACTGTGGCTCGGCCGAGTCGTCAAGGGAGATTTCGGCACGTCCTTCTCACGCGACCGGCGCCCGGTGCTCGACAAGATCGTCGAAGCGCTGCCGATCACGCTGATGCTCAACGTGCTCGAGATTTCGCTGATCCTGTTGATCGCGATTCCGATCGGCATCCATTCGGCCGCACGTCAGTACTCGACCAGTGATCGCATCACGACGGTGCTGGTGTTCGTCGGATTCGCGAGCCCCGATTTCTGGGTCGCGCTGCTCGCGATGACGCTGTTCGGAGCCCAGCTCAACCTGCTTCCGATCTCGGGCCTCGCATCGCTCGACTACGACTCGATGTCGCTGCTCGGAAAAATCGGTGATCGCGCCGCACACCTGATCCTGCCGGTCATGATGGGTGCGGTGACGGGCCTTGCCGGGATGTCGCGGTACATGCGTTCGAGCATGCTCGAGGTCCTGCGGCAGGACTACGTGCAGACCGCTCGCGCCAAGGGCCTCGAGGAACGGGTGGTGCTCAGGCGGCACGCGCTGCGCAATGCGCTGATGCCGGTCGTGACGCTGCTCGGACTGTCGATCCCGGGCCTGATCGGCGGATCGGTGATCTCCGAGACGATCTTCGGCATTCCCGGGATGGGAAGGCTCTTCTTTACCGGGGTCATGTCGCGCGACTATCCGGTCGTGATGGGGATCCTGATGATCGGCGCGGTGCTGACACTGCTCGGCAACCTTGCCGCCGACCTGCTCTACGTGGCCGTCGATCCGCGGCTGAGGAAACGCTGAAGTGCTGCGCCGTCTTCTTGCCAATCCGCTTGCCGTCGCCGGAGCGATCATCGTGATCGTGCTGGTCGTGCTCGCCGTTGCCGCGCCGTGGATCGCCCCGTGGGATCCGTACGACTTCGACGCCAAGCACGTGCTCGAAGCCCCGAGCGCGGCGCATCTGTTCGGCACCGACAGCCTCGGCCGCGACGTCACCAGCCGGATGCTGTTCGGAGCGCGCGTCTCGCTGCTGGTCGGTTTCGTGGCCGTCGGCATCTCGACGGCGATCGGCGTGCTGCTTGGCGCTATCGCGGGGTTCTTCGGCGGAATAGTCGATACGATCGTCATGCGCTTCGTCGACGTCATGCTGACGTTCCCGACGTTCTTCCTGATCCTCGCGGTCATTGCGTACATGGACGCCAGCATCTGGAACATCATGGCGGTGATCGGCCTGACCTCGTGGATGGGCGTCTGTCGCCTGGTGCGCGCCGAAGTCATGAGCCTGCGCGAACGCGACTTCATGGTCGCCGCCGAGGCGCTCGGCTTGTCGCCGGTGCGCATCATCGTACGCCACGCGTTGCCGAACGCGCTGGCGCCGGTCTTCGTTTCGGCCGTACTCGGCGTTGCCGGCGCGATTCTCGTCGAGAGCGCGCTGTCGTTCCTCGGTATCGGCGTGCAGCCGCCGACGGCGAGCTGGGGAAATATCCTGACAGAAGGCAAGCAGACGCTCGGCGTGGCGTGGTGGCTTTCGGTCTATCCGGGCCTCGCGATCCTCATCACGGTTCTCGGCTACAACCTTCTCGGCGAAGGCCTGCGCGACGTGCTCGATCCGCGCCTGAAGGCGAGGTGACGATCTTGAACGGGACTACGACGCTTCTCCAGGTCGAGAACCTGGTGACCTCGTTCCGGACGATGGACGGCATCGTGCGTGCGGTCGACGGCGTGAGCCTGACGGTCGGCAAAGGCGAGACCGTCGCGCTGGTCGGTGAATCCGGCTGCGGAAAGAGCGTGACCGCGCTGTCGATCATGCGTCTGGTGCAGGGCCCGGCGGGACGCATCGATTCCGGCAGGGTTCTGCTCGACGGCGTCGACCTTGCGACCCTTGCAGAGAGCGAGATGCGCAAGATACGCGGCGCACGCATCGGAATGATCTTCCAGGAGCCGATGACGTCGCTCAATCCGGTGCTGACGATCGGATTCCAGATCGCCGAGGCGGTCGAGCTCCATCGCAGGGTTTCGCGCGCCGAAGCGTGGAAGGAGGCCGTGCGCATGCTCGACCTCGTCGAGATTCCCGATGCCGAGTCGCGCGCGCGCCAGTATCCGCATCAGCTGAGCGGCGGCATGCGCCAGCGCGTGATGATCGCGATGGCGCTTTCGTGCGGGCCGGAGCTGCTGATCGCCGACGAGCCGACGACGGCGCTCGACGTGACGATCCAGGCGCAGATCCTCGAGCTGCTCGACGGCCTGCGCGAACGCCTCGGCATGGCGCTATTGCTGATCACGCACGATCTCGGCGTGGTGGCCGAGCGCGCCGAGCGCGTGCTCGTGATGTACGCGGGCCGTGTCGTCGAGCAGGGCCCGGTCGACGAAGTGTTCCGCGCGCCGCAGCATCCGTACACCCGCGGCCTTCTGCGCTCGCTCCCGCGGCTCGGCGGAACGCGCGCACGCCTCGAGACGATTCGCGGGCACGTTCCGCGCCTGACCGAGCTGCCGTCGGGTTGCCGCTTCCGCGACCGCTGCGACTTCGCGCTGGCGACGTGCGCGGATTTCGATCCGCCGCTGGAGGCGTTCGCCACCGACCGCAGCGCGGCGTGCCCGGTGACCATCCATACGTCGGACACTTCGGGAGGAACGACGTGAGCGCGGCCATTGCGACAGATGCTTCGGCAGCCGGCTCGCCGCTGGTGCGCGCCGTGGGACTGACGAAAGAGTTCCGCATCAGCTCGGGTCCGCTCGGAAAGTCACGCACGCTGAGGGCGGTCGACGCGGTCGATCTCGAGATCCGCGAAGGCCGCACGCTCGGAATCGTCGGCGAATCGGGCTGCGGAAAGTCCACGCTCGGGCGCCTGCTGCTGCGTCTTCTCGAGCCGACGGCGGGACGCGTCGAGTTCGACGGGGTCGATCTGGCGTCGCTCGATCGGCGCTCGCTTCGCGCCGCGCGCCGCCACATGCAGATCGTGTTCCAGGATCCGTACGCGTCGCTCAATCCGCGCATGCGGATCGGGCGCAGCGTCGGCGAAGGCCTCGAAGCGCACGGCATCGCCTCCGGAAGCGATCTCCGCGCGCGCGTCGGCGATCTGCTCGACCGCGTTGGTCTCGGAACCGACTCCTACGATCGCTATCCGCACGAATTCAGCGGCGGGCAGCGCCAGCGGATCGGCATCGCGCGTGCGCTGGCGCTGTCGCCGCGCTTCATCGTCGCGGACGAGCCGGTCTCGGCGCTCGACGTCTCGATCGGCGCGCAGATCCTCAATCTGCTGATGGATCTGCAGGAGGAGCGCGGCCTCGCGTTCGCGTTCATCTCGCACGATCTGCGCGTGGTCGAGCACATCAGCCACGACATGGCGGTCATGTATCTCGGACGCGTGGTGGAGACGGCACCGTCGGCGCGCATCTATGCGGCGCCGCAGCATCCCTACACGCAGGCGCTGCTGTCGGCCGTGCCGACGGTCGACGGCGCAACGCGAAAGCAGCGGATCGTGCTCGGCGGCGACGTGCCGAGCCCGGTCGATCCTCCGAGCGGATGCGTGTTCCATCCGCGCTGCCCGTACGCATTCGATCGCTGCCGCGTCGAGGTGCCGGCGCTCGTCGATCGCGACGGGCACAAGGCCGCGTGCCATCTGCTCGACGCGGTGCAGCCCTAGCCGCGCCGTTACTTCTTCGGCGTTCGCGGGAGCGGTCTCTGCAGCTCCGGGCAGTCCTCGAGGCAGACCTTCGAGTCGGACAGGCAATCGTCGGCGCAATCGTAGTCTTCGTGGTTCGACGTGCGCGGGCACATCTCGTCGCAGTTCGCATGCGACGTCGCGCAGAAGTCGTAGCACTTCTGCCCCTTCGGGCCGAGCACGCGGACGTCGCCGAGGCCTGGCTTCTCGTCCATGTAGTCGTGCGGCATCTTCATCGAGCACCCGGTGATCGATACGGCAACGATCGCGCCGGCCGACAAGGCGAACACCGACCATGCGGAAATTGTTCGAGTACGGGTTCGCATCTGGCTTTCCTTTTCTGACACGTTCGCTTCTGACATCGATCGCCCGGACTCGGGCCGCTCACGAAAAACCGGACGATTCGGGTAGTCGTACGTCGACGGGGCCATCCGGACCCGGCGAGAGTGCCCCGGCGAGCGCTTCACAGCAACACCGTCAGCTTTTTCGCTTCGCCCATTTCTCCGCCCAGCCGACGATCGGAGAGAACTTCTCGAGAAGCTCGGTGCCGAGAGATGTCAGCCCGTAACCGGCGCCGTCGGCAAGATCGACGAGGCGAGCGTCGCGCAGCTCGCGCAGCCGCTGGTTGAGAACCGCCGGACTGATGCCGTCGCAGGCTTCCTGCAGTGCACGAAAGGTCTGACGGCCGCTGCGGAGCTCCCACAGCACGCGCATCGTCCAGCGGCGACCGAGCAGGTCGAGCAGCGCCATCACGGGGCGGCCGGTGCGCGAGCCGCGCACGGTTCGCGTCGCGGACGTGCCTGGGCTGGTCGTGGATGATCTGGCCATTCGTCCTCGTCCCTTGCGCTATGGAAAACATAGCGCTACTCTGCTACGGAATACATAGCACGGCGCCGGCAGCTGGAGCCAGCCTTTCGCGCGCAAGGAGAAGCCGATGAGCACAGCATCCGTTCCGAGAATCGCCCCCGTGGAACCGCCCTATTCCGCCCAGGCCGAAGACTGGTTCCGCCGCATCATGCCGGAAGGCATAGAGCCGCTGCTCCTGTTCCGCACGCTCGCCGTCAACGAGCGCGTGTTCTCGCGCGTGATGGCCGGAGGCCTGCTCGACCGCGGCAGCATCACGCTGCGCGAGCGCGAGATCGTGATCGACCGCACCACGTGGCGATGCCGCTCGGAGTACGAGTGGGGCGTGCACGTTGCGTTCTTCGGCGCGCGCGTCGGATTCGGCGAACAGGAGATCGCCGGGATCTGCAGCGAGGATCCGGCTGCGACGGTGTTCAGCGAGCGCGAGAAGCTGCTGCTGCGCATGTGCGACGAGCTGCACGCGTCGGCGACGGTCGACGATTCACTGTGGAACGAGATGGCGCGCGAATTCACGCACGAACAGCTCATCGAGCTGGTCGTGCTTGCGGGGCTGTACCACGTGATTTCGTTTGCGACGAATGCGTTGCGGCTCGCGCCCGAGCCGTTCGGCGCGCGATTTCCTTCTGTCTGACGCGGCGCAGCTGCGTTTTCGATCCGCGTTTCTCCCCACGACGAAGGGGTGCGAAAAAAAACTGCGAACGGACCGCGTCGAGAGTTGCAACGTCGTTCGCTCGCGTGCCAAAAGCCTCCGCTCATCGACACGGCGCTGAGCATGTTCCGCAAAACGGCGGAACATGCTCCGCAAGAAAACGGCGTGGAGCACGCCGCGCAACTAACACCGCGCGGACGATGCTTCGTGTAAAACGCGTCCAGGGGAGGATCGCATGAGAAGAGCAGTTTTTGCACACGGCGTACTATACGCGATGACCGTACTGCTGCCTGCATTTGCGCAGGCCGCAGGAATCGACGGCGGCGGTTCGATTCCGACCTGTCCGTCACTCGGCAAGATCGATCTGAAGCCGGCGCTCGTCACGGATGGAAGCGTGGCGGGCATCGTGAAACTCAAGGTAGCGAGCTCCGGTGCATGCAGCGGCGGCACCGGTGACGGCTCGTCGATCGTGAACTTCAAGGCGAAGGGCGCCGGCACCACCGCGACCAACACCTGCACGAGCTTCGACGGCGCGACATCGAGCGACCTCGCTCTGACGTTCAAATGGAAAGTCGCAAAGGGTTCGCCGAAGTTGAACCCCTCGACGGCAACGTTCTCGCTGCAGCCCGGCAGCGTCGCATTGGACGGCAACCAGACTCTCGACCTGACCGGTACGATCACCGCCGGGTCGTTCGCCGGCGCTACGGTGACCGCCCACATCGAATCGGACGAAAGCGCTGCCAGCCTGATGTCCGACTGCGACGACAAAGGGCTCAAAAAGATCGTTTTCGGCATGGACGGCGCGACCACGAGCTGTATGCACGGTCCGAACCTGCGTGCGGCAATCACAAAGCAGATCACCACGATCGACAGCAACGACGTCCCGCATCTCGAAGTCGAGATCGTCACGGTCACGGCGTCGCCGTTCCAGCTCACTCCAACCGATGTCACGACCTCGGCGACCGGCATCGTTCTCGAATCGACCAGCTCGACCTGCGCGCCGAGCGGCGGCGACTATCGCTGCCGGCACGAGGCGTTCTTCAAGTCGACGGGTGCGTGCCAGTGGGATGGCGATTACGTGATGAGCCTGTCGTACGCGTGCAGCCCCGCCAACACGTGCGATCTCTGCAGCGGCGAGACCACGGTACCGTTCACGCTGGTCTCGGAGAATTTCTGCGCTTAGCCGGTTCTAGCGAGCCTGGTCGACGAAGGGGTGCGATCGCTGCTGACGATTCGTCGGCGGCGATCGCGCCGGCTTACGGCCCGTATTCTCCCGGCGTGACCTCCGTGCTGAACGCCGCCGCAGCGAGACCCGCTGCGTTGACGAGATTCGCCCACGTCGGTCGATTGCCCCACGCGTAGCGCGCGGCCACCGGGCTCGCGACGCTCGCGCTCGACAGCACGATGTCGTTGCCGTCGACCGCGACATCGGCCCAGTGCCACGTCACGTTGTCGCCGGTGATCGCAAAACCCTGGATCGGGCCGCCGCCCTGCGCGGTGAGGCCGTCGTCGGTATCATTGCGATAATGGATCCGGATCGTGCTGCCTTCGATCTCCATCGAGGAAAACAGCGGGCCCGAGTAAAGAAAGCTTTCGCCGTAGACGAGCGCGAGAGCCTGGTAGAACAGGCGGGTCGAGTACGCATCGGTGTCCGGCGGATGGGTGCCGCCCTTGAGATCGAGCGACGACGCGAAGCTCGTGTACGGAAACTCGGCGAGCGCGCGAACGTAGGTCTGGCGAATGAACGAGTCCTTGTCGGACGCCGATGCGTTGGAAGGCAGCGCACTGACCGAGCGGTCCGCGCGCAGTCCGCGGCCGGTCGGGACCTGCATCGAGATCCACGGAAAGTCTCCGTTGCCCCATTCCGCGCGCCATGAGCGGATCACCGCGGGATACAGCGTGCGATGCCGCTGCGGATGGCGCGCGTCTTCCTCGCCCTGCCACCAGATGACGCCGCGAAAGCGGAACGGCTGAAGCGGCTTGACGAGCCGGCGATAGTTGATGCCCCAGTCGTCGATGAGGTACGGCTGGACGGCGGGATCCGGATCGGTCGCACCAGTCGTGCCGAGCCACGACGCAACGCTCGAGCCGCTCACGGCCAGATTCAGGATGCCGATCGGAACCCCGAGGCTCTCTTCGAGATCGAGCGCGAATTTATACGGATTGATGCCCGGCTGATCGTTCCATCCGGTGCGGATCAGCGTGCGCACTGTCGGATGCGCGTCGAGCACGCTGCGCTCGACCGGCAGCCTTCGCATGTTCGACTGGCCGCCGGCAATCCAGACCTCACCGATGCGGACGTCGGAAATGACGATCGTGTTGTTTCCGGTGACCGTCATCGTGAGCGGACCACCGGCCACCATGGGATCGAGGTCGATGCGCCATCTGCCGTCGGCTCCGGTGACCGTGGACTTCTGCTGGCCGTTGAACGTGACGGTGACCGACTCGCCGGCGTCGGCTTTTCCGAAGATCGGCACCGTCATCTCGCGCTGAAGGATCATGCCGTTGCTGAATAGCGGGGTAGGGGCTCCCCACTCGACGTCGGTCGTCATGCTCACGTCGGCATGCGCGGGTGCTGCCAGCAGCAGAGCCGCAAGAAGCAGCAACCGTCTTGTCGAGCTTGTGCGCGGCATCATCGGCCAGCATCGACCAGCTGCTGTCTGGTTGCCAGAGCCTTTCTGCCGGGACAGGCCCGATTGCGCCGTCCTGTGGGGTGGTGAACGGCTTCGCGTCGGCCAATCGGGGACAGACACCGATTCGCAAAATCAGTGTCTGTCCCCGATTTCGAAATGTCAGTGCGAATTCCCGGCGAGCGTCGGCCACGGCCGCGCTTCCTCGAGCGCATAGGCCAGCTCGAGCAGCCTTCGCTCCGAGCCGCGATCGCCGCCGAGTTGCACGCCGATCGGCAGATCGTCCGCGCTTCTGCCGAGTGGCAGCGAGATCGCCGCGCCGCCGCTCAGGTTCTGCACCGGAGTGAATGCCGCATAACGCATGACCCGTTCGACGGCCGTCGCGAACGGAATGTCGGGGCTGATGTAGCCGAGCGGCATCGGCGGCTCGGCCAGCGTCGGAGAAAGCAGGACATCGTAGCGCGCAAAGAATGCGTCGTAGCGCTGCGCAAAACTGCGCAGCCGCCGCAGCACGCCGGGCATGCGCCAGATGTTGCGGCGAAACTGTTCGGCCAGGCCGTGGCTCCACGCATCGATGCGCGAATGATCGTAGCCCGGGCCGAATACCCAGCGCCCGACGAGGCCGAGCCCGAACGGCGCAAAGCCCCAGTACGCGAAGAAGTCGTCGACGACGTGTTCATCGTACGGGCAGCGGATCCGGTCGACGTGGTGACCGAGGGATTCGCAAAGCTCGGCCGTCTCGACGACGGCTCGCGTGCAGTCGGGGTGACTTTCCACGCCGTGCGCCGAGTCGGTGAAGCACGCGATGCGAAGTCCTTTGCCGCCTGCTCCTTCGACCATGCCGACCGGTGCGTAGCGGCGCGAAGGCTTGACCTGTTCGGCTGCGGCAAGAAACGCTGCGGTGTCGCGCACCGATCTCGTGACGACTCCCTGCGAGATGATGTCGATCGGAAACAGCCTGCCGCCGTCCGCGCCGACGAGCCGCGCGCGCGACGGCTTGAGGCCGACCAGGCCGCAACAGGAAGCGGGTATTCGAATCGAGCCTCCGCCGTCGTTGGCGTGCGCAAGCGGAACCACCCCCGCAGCCACCAGCGCCGCCGAGCCGCCGGAAGAACCGCCCGTCGAATGAGCGGTGTTCCACGGGTTGCACGTCGGTCCGTACGCGAGCGATTCGGTGGTGGCGGTCAGGCCGAGCTCCGGCAGCGTGGTCTTGCCGAGACAGATCAGCCCGGTGCCCAGCAGCTGCTTCACGAACTGGGACGACTTGGGCTGCGGTGCATCCGGCAACGCATGGCTGCCCATGCGCAACGGCAAACCTTCGACTGCATCGGTATCCTTGACGAAAGTCGGGATGCCTCCGAAGGCGCCGTGGTTGTTGCCGCGGGCTTCTTCCAGCGCACGGTCGAATCTTTCGTGCGCAATGGCATTCAGGGCCGGACCGGCGGCGCGTGCACGTTCGATGGCGGCGCTGACGATCTGCGTGCAACTCACCTCGCCGGCAGCGAGGCGCCGTCGGATCTCCACGGCATCATCGCTGCCGAGGGCATCGTCGGCGAAGGCCGAAACGCGGTGGCTCGAATTCCCGGGCGTCGTCATGGCGGGCATACTAGTCGATTCGCTGCGACGAAGAAGCGGTTGCTCGCCCGATCGCGGAATCTCTGCGAGGATCGCACCGCCGACCATTTCGTTCGAGAGGAGACGATCATGACGACTTCCCAGTCGCCCGCCTTGCCGCCCGGTTTTCCCGCAATGTCGATCGTGCAGGCCCACCAGCTGCTGGTGTCCGCAGCGGGCTCGCCGTTCGAGATCGAGGAACGCGAGATCCGCGGCGTTCGCATCCGTACGTGGAAGAATGCTCCGCCGACGCTGAAGGAAGTCCACGACGTCAACCGGCCGTTCGGCGCGCGCACGTACATCGTGCTCGAAGACGAGCGCGTGACGTTCGATGCGCATCGCGCCGCGGTCGGCCATCTGGCCGCGCGCCTTGTGGCTGACGGCGTAAAGAAGGGCGACCGCGTTGCGATCATCATGCGCAACGTTCCCGAATGGTCGGTGGCGTTCTGGGCGGCGTCGGTAATCGGCGCGATCGTCACGCCGCTGAACGCGTGGTGGACCGGGCCGGAGCTCGAATACGGTCTTTGCGACTCCGGGTCGAAAATCGCGCTCATGGATGCGGAGCGCTGGGAACGCGTGCGCGAGCACGTGGACCGCTGCCCGAGCCTTACGCGAATCTATGTGAGCCGCTCGACCAACGAGATTGCGGATCCGCGCGTCGCGCGCCTCGAGGACGTCATCGGCGCGCCGGACTCGTGGGCATCGCTTTCGCCGATCGAGCCGCCTCAGGTCGCGATCGCGCCGGACGACGACGCGGCGATCTTCTACACGTCGGGCACGACCGGAAAGCCGAAAGGCGCGATCATCACGCATCGCAACATCATCTCGAATTTCTACAACGCGCTGTGCGCGCAGGCGCGCTCGTTCGTGCGTCGCGGCGAAAAGCTGCCGGCGCCGGATCCCGCCGCGCCG
Source organism: Candidatus Limnocylindrales bacterium (assembly GCA_035571835.1). NCBI lineage: Bacteria > Bacillati > Chloroflexota > Candidatus Limnocylindria > Candidatus Limnocylindrales > Candidatus Limnocylindrales bacterium. The sequence continues at coordinate 26,230 of DATNBU010000017.1, read as the reverse complement.
CAGAAAGCGACGCTGCTGTCGGTGCCGTTCTTCCATGCCACCGGATGCTTCGCGGTGATGATCCCGGCGATGATGGGCGGCACCAAGCTCGTGCTGCAGCGCCGCTGGAACGCGGATCAGGCCCTCGAGCTGATCGAGCGCGAGAAGATCAACACCGCGGGCGGCGTACCGACGATCGCGTGGCAGATCATCGAGCACCCTCGCTTCGACGAGTTCGACCTGTCGTCACTCGAGACCATCTCGTACGGCGGCGCGCCGTCGGCGCCCGAGCTGGTGCGCCGTCTGAAGGAGCGCTTTCCCGGCCTCAAGCCGGGGCAGGGCTGGGGCATGACCGAAACCTCGGCCACCGCGACCAGCAATTTCGCCGAGGACTACGAGCGCAAGCCGATGAGCTGCGGCGTGGTGCCGCCGACCGGCGAAGCGAAGATCGTCGGTGCGAAAGGCGAGACGCTGCCGGCGGGAGAAGTCGGCGAGCTCTGGTATCGCGGACCGATCGTGGTGCGCGGCTACTGGCAGAACTCCATAGCTACGGCCGAGACGTTCGTCGACGGCTGGGTGAAGACCGGCGATCTCGCGAAGATCGACGAGGAAGGTTTCGTCTACATCGTCGATCGCGCCAAGGACATGCTGATTCGCGGCGGTGAGAACATCTACTGTGTCGAGGTCGAGAACGCGCTGTACGATCATCCGGCGGTGATGGACGCCGCCGTGATCGGCGTGCCCCATCGCACGCTCGGCGAGGAGCCGGTTGCCGCCGTGCACCTCAAGCCGGGCGCCAATGCGACTGAAGACGAGCTGCGGCATTTCGTCGCGCAGCGCCTCGCCGCGTTCAAGGTGCCGGTGAGGATCGTGTTCCTGCCGGAGACGCTGCCGCGCAACGCCAACGGCAAGATCGTGAAGAAGGAGCTCAAGTCGATCTTCACAGCGTGACCGCGCCGGGCCGGGCGGTGCGCGCGCTCGTGCGGCTGCCGGCGAATCAAAAAAAAGCGGCGCCGGGATTTCTCCCGGCGCCGCTCGTTTCAGAACGCTGATCGCCTGGTCGCAGCGATCAGGTCAGGAAACGACGCTCTTGCGCTCCTTGATGCGGGCAGCCTTGCCCGAAAGATCGCGCAAGTAGTAAAGGCGGCTGCGACGCACTTCGCCGCGGCTTTTCACTTCGATCTTGTCGATGCGCGGCGAGTGAATCGGAAACGTTCGTTCCACGCCGACGCCGTACGAGCTCTTGCGGACGGTGAAGGTGGCCGCCGGGCCGCCGCCTTGACGTCGGATGCAGACTCCCTCGAAAACCTGGATTCGTTCCTTGTCGCCCTCGACGATGATGCCATGCACGCGGAGGGTGTCGCCCGGACGGAATTCGGGGATATCGCTACGAAGTTGCTCGGTATTCAGGGCTTTGATGACGTCCACGGGAGGCTCCTTGAAAAGGCGGAAGCGCGGGGTTTACCGCGGACATCGAAGGCGGTCAAGGAGAACGGCGGCCGCGGCCCGGACCGACAGATGGTTGTACTCGGGCGAACCGGCAGCGGTCCCACCCCCGGAATCGACCGCACCGGCACCGGAAACTCCAGCGTCGGGGCCGCGATATCCGTCGATCGGCTCGAGAATCGCTTCGCAGCGCTCGAGGACTTCGCGCGCAAGGCCGGAGCCCGTGCCGAGCAGCATGAGCCACGGCGGACCGTCGCTCTCGAGCATTCTCCGCATGTCCTCGAAGCTCGTCGCCGAGGCGTGTCGCTTCGCGCTCGTCGCAAACATGCGCGGAAGCGAGCCGTAGCGGCGTTCGACGTCGATGCCGACGCCTTCGAGATCGGACTCGAGGCGCAGCAGCGAGAGCGCTTCGTTGCGGCTCGGATTGTAGTCGCGCTGCTCCTCGGCTTCCCAGTGCTGCATCACGCGCGAGATCAGCGCGCGATGCGCCTGCACGGGCGTCACCACGTAGAAGCCGGAAACACCGTATGTGCGGCAGCTTCGCGCGATGTCGGGAACGTCGATGTTGGTGACCGCGCTCGTCACCACGTCGCCGTGCTTGTCGTAGACGGGGTAGTGCACGATCGCGACGAGAAGATCCGGCATGGCCGTCAGTCCCGCTTTTTTGAAGCGAGGTCCGGCCGGCGCGCGGCCGTGCGTTCGAGCGCCTGCTCGCGCCGCCAGCGGTCGATCGCCGCGTGATTGCCCGACGTCAGCACGCTCGGCACGCCCATGCCGCGAAACTCGGCCGGCCGCGTGTACTGCGGATACTCGAGCAGCGCCGGATCGCTGAAGCTTTCGGCCGCCGGCGAATCCGCGCTGCCGAGCACGCCCGGGACCAGCCGCGCGACCGCGTCGATCACGACCAGCGCGCCGAGCTCGCCGCCGGTCAGCACGTAGTCGCCGATCGAGATCTCTTCATCGAACAGCGGGCGCACGCGTTCGTCGACGCCTTCGTAACGACCGCAGAACAGCAGCATCGATTCGCCGGCCGCCGCGAGGCGCGCCGCAACGGCCTGCGTGAACGGCGCTCCCTGCGGAGTGAGCAGGACGCGCCGCTGCGGAGAGAAGCGTGCCGTGATGTCTTCGACCGCCGCATAGATCGGCTCTGGACGCATCACCATTCCGGGACCACCGCCGTACGGCGAATCGTCGACCGGATGCGGGCTGCCGCCGGTGTAGTTGCGAAGCTGATGCGCGCGGACGGCGAGCAGACCGGATTCTGCCGCACGGCCGAGCACGCCGAGGCGCGCGCCCGCCTCGATGAATTCGGGAAACAGCGTCAGGACGTCGAACGCGATCATCGCGATTCTTCGTCGTTCTTCTGCGGGGGCGCTCCATATTCGAGCGCTTCGGCCGCCACGGTCATGCGCCCGGCCGCAAGGTCGACTTCAATCTCGGCGTTCGCGGTTGCCGGAATCAGGATCTCCGAACCGTCGGCCGCAGCGACTACGTACACGTCGTTGGCGCCCGTCGCGATCACTTCCACGAGCCGCCCAAGAGCGCGGTTGTCGTGCGCCCGGACTTCGAGGCCGACGAGGTCGGTGTCCAGGTATTCGCCTTCGCGCATCTCGCCGAGCGCGTTGCGTTCGACGACGATCGTCGCACCGACGAGCGCTTCGGCGGCGTCGCGATCGGCGACGCGGTCGAACGTGACGCGCACGCCGTCCTTCACATGGGACGCGCTGCGAACTGTCGTCCGCAGTACCGTGCCGCTGCGTGGCCGGAGCTCGACCTCGAGCCCTTTGGCGAACATCCCCGTCATCGACGGATCGCTGTGCACGACGACGGCGCCCTGAAGGCCGTTGGGCCTCGAGACGTAACCGAGCGTGACGGGGGATTTTGCTGCGGCCGCAGGCATGGTGCGCCGGCCGTGGCCTTACTCCTCGATGATTTCGAGAGAGGCCTTGTGCTGGAGACGCGAGGCGGCCGCGTTGAGGATCGTTCGCAAGGACTTGGCCGTGCGGCCCTGCTTGCCGATCACGCGCCCGAGGTCTTCCTTGTGGACGTGGAGCTCGAAGCTGGTCGCATGCTCGGCGGAGTTCTGCTTGACCTCGACGGCTTCGGGATGAAGCACGAGATTTCTGGTCAGGAAATCGACGAGATCGAACAGGAAGGCCGGGGCTTCGCCCGAGGTGGCGGGTGCTTCGGACGACGAAACGGGCGTTTCGGACAACTGAACGGGCGCTTCGGGCAACTGAACGAGCGCTTCGGACAACTGAACGGGCGCTTCGGACAACTGAACGGGCGCTTCGCCCGATGCAGCGGGCGCGTTGCTTACGCCGACGGGATTCCCGCCTGCTTCATCAACTTCGCCACGATCGGTGTCGGCCTCGCTCCCTTCTTCAACCATGATCCGATTGTCTCCGCGTCAAGCTTGATCTTCGCCGGTTCCACGAGGGGATCGTAAGTGCCGACCGAAACGATGCTGCGGCCGTCGCGCGGCGCGCGCTCGTCGGCGACCACGACCCGGTAAAAGGGCCTTTTCTTGCTGCCGTGTCGGCTGAGGCGGATCTTGACGGACATGCTCTCTACGGTGCTCCTCGGAATCGGAATCGGGGAGTTTGACCACGGAGGGCGGCCGGAGGCAACCGGCCGGGGCCTCCGTCGGCAGGCCAGCGGTTGAGGGGCAGTGGCCATTGGCCGGCAGCGATGAGGTGGCAGCTGCACCGCGCACCGCGGCCCAAGCACCACAAACTCGTGGATTCCCGGATTGTTCGACGCCCTCCCAGGCGCTAACGTCGCCGCGTCATGGCCGTGACGCGAGTGCTCGAAAGTCCTTCGCTGTCGGTACAGGACTACCGCTGCGAGCTCGGACCGCACGATCCGTCGTTCGTCGAAATCCACCACGGCTTCTCGATTGCCTACGTGCGGCGGGGCAGCTTCGGCTATCTCTCGCAAGGGCGCCGGCACGATCTCGTTGCCGGTTCGTTCCTCGTCGGACATCCGGGCGACGAGTTCCTCTGCACGCACGATCACGTCCAGGGCGACGAGTGCCTTTCGTTCCATCTCACGCCCGAAGCCGCTGCGGAGATCGACGATGACACCCGGGCATGGCGCGTTGGTTGCCTGCCTCCGCTCGCGGAGCTGATGGTGCTTGGCGAGCTCGCGCAGTCGGCGGTCGGCGGAACCAGCGACGTCGGCATCGATGAGGCCGGTATGCTGCTGGCGGCGCGTTTCGTGCGGCTCGCGACCGAGCGCTCGGTCGGCGATCCGGTCGCGCGCGACCGTCGCCGCGCGGTCGAAGCCGCGATCTGGATCGACGATCATTCCGGCGAAGACATCGATCTCGAGACTGCGGCAGCGGGCGCCGAGCTGAGCCCGTTTCATTTTCTTCGACTGTTCTCGTCGGTGCTCGGCGTCACGCCGCACCAGTATCTCGTACGCTCGCGGCTTCGCCGTGCGGCCCGGCTGCTCGCGGACGAGGATCGCCCGATCACCGACATCGCGTACGAAGTCGGCTTCGGTGACCTGTCGAACTTCGTCCGCACGTTCGGCCGCGCGGCCGGAGTGTCTCCGAAAGCTTTCCGCAAGGCCGCCCGCGGCGACCGCAAGATTCTCCAAGATCGCCTCGCCGAATTCGCCGTACGCTGACCTCTAACTCGTGAGGCCGTGAGGCCGAACGCGAACTCGCGAGGCCGTGAGGCCGAGCAATATGGAGGTCCCATGCACGACATCATCCTTCACCACTACCCGATCTCGCTGTTCGCCGAGAAGATCCGCTGCCTGCTCGCGTACAAGAACGTTCCGTGGCGCTCGGTCGCGCAGCCGAACATGCTTCCGAAGCCCGACCTTGCGCCGCTGACCGGCGGTTACCGCAAGATTCCGGTGATGCAGGTGGGCGCGGACATCTACTGCGACACCGCGTGCATCGCGCGCCGCATCGAGCAGCTTCATCCGGATCCGGCCTGCATTCCCGAAGACCGCTGGGGCGAGATCGGCATGCTCGAGGACTGGGCCGATCACCGCTTCACCGGACAGGTCGTTCCGTCGGTGATCGCCGAGCTGCTGCCGGTGCTCCCGGCCGACATCCTCGAAGACCGGGCGAAGATGTCGCCGATGCTGTCGAAGCAGAACCTGCTCGCGATGGCGCCGCATACACGCTCGCAGGCGCTGCTTTCGCTCGATCAGCTCGACTGCCGGCTCAGCGGGAAGTCGTTCCTCATCGGTGACGAGTTCACGCTGGCGGACGCGGCCTGTTACCACCCGCTCTGGTTCATGCGGCACATTCCGCATCTGTTCGAGGCGGTCAGCGAGCGGCGCGCGCTCGCGAGCTGGGTCGACAGGATCGCGGCGTTCGGCGCCGGCGACTCCGAGGCAATGGAGCCGTCGGCGGCGCTCGAAATCGCGCGCACCGCGACGCCGGCCGATCTGGCTCCGATCGAAGGCAGGAAGCTCGATGGAATCGAGGTCGGCGATACGGTCTCGATCCGCGCCGACGACATCGGAGTCGAGAAGGTCGAGGGAGTCGTCGCGCGCGTCACCGGCGAGGAGATCGCGATCCGGCGCAGCGATCCCGTGGTCGGCGAAATCGCGGTGCACTTTCCGCGATCGGGCTACGTGATCGCGAAGGCGGCGTGACGATTCAACGAACGGAGTACGGCGGGCTACTTGAACAGTCGCTCGCCGTACGTATCTGCGAAGACGAGCTCTTCGATCGGTCGCCGCGAGAGCTTCTTCGGAAAGTCGCGGGCCGGATATCCGAGCGGCACCATGGCCGCGGTCGCAACGTAGTCGGGTATCGCGAGCAGCTCCTTCACTTTGGGCTCGACGGCGCACAGCAGCGTAGTCAGCGCGGTGCCGAGACCTTCGGTGCGTGCAGCGAGCAGGAAGTTCTGCACCGACGGATAAATCGACGCTCCGGCAACGACCGATACGCGATCGAGATGACGATCGGTCGCCATCAGGTCGGCCGTCTGCGCGCAGACGACGACCAGCACCGGCACTTCGTGAAGGTGCTTGGCCATGTGGTCGGCATTTTCGAGAAGCCGCGGAAGCGGCGCGCCGGGTTTGACGACAGCCCGCGACGCATACTGCTGCCACAGCGGCAGGTAGAGGCCGGCGAGCGCGCGCCGCTTGGCGTCGTCGCGAACTGCGACGAACCGAACTCCCTGGCGGTTGCCGCCCGTCGGCGCGTAGCGCGCGGCATCGAGCACCCGTTTCAAGACATCCTCGGGAACCGGATCCGGGCGGAAGAAGCGGCAGGTCCCTGTGGTTTCGATGGCCTCTCGGAAATCCATGCTCGGCCGATAGTCGGCGCGCGGCCCGGCCGCAATCGTCTCCGCCGACGGCCACCCCCAGGCGTGGAAAAAATGCGGGCGACGGGCTGACATCGATGTAACTGTCATTGCTGTAAGTAGTGACCGGGTGCAGACCAGAGGGTGCCCCCGCGGCCTGAGAGCCGCCAAAGGCGGAGGGACCCTCAATGAAGAAGATGATCGCGGCAGTCGCCGCGCTTTCGATCGCATCCATGGCCGATCCGGCGTCGGCCGACATCACCAGTATTTTCGGCGGCACGGTCGTCTGCACCGTCCAGGCCGACGCCAACGCCGGCGAGCGCCACTGCTCGGGAATCTTCACGAGCTTCGACGGCGCACCGATCGACGTGAACGTTGCGTTTCCGCCCGCGCCGGCTGCGGGCCCCGACGGCAACTTCCCGATCGTCGGTGTGTTCCATGGCTGGGGCGGCGCGAAGATCTCGCTGACATCCGATTCGATGCAGCAGTGGCTCGACAACGGCTACGCCGTGTTCTCGATGAGCGATCGCGGCTGGGGAAACTCGTGCGGCGCGACCGACCCGAAGCGTCTCATGCCCGGCGTCTGCGACAACGGCTACAACCACCTGATGGATACGCGCTACGAAGTGCGCGATGCGCAGGAAGTGTTCGAAGCGCTCGCCGACCAGGCGGCGTCCGGCGGATCCGGAGAAGGCCTCATCGATCCGCAGAAGATCGCGTCGATGGGCAGCTCGTACGGCGGCGGCATCTCGATGGCGCTCGGCGCACTCAGGAACCGCAAGATGATGGGCGCGCACGAAGGCTCGCCGAACGCCGACGGCCATCTCGTGCCGTGGGTGAGCCCCGGCGGAAAGGCAATGCAGATCGCGGCGGCGCAGCCCGACATCCCGTGGACCGACATGGCATATGCGCTCACGCCGAACGGTCATACCCTCGATTACGTTGCCGACGCACGGTACGACGCGCGCGGCCGCGGCGGCGTAATGAAGCAGTCGTTCGTCGCCGGCCTCTACGCGCTCGGCCTTGCCGGCAGCAACTACGCACCGACCGGCCAGGACGAAGATGCCGATCTGACCAAATGGTTCACCGTCACCAACGCCGGCGAGCCGTACGACGACAATCCGGTGCTGCTCGACACCGTCGACGAGCTGACGCGCCACCATTCGAGCTATTACATCGACGATTCTGTCGCGCCGGCGCCGATGCTGATCTCCAACGGCTTTACCGACGACCTGTTCCCGCCGGACGAAGCGATCCGCTACTACAATCGCACGCGCACGAACCATCCGGGCACGCCGATCTCGCTGATGTTCGGCGATCACGGTCACCAGCGCGGACAGAACAAGGTGGAAGACACCGCGTTCCGCAATTCCCAGCTTCACGAGTGGTTCGACTTCTACGTCAAAGGCGACGGCGCCGCGCCGTTCGATGGCGTGCAGACGGTGACGCAGGTCTGCGACGGCCCGTCGGCTGGTCCGTTCCAGGCGCCGACGTGGGCTGCGCTCGCGCCGGGAGAAGTACGCATCGAGAGCGCCGCCCAGCAGATCATCGCCGACGACGTGCCGACCGATGAGCAGGTCGGACAGGCATTCGATCCGATCTCCGGCAGCGGTGCATGCGCGACAGCTCCGGCTGACGACCAGACCGGCGCCGCGACGTATCGCGGCGAGCCGGCACCGGCGGCAGGTTACACGCTGATGGGATCGGCAACGATCGTTGCCGACATCCTTTCGCCGGGTTCCACGTCGCAGGTCGCTGCACGTCTGCTCGATGTCGATCCCGTGGCGGGAACCGAAACGCTGGTCGCGCGCGGCCTGTATCGTCCGGAGATCAACACGGTAGCGTCATGCCAGGTGTTCCAGCTTCATCCGAACGGATGGAAGTTCCGCGAAGGTCACATTCCGAAGCTCGAGCTGCTTCCGGCGGATCAGCCGTACGGTCGCAACTCGAACGGCCAACTGCCGGTTACGGTGACGAACCTGCGCCTGCGGCTGCCGGTGCTCGAGGCGCCGGACGGCGGTCTCATCGATGCACCGTCCGGTAAGGTCCTTCCAAATGGATACGCATTCGGTCCCGACGAGACCGCAGGAGTCGACTACACGTGCGCGCAGGCGCGCACGCCGCTCAGCCTGACGCTCTCGCGCGTGAACGTGCGTGCGGAAAAGAGCGCCGGCTCCGCGGACGGGCGCGTCGATGCAAAGGGTTCGTTCGACGCGTCGCCCGAGTTCAGCGCGCCGCCGCCGTTCAACGTCCGCATCCAGGACGCTGCCGGTCTCGACGTGTCGCACACGTTCGGAAGCTGCCGCACGACAGCGAAGGGCAAGATCACCTGCCGCGACACGGTCGCGGACGCGGATTACCGCGCAACGCTGACGCCGAAGGACGGGCTCATGCTGCTGAAGCTGTCGCTTCGCGGCCAGCCGATCGATGCGCCGTTTACCGGCCCGGTGACGGTGACGCTGCTGCACAATTCGGCGGTCGAGCGTTCCGGCAGCATTTCGGACTGCACTGCGTCCGACACCGCGCTCAAGTGCAGGCAGTAGGCTGAGCTCACGACAGAGCGACACGCGGCGCCGGTGGCATTCATGCGACCGGCGCCGCGCGCGTTTGGCGGTCGTTGCATCATTTTCAGGCTCTGACACAACGCCATCGGGGACCACCCATTGAGACCGGCGCAGGCCGGTCGATCTGAGGACACCGGCGCGAGCCGGTCGATCTGAGGACACCGGCGCAGGCCGGTCGATCTGAGGACCGGCGCGAGCCGGTCGGCAGGAGGTTCCTGTGTCCACAGCTGCTGCGACCCGACCCCTCGCATCCTCTCCGATCCGGCTCTATCTCGAGCGTGTCCACGCCGAGCTTGCCCCGATCGACGACGGCGCGGTCGCGTCCTACATTCCCGAGCTCACCAAAGCCGACCCGTCGTGGTTCGGGATCGCCGTCGCGACTACCGACGGTGCGGTCTACGAAGTCGGCGACACGCGCATCCCGTTCACGATCCAGTCGATCTCCAAGCCGCTCGTCTACGGGCTTGCGCTCGAGGACCGCGGCAAAGAAGGCGTGCTGCGCAAGATCGGCGTCGAGCCGACCGGCGACGCGTTCAATTCGATCAGCCTGCAGCCGGGATCCGGCCGTCCGCTCAACCCGATGATCAACGCGGGTGCGATCACGGCCGCGTCGCTCGTCGCCGGGCGCTCGGAGCCCGATCGTTTCGAACGCATCCTCGCGCTGTTCTCGATGTATGCGGGCCGCCTGCTCGACCTCGACGACGCGGTCTACCAGTCCGAGAAGGAGACCGGGCATCGCAACCGCGCGATCGGCCACATGCTGCGCAACTTCGACATCGTCAGCGACAATCCGGATCCGGCGCTCGACCTCTACTTCCGGCAGTGCTCGGTGCGAGTCGAATGCCGCGATCTCGCGATGATGGCGGCGACGCTCGCGGCCGGCGGCACCAATCCGGTCACGCGCGAACGCGTGGTTTCGCCGGCCATCGTGCGCGACCTGCTGTGCGTGATGACGACGTGCGGAATGTACGACTACGCCGGCGAATGGGTCTACCGCGTCGGTATGCCGGCCAAGAGCGGCGTCGGCGGCGGCATCATGGCGGTGCTTCCCGGGCGGCTCGGGATCGGCGTGTTCTCGCCGCGGCTCGATGCGCGCGGCAACAGCGTCCGCGGCGTGCTCGCGTGCGAGCGTCTTTCGCGCGACTGGGGCCTGCACTTTCTGACGCCGCCGCGCTCGTCGATGGCGACGGTGCGCGCCGAGTACTCGCTGTCGAGCGTGCGTTCCAAGCGCCGCCGCCGTTCGCGCGAGCTCGAAGTCTTTGCCGAGCACGGCCACCGCGCGCGCGTGCTCGAGCTTCACGGCGACGTCGATTTTGCCGCCGCCGAGACCATCAGCCGCCATCTGCTTGCCGGAGTCGAAGCATCGCTGTTCGTGATCCTCGACTTCAAGCGCGTCGAGAGCATCGATTCGTCGGCGATGCATCTTCTCGTCGATCTCATGCGCACGATGGCACGCGTCGGAACACGCACGATCCTTACCGGAACCCAGACCGTCCACGCGTTCGTGCGCCACGCCGAGGAGCAGCTCGGAGGCGAGAACACGGCGGGCGTGCGCACGTTCCCGCAGCTCGAGAGCGGCATCGAGTGGTGCGAGAACACATTGATCGACCAGGTGGCGCCGGGCCTCGGCGCGGACAAACCGTGCGAGCTGCCGCATCAGCAGATCTGCACGGGAATGAAATCCGACGACATCGAGAAGCTCGCCGCCTACGTCGAGCGCGCGAGCTTCGCGCGCGGCGCAATGATCGTCCGCAAAGGCGACGAGGCCGACCGCCTGTTCTTCATCGTGTCCGGCGAATGCAGCGCAACGCTCGACCTCGCGAGCGGACAGCAGAAGCGCCTGTCGACGATCGCACCCGGCATGGCGTTCGGCGAAGCCGGCGTGCTCCAGGGCGGCAAGCGGACCGCCGACGTGCGCGCCGACCGCAAGCTCGAATGCCTGATCCTGACGCGCGAGGCGTTCGATCGCATGGGGCGTGACGATCCGGGCCTTCAGAACGCGCTGCTGCGCGGGTTGCTGCGCGTCTCGAGCGCAATCACCGACCGGCTCAGCGGCGAGGTGGTCGCACTGTCCGCGTGACCGCACGGCCCGTCGGCGCGCGATGCGGTCGACTTTGCCCGTGGTCGGAAATACGCGGAGACGAGCCAGCCGCCGCCGCGCGGTGCAGTCGAATAACCTGTTTCGCACGAGGGACCCCATGAACGGCGCAGAAAGTCTCGTCCGCACGCTCGTCCACTCCGGCGTCGAAGTCTGCTTCAGCAATCCTGGAACTTCGGAGATGCACTTCGTTGCAGCGCTCGACAAGGTCGAAGGCATGCGCGCGATCCTCGGCCTGTTCGAAGGCGCGGTGACCGGCATGGCCGACGGATACGGCCGCATGGCCGACAAGCCGGCGGCAACGCTGCTGCATCTCGGACCGGGGCTCGCCAACGGCCTGGCCAATCTCCACAACGCGCGACGCGCGGCCACGCCGATCGTCAACATCGTCGGCGATCACGCGACGTATCATGCGCAGTACGACGCGCCGCTCGCATCCGACATCGTCGGCTTCGCGCGGCCGGTCTCCGGCTGGATCCATTCGAGCACGAGCTCGCTTTCGGTCGCGGCCGACGGTGCGCGCGCCGTGCAGGCTGCGCGCACGGCGCCGGGCCAGGTCGCGACGCTGATTCTTCCCGCCGACACGGCCTGGAACGAAGGCGGGCCGGTCGCGCTGCCGCTCGAGGTTCCGCTCGCGGCCGAAGTTTCCGACGATGCGATCGACGCCGCTGCGACCGCGCTGCGTTCGGGAAAGCGCTGCGCAATCCTTCTGCGCGGCGCCGTGCTGCGGCGCGACGGCCTCGACGCCGCCGGGCGCATCGCCGCGGCAACCGGCGCGCGCCTGATGTGCGATACGTTCGCGCCGAGGCTCGAGCGCGGAGCCGGCATCGTTGCCGTCGAGCGCATCCCGTATTTCGCCGAGCAGATCGTCGATTTCCTCGCCGACGTCGAAGTGCTGATCCTCGTCGGCGCAAAGCCGCCGGTTTCGTTCTTCGCGTACCCCGACAAGCCGAGCTGGTGTACGCCGGCCGGCTGCGAGATCCAGTACCTCGCGCACGCGCACGAGGACGGCTTTGCCGCGCTCTGCTCGCTGGCCGAAGCCGTGCACGCGCCGAAGGAACCGGCGGGCCGCGCCGCGCTCGAGCGTCCGTCCAAACCGCAGGGCGGGCTCAATCAGTTCAGCGTCGGTCAGATCATCGCGGGGCTTCTGCCGGAGGAGTCGATCCTTGCCGACGAAGCCGCAACCTCCGGACTCGGCATTGCGTTCGCGACCGCGACCGCGCCGCCGCACTGCCATCTCGCTCTTACGGGAGGCTCGATCGGCATTGCGATTCCGCTCGCAACGGGTGCAGCAGTCGCATGTCCGGCCCACAAGGTCATCGCGCTGCAGGGCGACGGCGGCGGAATGTACACGCTGCAGGCGCTGTGGACGCAGGCTCGCGAAAAGCTCGACGTCACGACCGTGATCTTTGCGAACCGTTCCTATGCGATCCTCAACATCGAGCTCGGTCGCGTCGGTGCGGGAGACCCGGGGCCGAAAGCGATGTCGATGCTCGATCTTCACAATCCGGAGATCGACTGGTGCGGTCTCGCGCGTGCGCTGGGTGTCGAAGCCTCGCGCGCGACGACCACCGAGGAGCTCGACGACCAGTTCGCGAGCGCGATGAAAGGCCGCGGCCCGCGGCTGATCGAAGTGATTCTCTGACGGTTACCGTGATTTCTGCCGGCTTGCCGCGCCGGCTGAAGCTCTCGACGCCTGTTCCATGCGCAGCGTCTCCAGATCGTTCCAGACCAGATCGGGATGCAGGAAGCCGACGCTGTAGATGTTGCGCACGTTCTGCGCGCGGTCGAGCAGATACACTTTGAGCACATGGCGGAACTTGCCGGTCGCGCGCCCGTCCGCGGTGCGAAGCATCGTGATCGACTGACCGAAATCCGCGAGAAGTTTCCCGAGCGCAGCTTCGTCGGGCGCCGTGACGAATGCCCACGTCGAGCCGGGGGCGCGCATGCGCTGCATCGCAGCGAGGCGGTCGGCGTCATGCGCAGGATCGAAGCTGATTGAAACCAGTGCCACGCGCTGCGCCATGTCGGGGTTCGCGGCAATGCGCTCATCGAGGCGGTGGAGGACTGCCGTGGCGAGCGGGCAACCGGTTTTCTCGCTGCACGTGCCGTAGATGAACGAGACGACGGCCATGCGCCCGCCGACGACGGCAGCGAGCGTCGTCTTCGCGCCCGACGCATCGATCAGCGGATGGTCGCCGACCGCACCGATCGGCGGAAGCTCGTACGTTCCGGCCGCCGGCGGCGCGTACGACGGAACGAACGGTCCGATCGAGAACGTGTACGGCGCGGGATCGCCGGCCTCTGCGCTGCCGGCCACGTTCGCTGCGGCCGCCAGGCCGGTCGCGCCCCGGAGCACGACGGCGAGAGCAGCGGCGATGGCTGTGCGCTTCACGAAGCCGGCTTCGGAGTGACCGTTCCCGCGTAGAAGCCGTTCTGGCCGAAGTGCATGTGATGCGGCCGGCCGAGTTTTTCCGCGTTGAAATCGACCGCGAACAGCGGCTTCAGCTCCTTGCCGTCCCAGTGGTAGGCCTTGAGGAACTGCTCGTTGTCGGCGCCGGACTTGTCCCAGTTGGCGAGCAGCGACGACGTGAAGTACACGCGCTCGCCGTCCCAGCTTTCCGAGATCATGTTGACCTGTTTGCCGATCACCTGCTCGTGCGCGACGTGCGGATGATGCGGGTCGCTGACGTCGAAGACGCGTACCTTTCCGTCCATGAACGTCGCGACGAACAGATACTTGTCATCGGCAGACAGGCTGATGTCGACCGGCAGCGGAATCTTCGACGGATCGCCGATGTCGGCGACCGCAGTCGCCGTGAACTTGCCGTCCTTGCCGGCTTCGATGAGCCAGAGCTTGGCGCTCAGCGCCGATGCCGTGAATGCATAATCGTGACGCGGCTGAAGCGCCCAGCGGATTTCCAGCGGCGCGCCCGGCACCGACAGCGTCTGCAGCGGTTTTCGCGCGTGAAAGTCCCAGACGACCATCGTGTTTCCGAAGTTCTTCATCGCTTCGGCATCCTTCATCAGGTCGCCGAGCGGACGCATGTAGTTCTTCCATCCGGTGAACGAGGAGCTGAGCATGCGGTTCAGGCGCGGCTGCACGCGCGCGTCGTAGCCGTACTCGGCGCCGGCCGGCATCCATGTGGTGCGCACGAATTTGCCGTCGTTGCCGTACTCGGCAAGCCCGGTACGCCCGTCGCGATCCTTCGCATTGGAAAGGCCCGGCACGAGCATGAGGCCGGGAAGCGCATAGAAGCCGTGCGGCCCGGCGAGACCGCTGTCTTTCTCGAACGTCGTGATCGTCTTCGTGAGCTTCGGTTTGGCCGGATCGGTAGCGACATCGAAGACGAAGATGGAGCCGTCGTCGATGCCGGCCAGCCACAGCTCGCGGCGGTCGTCGGTGAAGCCGCCGTGATGCGCTTCGTGACGCCCGCCGACCGAAGTCGACGATACGACCTTGCCGAAATCCGGCGACGCCGGATTGGCCCCGACGGTCACGAGCTTGTCGGAACCGTCACCAAGACCATCGACGCCGAGCGTCCAGACGTAGACGTAATCCTCCTGGCCGGTGATCTTCGGCATGTACGGCGACATGCAGGTCTCGTCCGCGGCCGAGGGGCGGGCGATTGCGATAAGCAGAAAAAGGCCGAGCCGGAATGCGAGATGACGATGCGCCATTGGTGAGCCCTCCCTGGTTCGCCGAGCGTGGTCGCGAGGACGAACGCACCCATATCGGAGAATGCGCCGTGCCGCAGCAAGCGCGGACGATTTATCACTTACGGAAAAGGCACGGAATCAGAGCTGGTCGGCCTTGAACGTATCGCAGTTCGCAATGTCGCCACTCTTGAGGCCGGCCTTGAACCATCTCACTCGCTGCTGCGAGGTTCCGTGCGTGAACGAGTCGGGGACCACGTAGCCCTGCGCCTGCCGCTGCAGCGCATCGTCGCCGATCGCAGTGGCGGCGGCGAGTGCGCTTTCGACATCACCGGGCTCGAGCCAGTGCAGGCGCTCCTCGCTGCGGTTGGCCCATACGCCCGCAAAGCAGTCGGCCTGGAGCTCGAGGCGCACCGACAGTCCCTCGGCGCCTTCCATGCTGGCGCCGCGCTGCCGGGCCCTGTCGACCGCGCTCATTCCGCCGAGCACGTTCTGCAGATGATGCCCGACCTCATGCGCGATCACGTACGCTCGCGCGAGGTCGCCGGCCGCATGAAAGCGCTGCTCCATGTCGCGGAAAAACTGGAGGTCCAGATAAACCTGAGCGTCGTTGGGGCAATAGAAAGGCCCGACCGCGGCAGACGCCCGGCCGCACGCGGATTCGACCGCGCCTCCGAACAGCACCAGGCGCGGCGCCGGATAGGATTTTCCCGCGGCGGAGAAAACCTCTTCCCACGTGTCCTCGGTGCTTCCGAGGATCGCACGCACGAACTGCACCTGCTCGCCCTGCTCGGGCGTCGTCGGACGAACGTCCTCGCCGCTCTCGTACTGGCCGCCGCCGTTCATGTTCACGAGCTGGCCGAGGATCTCGAGAGGGCTCCGGCCCATCACGAGCCCGACCAGCACGACGATCGCCACTCCGCCAAGTCCCACGCCGCCGCCGAGGCGCGCAGCGCCGCCGGTAACGACATTCTCGCTCTGTCTTGATCGCCGCCAGTCCATTTCGTTGTTCCCGAAACGACAATGACCCGCGCAGTCAGGGCTAACAACAAAGCCGACGTGATCGTTCGAGCAGAGGAAACGGATCGCACTCGATCGCGCCGCCGCGAGCACCGGTCAAAATGCAGGTTTCCCCGTGACGAGCGCCGGAGAGGCGGAAAGCGCCGGTCTTTTACGAAACACGACGATCGTTGTGATTGTCGTCGCGGAACCACGCTAACGTCGGCGCCGATGAAGTCGATTGCGCAGATGGGTCTCTGGTGTTTCGTTGCTCTCGCCGCTGCCCGCGGTGCCCTCGCTGCGGCGTCCCCGCAGGAGCCGGTCATCGAACGCCTGCTCGGCGACATGCAGCAGGACGGCCGCATCGTCGTAGCCGGCGAAACCGTCTCGCGGTCGGCGACGCTTTTCGAGCTGTACCGGCGCCGCGAGTTCGAGCCGCTGTGGACGGCCCGCGCAAACGTGGCCGACCTCGTCGACGCGATCCACGACGGCGAAGCGCAGGGCCTCGATGCGCGCGATTACCACTACGACGCGATTGCCGGCCGCGCTCGCGGGAGCGGCAATGCCGCGTTCGATGCGGCAGCGCGCGATGTGCTGATGACCGACGCGCTGGTTCGCCTCGCGCACGACGTGCGCTACGGCGTTGCGCCCCCGAGTCCGCCGAGTCCCGACATGCTTCCGGCCAGTCTCGCCGATGGTGACGATCTGGCTGCCGAGCTCCAGGAGGCAATCGACCGCCAACAGGTGCGCGAATTTGTCGCAGCGCTCGAGCCGCACAGCTCGACGTACGAAAGGCTCAAACAGGCCCTCGCAACCTATCGCGAGATCCGCGCCGCCGGCGGATGGCGCACGGTTGCGGCCGGACCTCCGCTGCAGCCGGGGCAGCGTGATCCGCGCGTTGCGGCGCTGCGTGAGCGTCTCGCGGTCACTGGAGATCTTCACCGCTCATGGATGCGAAAGCCGGGCGACGTTTTCGACGACGAGCTTCGCGACGGATTGCGCGCGTTTCAGTTGCGCCACGGTCTTGCGGCCGACGGTGCGCTCGGCACGCGCACGCTTGCTGCGCTCAACGTGCCGGTGGACGCGCGCATCGACCAGATCCGCGCGAGCCTCGAACGCGGCCGCTGGTTCCTTCACGACCTTCCGGAGCGTTACGTGATGGTCAACGTTGCGGCGTTCCGGGTGGCGTTCGTCGAGAACGACCGCGTGATCTGGCGTTCGCGCGTGATCGTCGGCGATCGCGACAAGGAAACGCCGATGTTCCGCGCCGACATGCAGTCGGTCGTGCTCAACCCGACCTGGTCGGTGCCCGATTCGATCGTCCGCAACGAGCTGCTTCCAGGCCTGCGCAAAGATCCGCGCTATCTTGCCCGAAGGCACATCGTGCGCACCGGAGACGATTACGTGCAGGCGGCGGGCAAGGACAACGCGCTCGGGCGCATCAAGATGCTGTTTCCGAATCCGTACTCCGTCTACATGCACGATACGCCGACGAAATCGCTGTTCGACCGCGCGACGCGAACGTTCAGCCACGGCTGCGTGCGCGTGGAGAATCCGGTCGAGCTCGCAGCGCTCGCCCTCGACGATCCGGCGTGGAGCGTCGCCGCGCTCAATCGCGCGATTGCGCGCGGACAGACGAGGTGGATCACGCTGCGAAATCCGGTTCCGGTCCTTGTGATGTATTCGTCGGTCGGCGTCGGCCGCGACGGAATCGTCGAGTTCCTGCCGGACATTTACGATCGCGACCAGGAGATCCTGCGCGTGCTCGGCCACAATTCACGGGAATCACGGGATTCGCGGACATCCGGGCAGCGCGCGCCAGCATCGATCTGATCGGTTCTATTTCTGAAATGTTCCGATCAGCTCGGCGTGCGCGATCGTATGTCCCTGCATCGCGCTCTCGAGTGCCGGCTTGGTCGCGCTTTCCATCGCGGGAAGCTCGATGTCGAGCGCGTACAGCTTGAAGAAGTATCGATGGCGTCCGATCGGAGGACACGGACCGCTGTACGTCGGGCGCGACCAGTCGTTGAGGCCGGCCTTTGCGGGCGCAGGAGGCGGCGAGCTGCCCGCGGCTTCCGGCAGACCCGTCGATGCCGGAGCAAGTCCATGAACGACCCAGTGCACCCACGTTCGTTTTGGCGCCGCCGGATCCGGTGCGTCCGGATCGTCGACGATCAGTACGAGGCTCCTGGCATTGGCCGGCACTCCCGACCAGGAAAGAGGAGGCGACACGTCGTCGCCTTTGCACGTGTACTTGACCGGGATCTCGCCGCCGGGCGCAAATGCGGTGGATTCAATCTTCATCGCGGCCTCCGCACCGCAAACCGTCGGCATACCGAAGAGCAGCGCGACGAGAAGAAGTGACGTTTGTCGCCGCCACAGTGGCGGCTCCGGGATTCGGGCGGCTGCCATCACGGGTCCAGCTAAGCACGCGTCCGCCAATACGGACAGGATTTCGGTTTACGCCAGCTCGAAATTGCGCGAGAACTCGCTCGCCGTGGTGCGCGCGATCCCCTGTCCGGTCGGTCACGAGGAGTCCCCGTCACGAGGAATCCCACGCATGACGAAGCGGTGGTCCCGGGTTTTCGCGGTCACCGTCGCGCTCGCTGCCTTTCTCGGCGGCCCGCGGGGTGTGCACGCCGGTGAGGATCATCTCCCGACCGATGCCCCCGAGTCATGGGCGATGTTCTTCTACACGTCGGCGTCGTCGTTCTCGGGCATGGGAGCTCCGAGGACACGCGAGCCATGGTCGCTCGAAATCTTTCTCGATCTCGCGTCGCTTCCCGACCTCAGCGAATCCGAACGAAGGGTCGGCTTCGGCGGCACCAAGGTCGAGGACCTCAACAAGTCGCACATCTTCGGACGGCCCGGACTGACCGTGGGACTGCCGTGGAAATTCGCGCTGTCGGTCGGCTACATTCCTCCGATTCGACTGTTCGGCGTGCGCACCAATCTGCTGTCGATCGCGATCGAGCGGCCTCTCCTCGAGCGCGGTCCGTGGACCGTCGGCGCGCGCCTTCACGGTGAGGTCGGCCATCTGCGCGGTGCGTTGACGTGTCCCGGGCGCATCATCCGGTTCGAACCGGGCTCGGATCAGAATCCATACGGATGCGAAACCCGGTCGAACGATACTGCCGTGCAGCGCTACGTCGGGCTCGAGCTCGCCGGGTCGTATCGCATCGAGCGGCTCTTCGATCTTGCCCCGTACCTGACGCTCGGCGCGAACTACCTGAACACCGAGTTTCACGTGCACAACACGACGTTCGGAGCCCCGGACCGCACCAGGCTCGCGGCCGACACGTGGACGTTCTCGCTCGGCGCGGGTGCAACGCTGCCGATCGGCGACCGCTTGCGGCTCGCGATCGGCGTTTTCTACACGCCGCTGTGGGTGACGCGTCCTCCGGACACATCCGAAGAGCGCGACTCGCTCGTGCAGGCGCGCAGCGAAATCTCGTGGCGTTTCTGGTGAATCGGCTGCGCGCTTCGCGCACAGCACCCGGCCGCAATCAGACGGGCTTGCGCGCAGTGCCCTTGCGGCCCATCGGGATGTCGTGGCCGACCGCAAGATCGTAGATGCCGGCCCATACGAAGTCGGCAACGAACTGCACGATCTCCGGCGTCGTCCGGTCGGGTCTTTCGAGATGATAGACGGCCGACGTTTCGACGGCTGACGCGATCAGCGTTGCGGCCAGCTGCGCATCGCGCTCGGTCAGGTCCTGGAAACCCTCCCACGTAGCGCGCATGTACGCCGCGACGGCGTCCTGCATGCGGCGCCGGATCACCTTGGCCGCTTCGCGAGTCGGCGCATCACCGCTGCGGTCGGCCAGCAGCAGCATCGTGAACGTGTCGGGTTCCTGCGTGACGATTTCGAAATACGCAGTGATGTTCGCGACGGCCTGCTTGCGACCGCGAAGGTTGACGGTCGTGCCGAAGCTGCGGCGGACATGCGTGAGGATGCGCGCGAACGCCCGGTCGATCGCCGCAATGAAGACGTCGTTCTTCGAGCCGAACAGCTGATAGACCGTGGGCCGGCCGACCCCCGACGCTTCCGCGATCCGCTCGCTGGTCACGCCGTCGAAGCCGTCGGTTGCGAACAGGCGTGTGGCGGTCGAAAGAATCGTCTCGCGCTGTTCTTCGAGCGGGACCTGGCGAGGCCGGCCGCGCGGGCGGCGCGCAGCCGAAGCAGGCGGGACCTCGGTGGATGGGCTCGCATCGTCCGCAGGCGCTGTCGCCGGCGGCATCTCTTTGTTGTGAACTTTCGACATCTTGGAGTTCCGTTGCGGGTCTTACTTACAATCGATGATGATTCGGCCTTAGCCGGCATCGCATTGTTGAAACGATCACATTGACCGTGACCTCTTCCGCAACGCGTCGCGTTAGCTTCTCACCGCTGGAACAAACGAATCAAGCGTGAATCCCCATTTAGTGTCAGATTGTAAAAAAAGTTCCGCATGGGTCTTGTCGCATTAACGTCAGTCGGATACAAAATCGCCACTGTCCCGGCGACAGGGGCAGAAATCCAAACACAACGTTCTCATTCCCGTACGGAGGGGTACGCGACCATGAAACAAAAACGGACCTGGCAAGCGGCCAAGCTTGCCGTTCTCACCGCGGCGCTGCTGCCGGCAAGCACCGCTTTCGCCCAACTCGATCTGATCGTCGATCTCGTGGTCGACGGCGGCAACACCTACGCGTGGCAGAAGGTAGCTCTTCCCGGAACGGTCTGCGGTGACGGCTCGCAGTACAAGTTCTGGTACTACGACTCCCCCTCATCCAACAACATGGTCATCCTCTTCGAGGGCGGCGGCGCGTGCTGGGACTACAACACCTGCAGCGGTCGCGCGGGCTCGCTCGGCGCATCCAACCCGAACGGCCTTCCCGACACGTACATGTCGGGCATGGAACCGAAGTACGTCTCGCCGATCATCAACGGCGCCGATCCGGGCCTGCCGTTCCGTTCGAAGGATTACATCGCGACCAACGGCTGGGACATGGTCTACATGCCGTACTGCACGGGCGACGTGCATACCGGCAATGCCACCAAGACGTACACCGATCCGACCGGCGTGAATCCTCCGCTCACGTGGCATCACAACGGCTTCAACAACACGCTGGCCGCCGCGAACTTCCTGCACGGGCGTTTCCCGACGATCAACAAGCTGCTCGTGACCGGCTTCAGCGCCGGCGGCGTGGGCACGGCGACCGAGTTCCACACGATGCGCCGTACGCTCAATCCTGCGCGCGGCTACTCGCTCAACGATTCGGGCCCGCTCTTCCCGGCGCCGAACTCGAGCTACAAGTCGTGGCTGCTGCACAAGAAGATCGAGTCGTCGTGGAATCTCGCTTCGGTGTACTCGCAGATGCCGACGAGCTTCAACCCGGCTGACTTCGGTACGGCGACCAGGGCTCTGGCGACGCAGTATCCGTCGGACTACCACGCGTATACGGGCTACTCGAGCGACTACAATTTCTCGCGCTTCTCGTACGAGCTGTTCTACCCCGGCATCACGCAGGCGCAGATCCTGGCGAACTGGCGCGCCGATCAGGCCAACCTGATCACGCAGATGAACCTGTACACCAACTTCAGCTACCACATTCCGTGGCACCGGCCGCTGAACGACAGTCACTGCACGACGATCGTGACGTACATCGGCAGCCACGCGTGTCCGACGGTACGCAAGAAGTACTGGTACGAGTACGCGATCACGCTCGATCCGTGGCAGAGCTGGATCTGCCCGTCCGGCAACAAGCCGTTCGACGTGTTCTTCGACAACTGGATCAACAGCGGCACGCGCAGCCGGATCAAGGAGCCGGAGAACTACTACAACAACGAAGACCCCGGCATGGGGATCGTCAACGACCTCGTCTCCGCCGCGCTCTAACAGGCAAGCGGACACGATCATTCACGGCAGGGGTCGCTCCGGGCCCCTGCCGTTCTTTTTTGAGCGCACCACGATGCAACCGATCCTTCGCAGCCTTGCCGCCGCATTCTTCGTTTCGGCAGTCGTATTTCGATGCGCCCCGGCATCTGCAGAAGAAAAGCCGGGCCCGGCCGACGATGCGGCTAACGCTGCGGCAGCTGCGCCGCCCGCGGACGCCGCGCAACCGAAACCTTCCACATCGATCTTTCCGAAAGCGGGCGCTCCCGACCCTCGCCCGTTCACGCTGACCGACCGCTATTTCGACGCCGCCCGCCGCGGCGACATGGCGGCCGTGCGCCTGTGCCTCGACAAGGGAGTCGATCCGAAGGTCAAGGACCAGGTCGGACGATCGGCGCTGGCGTATGCCGTGCGCGACGGGCGCAGCCTCGAGATCGTGGAGCTGCTTGCCGGGCTCGGCCTTCCCGTCGACGAGCCGGACGCCGCCGGTCGCTCGCCGCTCGACGATGCCGCAGGCAACGGAGACACGGCCATCACCGCATGGCTGCTCAAGCATGGAGCGAAGCTCGACCGCAAGGACATGCAGGGCCGCACGCCGCTGCAGACTGCGGTGCTTGCAGGAAGCCGTCAGCTCGTCGTGATGATGCTCGAGGCCGGCGCCGATCCGAATCAGCACGACAACTTCGGCGACACGCCGCTCATCCAGGCCTGCAACAAAGGCATCGACGAGATCGCGAAGGTGCTCGTCGAGAAAGGCGCCGACGTTACGGCGAAGGATCAGGAAGGTCGCACGGCAGCGCAGCGTGCGGAAGAAACGGCTCCGTATTGCCGCAGCCTGACAGCCGCGAAGCCCGCGAGCTGAGCGGCTGATTCTTCGTCGCGGATCTCGAGCCGGGCGATTATTCTTCTTCGTCGTCGTTCGGAATCCGGCCGGCGGCTCCGAACTCGTCCTGCTGGCGCTTCCAGTCTTCGCGCGCCTTCTCGCGCTCGCGGCTTCGTTCGAGCGCGTCTTCCATCTCGCCGGGCAGCATTTTCAGGCGGTCGGCGTGCATTTTGGTCGCCAGCTCGAGCATGCCGACGAACTCCTTGTTGTCCGAGTTGCGGTAGCGGCGCGACATGAACTCGGCGAACTCGAGGTAGTCGCTCGAAAGCTTCGTCTTGTAGTCGTAGTACGCCTTGACTTCGTCCTCGTTGGCATCGCCGGCCAGGACCCGCCCGTACTCCTCGTTGCGTTTTTTGCGCTCTTCGTCGCGCTTTGCGAGCACCTCCGGGTCCTTGGTCGGGGCTCCGAGCTGCCAGTACAGGTTATCCGGCATCAGCGCCTTCGCTTCGCGAAGGTCGATGTCGCCGTAGACCAGCCCGTCGATGTATTCGGGTTGCTCGACGGCCGCAGGCGCCGGCGCGCTGCGCGACGCGGCATGCGACCGCTGTCCCGATGCGACCGGCGCCGAATCCGGTTTGGCAGGTATGGCTGCAGTTTCGGGCGGCGCCGGAGCGACTGCGGAGCGGCGGCCGCCGCCGAGCAGCGACAGCACGAGGATCAGAACGCCCAGCGAGCCGACGACAGCCAGCCACACGCCGGGCCGGATCCGATTGTCATCCATCCGCTGAAATTATCCCGAAGAAAATCTCCACGCGAGAGTAACGGTGCGCGCATGCAAATTTTTATGCGTGGACGCGAAGGACCGGTTTCCGCGCCCGCCGCACCACCGCAACAACGCTGCCGGCGTTCAGCTGAAGAACGTTGCGAACTCCTCGACCGGCACCCGCTCGGTGCGCCATGAATTGATCGGCGCGCTCTGGTCCGCGTACCCGACGGCCATGCCGCAGTAGAACTGCAGCTCGTCGGGGATCGCGAAGAAGCGCCGGATGAGGCCGTGGCGCATCATCCACGATTCCTGCATGCACGTGGCAAGCTCCTGCGCCTCGGCCGCGAGTGCGATCGTCTGCATCAGCATCCCGAGGTGTGCCCATTGCCCCGGGCCCATCTGCCGGTCGAGCGCGAAGAACAGCGCGGCCGGTGCTCCGAAGAACTCGAAATTCTTCGCGAGCTGCCCGAGCCGGGCCGCCTTGTCTTCGCGCGGAATCTCGAGACTGCGGTAGAGCGCCTCGCCGCATTCGAAGCGGCGCGTGCGGTACGGCTCCTTGATTGCGGGCGGATACATCGGGAACTCGGTCGGTTCGCCGAACGGATTGGTCTCGATCGCGGCGGCGACCTCCGCGCGGAAGCGCCCCATCGATGCACCGCTCAGTGCGTAGACGTGCCACGGCTGGCAGTTGCCGCCCGACGGCGCCCAGCGCGCCGTCTCCAGGATTGCCCGCAGGTCTTCTTCGGTAACGGGCCGGTCGAGAAACGCGCGCGTCGAGCGGCGATGCCGGATGGCGTCCAGTACGTCGATGCTCATGTCGTGTCCTCCCGCAGGCGCGATCGCTAAACCGGGACGCGGCCGTTTACAACACGACGTTTCATTTGCCGGCGGCCAGGTCGGCGAGCCCGGGAAGCTCGCACGCGCGCCACATGTACCAGCTCGCGACGGTGCGCCACGGCCGCCATTTCTCGCCGTGGCGCGCGAGCTGTTTCGGTGACGGCAGATCGCGCTTGCGATACGTAACGGCGAAGCCCTTGCGAACTCCGTAGTCGTCCACCGGAAGGACGTCCGGACGGCCGAGGCGAAACATCAGCAGCATCTCGGCGGTCCAGCGCCCTATGCCGCGTACGGCGGTGAGGCATTCGACGATCTCGTCGTCGGTCATTGCGCGCACGCCTGCGAGCGTGGGTATCGCGCGCGCTTCGACCTTGCTCGCGAGGTCGCGAAGCGCAGCGACTTTTGCGCGCGACAGGCCGGCGCCGCGAAGCGCTTCATCGCTGGCGCCGAGAATCAGCTGCGGTGTCAGGCCGCGCCGCGACTTCGGAAACAGCGCGCAGACCCGTCCGTGAATCGTCGCGGCCGCCTTGCCGGTGAGCTGCTGGTAGACGATTGCCTCGGAAAGCGCGGCGAACATGCTCTGGGCGCTCTTGAGCTCGAGCCGGCACGGTCCGACGATATCGATCACGCGCGCGAGCACCGGATCGGCGGCGCGAAGCTCGCGAACCGCACGGCGCAGGTCGAAAGCCGCGGAGGGTACGGTTTCGCGTACCGATGTCGTGCGCTTTGGCGGACGTGCTGCGCGCGACGCTCCGTTCGTTGCGGTATCGCAGCCTTCGAGCGCGAGCATCCGCAGCTTTGTCTTCGTTCCGCCTTCGGCGGTGAAGCCGCCGGTCTTTCCGCCGGCAGCCATCACGCGATGACACGGCACGACGATCGGAAACGGGTTGCGCCCGAGGGCCTGGCCGACTGCACGTGCGGAGCTCGGCGAGCCGATCGCAGTTGCGATCTCTCCGTACGACCGCGTGCGTCCGGCCGGAATCGCTCGCGCGGCTTCGTAGACGCGCAGGTAGAACGGCGAAACGTCGGCGGTATCGAGCGCGATGCCGCTCAGGTCGGCCGTCTTTCCGCTGAGAAGCGCGCGGATTTCCCGGATCGCCCCGGCCACGTGCCGCGGTGGCGCGCCTTCTTCGGCCTGCGGGAACCGCTTTTTCATTCGCGTGCGCGTCGCGCTCTCGCGTGCCTCGGGAAGCTGCACGCCGGCGATGCCGCGTGCGCTCCATGCCACGCCGCACGCGCCGATCGGCGTGTCGAAAACAGTAAAACCGGTTGCTGGCATTGCGCCAACCTAGCACGCCCGCGCGGCCGCCGAATTGGAGGAAATTGCGATCGACGCTTCGGCGGCCATCGCGCCGGCACCCGTGACACCGAACGGCAGCTGAGCGTCGGTGCGATTTGCCGAGATTCGCGCGATGCCGTAGTCGAGCCGCCGGAATCCCCGATGAAAGTCGTCCTGCAGCGAGTCGCCAGCGCATCCGTTTCCATCGACGGAAAACAGACCGGTGCCATCGGGCACGGCTTCTGTCTGCTGGTCGGGTTCACGCACGGCGATACCGATGCGGAAGTCGAATGGATGGCCGACAAGATCGCCGGCCTGCGGCTGTTTGCCGACGAGGACGGCAAGATGAACCTCTGTCTCGACGACGTCGGCGGGAGCGTGCTCGTCGTGTCACAGTTCACGTTGTACGGGGATGCGGGAAAGGGTCGGCGCCCCTCGTTCGCGGACGCGTCGCGGCCCGAACACGCCATCCCGCTGTACGAATGCTTCTGTGATCGGCTTCGCTCCAGCGGCTTCGAGGTCGCAACCGGTGAATTCGGCGCCGACATGATGGTACGCATCGAAAACGACGGTCCCGTCACGCTCGTACTGACGCGCGAGAACCGCTGAAACCGGGTGTTCGGGGGG